>DATHQY010000653.1:0-11824 GCA_035482215.1 Polyangiaceae bacterium | reverse complement strand
GTCCTCGTACGAGCCCCCGGAGCGCGACGACGCCGCCGGGAGGCACGTCGCCGGGCAACTCCGTGCGCATGCCCTCGAAGTCCGCCTGCGACACGGTGCCGCCGGACTCCACCCAGTGAGAGCCGAGATGAAAAGGATGCTCCCCTTGGGCCGTCCACGTCAGCGTGCCGGTGTTCCGCAGCGTGACCGGTACGGAAAACACCTGCCCGATCGAAACCGCGGGCGGCGAGCGGCCGACTTCGTACTCGGCCCGAAACCACGAATCATCGTGCCAGAATCGGAGCCGCTGTCCGAGCAAGGAGCCGAAGGCGCTCGCGGCGAAGGGAATCGCGGTCAAGAAGACGAGGACGGCGATCGTGACCGTGGCGGCGTTTCGAAGCGCGCCGCTGGATCGCCGTCCGAGCGCGAGCATTCCGCCCGCGCCCGCCGCCACCCCGACGAGTGCAGACCGCGTCGCGCTGGCGAGGATGGCCTCGATAAGCAGCGCGGCGCCGAGGGCGACACCCATCTGCACGGCTTTCTGCACCCGCCCTGGCACGCCCGCGCTCGCGACGAGCGACGGCGCGACGATGAGGAGCGGGATGGCCGCCTCCCAGTACATCGCGCCGATCGTCGGGTACGCGAACACGCCGCTCGCGCGCGGGAGGCCGAAGGTGGTGAAGCGCCCCGCGCGAAAGAAGTCCCAGAGCGCGCCGCTCGCGGGGACGAGGGCATCGACCAGAGCCGTTGCCGCCGACAGCCCTGCTCCCACGAGGAGCGCCAGGAAGACCCGCACGACGAACCGGCCCGCCTCTGGATGACGGGCCAGCGATCGAACGGCGAAGAAGGCGAGCACGCCGCTGAGGCTTCGCAGAGCGAACTTGAGCGCCGCCGCTCGGTACGAGGGCGCAGCGAGGGCCGAGGCGAAGTGGACGGCGGTCCAGAGCAAGGCCGCCTGAACGACCGTCTCCGTGCGCAGCGCGGCGATGGCGGAGGAGAGGACCGAACGGTCGCGTACCCAGGCCAGGGCGAGCGCGACGGCCCAGGCGGCCAGCGCGGCATAGAGCGCGAGCTCGACGGTCGTGATCTGGAGCGGCCCCAGGCGAAAGAGCGGCAGCTCGAACGGAAGTACGGCGGCGAGGAGCACCACGAGGGCGCGAGCAAAGCGGTTTACGAGCCGATCCGCGTCGGTCCAGGGCTCTGCCTGCATGCGCTGCACAATAGAAGATTCTCGTTTCCCGGGCGGCGCTTGTCGCAAGGCCGGCGATGGCGGATTATGGGCCGCTGGCTTCGCCTATGAGATTGTCGGTCGAGATTTCCACGTGTAGCTCGGCCCGCACCGGGGTCGGCTACTACACCGAGCATCTGGTCGACGCTCTGCTTCAGACCCGCCAACCCGGCGACGAAGTCGTTCTCCTGTCGAACCGCCCGCCCGCGCCGGAGCTCGCCGCGCGCTGGGCGCCTCACCTGCGCGTGGAGGGCCTCGGGGTGCGAGCGGCGTGGATGCAGATCGACGTGCCGCGCCTTCTGGTCGAAGAGCGCGTCGACGCCGGCGTCTACCCGAACTACGCCGTGCCGCTCGCCTCGCCGTGCCCCAGTCTGAACGTGGTGCACGACATGGCGATCGTGCGCATGCCCGAGCACTTCACCGCGCGGAAGCGCCTCTTGATGGGCAGCATCTTGCGGCAGTCCGTCGCCGCCTCGAGCGTGATCGGAACGGTCTCCGAAGCCTCGGCGCACGACATCCAGAGCCTCCTCGGGATCCCGCGCGAGCGGATCGCCATCTGGCCCGGGGCCGCGCATCCCTCGTGCCGGCCCGCGAGCGCAGAAGCGGTGGCGCGAGTGCGCGCGCAGTACGGCTTGCCCCGGCCGTACGTGCTCACGGTCGGGACGCTCGAGCCGCGCAAAGATCTCGTCACGATCCTGCGGGCGTTCGATCGCCTGGGGCCCGAAGCGGCGGACCACGATCTGGTCGTCGTGGGCGGGCGGGGCTGGAAGGATCGAAATCTCGTTCGCGCGCTCGAAGCCCGAACGGCGGGGCGTCGTGTCCACTGGCTCGGCTACGTGAGCGAGCCCAATCTGGTCGAGCTCTACACCGGAGCCGATCTCTTCGTCTTCGCCGCGCGCCTCGAGGGCTTCGGGCTGCCCGTGCTGGAGGCCATGGCGTGCGGCACGCCGGTGATCGCGTCCGACATCGCGGCGCTGCGCGAGGTGGGCGGCGATGTCGCGCGCTTCGTTCCTCCGGGCGACGACGCGGCCTTCACGCAGGCCATCGGCGAAATGCTGCAGGACGCGGATACCCGGGCGAAGATGCGATCCGAAGGTCCGCAGCGTGCGCGGCACTTCTCCTGGACCCGCACGGCCGAGGCCGTGTGGTCGCGCGCGCGGCTCGCCGCTCCGGTGCGCGTGAAGACGAGCGGGAGGCGACCCGAGGACGATGGCCCGCCCGACACGACCGCGCTCCCTCCGCCCTTGCACCCACCGCCTTTGGACCCTGGGCCGCCGGGGCTCAGCGCCGCCGAGTGGGCCCTCCTGGCGACCGTCGTCTACGCCGATATTTTCGATTCGCCGCTGCCGGTGCATCAAGCCCTGGCGGCGTCGCTGGGGGTCGTGCTGACCGAGGCGAGTGTGCGTCGACTCGCGAAGAGCCCGGCCCTCTCGGGCCTACTCACCCTCGATCCCGCGGGCTACCTCGCGCTGAAAGGCCGGGAGCACCTGATTGACGCGATGCCCGAGCGCGAGGCGCTCACGCGAACCCTCCTCGAGCGCAACCGAAAGACGCTCTCGTCGCTCGCGTCCTTGCCCTTCGTGCGAGCGCTCGTCGTCTCGGGGGGCGTCGCGCACAAGAACCCGGGCGCTCGGCCGGACGTGGACTTCTTCGTCGTGGCCGCCCGCGGCCGTGCGTATACCGCGTACACGAGGCTCTTTCTCGCGACCAAGCTCACGGGAACGCGCCAGATCATCTGCCCCAATTATCTGGTGGACGAGAACGAGCTCGCCATTGCGTATCACCCCGATCTCTTCACGGCGCATCAACTCGTGTGCGCGCTGCCTTTCACCGGTCACGCGACGTACGCGGCCTTCTGCGAACGCAACCTGGAATGGGTGCGGCGGTTCTTCCCCGCCTTCGCGCCGCGTGCGGCCCACTCGGCCCTGAGCGGAGCGCTCGCCGGAGCGGGCGATCCCTCGCCGTCCTCCGCGCAATGGCTTCACGAGATGGCGCTCGCGCCGATTGCCCCCGTGCTCGAGAAGGCCCTTCGCTGGGGCTGGCGCTACCACCTGCGGCGGCGCGCGGCCAAGGCCACCGCAGCCGACGTCATCCTCGGCGACGGAATCCTCAAGCTGCATCTTTCGGATCACCGCCGGCGGGTTATGGATCGCTTTGCCGCGCGGCTGGAAGCGCTGCGCGTCGGGCTCGAGGGTCCGCGCGAAGCCTCCGCCGCGATGGACTCCGTCGGCACGTGAGAGTGCACGCGACGGAGCTCGCGGCGTTCGCGAGCGGCGGGTCGGCGTTTCTGGTGCTGCTCCTCTACGCGCCCGCCCTCGACGCACCCTTCCTCGTCCCCAAGTTTGCCGCGCTCGAAGTCACGGCGTCGCTCGGATTCCTCGCCTACGTGCACGCGCGCGCGACCTCGGGGCGTCCCCGCTGGACGGGTGCGGTCACCGCGGCTGTGCTCCTGGTCCTCGCGACCACGGCGCTCTCCTGGGTCGTCGCCGGCGTGAGCGGGCGGGCCACGCCTTACGCCGCCGCCGCGTTCGCGCGATGGGGTTCGCTCTTCGCCGTCGCCGCGGGGGCGAGCGTCGTATACGAGTCGTCCACCGCGCGAAGGCGCGTGCTCGAATCGGTCACCGTGGCGGCGGCGGTGGTCGCGGCCGTGGGCTTGCTCCAGCACGTCGAGTGGTTGCCCTTCAAGATCCCCGTGATCAGCACGCCCGGCTCGACCTTCGGCAATCGCAATCTCGCCGCCGAAGTGATGGCCCTTGCCCTTCCGCTCGGGCTGGGAGCCGTAGTCCGGAGCCCGAGCCGCGACACCCGCATCGTTCTCGCCGTGGCCCTGGTGCTGGAGCTCCTGTACCTGGCGGTCACGCGCGCGCGCGGCGCCTGGCTCGGCGCGGCGGCCGGTCTTCTCGTCGCGGCCTACCTCGCGGGGATGCGCCCCTCGCGAGGGGCGATCGCCGCGGTGCTGGTCCTGGCGCTCGGCGCGGGCGTTGCGGCGACCCTGCCGGGGCGTTTCAATCCGCGCGACGCCGGCGACACGAAACGGTACGAAGGCGTCGTCGACGTCTTGCACGACAGCGTGGACACGCGCTCGACGGCCCTGCGCACCCGCTTCGGCCTATGGCGACGCACCCTGGCGATGGCGCGCGACTACCCCCTCTTCGGGGTCGGGCCGGGCAACTGGCCCGTGCAGTTCCCGCGCTATGCCGAGCCCGGGGCGACGCGCGACGGCGTTCTCGCGGCGGGCCTCGTGCCCCGGCAAGCGCACGACGATCTCCTCGAGCGCACGGCCGAGACAGGCGCGCTCGGCCTCGCCGCGCTGCTCGTCCTCGCCGGCGCGACCGCGGTGGCCGTTCGGCGGTCGCTTCGGACGGAGAACGACGAGCGACGCGCGCATGCGGCAGCGGCGGCGGGCGCGCTGGTCGCCATGGCCGTGGTGTCTCTTTCGGGCTTCCCGCTCGAGATGCCGGGCACGCTGGCGCTCGCCGGGTTGTCGCTCGGCTTCGTCGCCACCCACGCGGAGCCCCCGCGCCCGCACGCGCGCAATCCGGTGATCGCTCTCGTGGCGTACGCGCTCGGCGTCGCGCTCGTGAGCTGCGCGGCGGTTCGCGCCGAACGAAACGTGCGTGGCAGTTATTGGCTCCGCCGGGGCGACCGCGCGACGGGACACGCGACGGGTCCAGACGAAGATCTGCGGGGCGAGGGCGCGTTGCCCGCGTTGCAGCGCGCGCTGGAAGCGACGCCCGACCATTTCCGCGTTCGGCTTCGCCTGGCGCAGGCGCTCCTTCGCGCCGGGCAGCCGGCGCGCTCGGCCGCCGTGGCGAACCAGGCGCTCGCCCTCGAACCGTACTCTCCGTACGGGTGGTGCGCGCTCGCCGCTGCGCAGCTAGCCGAAGGGGACGCCGCGCGCGCGCGAGGCACCGCGGGCGAGGCCCTCCGCCTCCTGGAGGATTACCCGGAGGCTCTGCAGGTCCGCGCCCGCGCATCGGACGATGCCGGCGACCTGACGGCAGCCGAAGCGGACAAAAAGCACCTCGCGACGCTCGCCGCCGGACCTACCGACAGCGACACCGCAAAAAAGGCACGCGCCCTACTCGAAGGCGGGCCCTGAGCCGCGCCTGCGTGGGCGGCTCAGCCGCCTGTCATTTCGCCGGGCGAACCCGAATCTTCGGTCGTGCTGTTGTCACCGCTACACGCGGCCACAACGCCGATCGCCAGGACTACGAGCAAGAGCAAGAACTTGTTGAGATGTCGGGACATCGTCTCTGCCGCCTCTCAGACTACATTCGTACCCTAGGCCTAGCTCCGCCTCGCGTCAATCCTCACGGACTGCCCGGCGCTCGGCCTCGAGCCGCAAGCGCTGAACCAGCCACGGAGCCGCATGCCGTACCTCGGCCGCGACGCGCATCCGGCTGGCGTCGGCGGCCAAAGGGCGCCGAAGCAGGATCTTCAGGGCCCGCGCTCCGCGTAAGGCCCGCAATTCGGCGTGAACGACGCGCGAGAGCGTCTGGTAAAAGCCCGGCGTGTAGCGGCTCGGTACGAGCGGATCCAAGTCGTTGCTCTCGCGCCAGTTGCGCTTTTCGCCGAGGCGAGCGTCGAGCTTGGCGTGGTAGCGCGTGCCGGGCAGGGGATAGCTGACCGAGATGCCGATGTCGTCCGGCAGGAGCTCGCGCACGAGCGCGCGCGTGGCCTGCACGTCCCCCCAGCTCTCGCCCTCGTAGCCAAACTGGAGGAAAAGCCCGGCGCGAACGCCGTTCGCGCGAAGGCGCCCCACCGCTCTACGCGTCTCTTCGACCGAGATGCCCTTCTCCATCGCGTCCAGAATCCGCTGCGAGCCCGACTCCGCGCCGAGCCAGACCTCGCGGGCGCCCGCGCGAGCCAGGGCCCGGACGTTGTCCTCGGTCATCAAGTCGGCGCGTGTCTGGCAGAGGAACGGCGTCGCCAGACCCGCTTCGGCGACGGCCTGCGACCAGGCCATGAGCCACTGGGACTTGAGCCCCAGAATGTCGTCGCAAAACCAGAGATGATCGGGCGCGTAGCGTTCGCGCAGGAGGCGGACCTCGGCGAGAACGTTCGCCGGCGATCGCGTGTGGTACGTGTTGCCGTACACGGGCTTCGAGCACCAGTTGCACAGATAGGGACAGCCGCGGGTCGTCACTACGTTCAGCGAGAAATACCCGTGGCGGCGCATCCAGAACGCGCGGTAGCGCGCCATGTCGACGAGGTCCCACGCGGGGAGCGGCAGGGTGTCGAGATCCTTCAGGAGCTTGCGCGAAGGCGTGCGCCGGAGAAAGCCGCGATGGAGAAGCGACAGGCCGGCGATCGTTTCGGCCGCCTCCGCGCGAACTTTCTCGAGATCGCCCTCTGCGCGATCGAAGCTCGCGAGGAGCTCTGCCAGCGTGAGCTCGCCTTCGCCCTGGAGGACGAACGATGCCCCCGCCCGCAGGTACGCTTCCGGATCCTCGGCGGCGTCGTGGCCGGCGACGATCACGGGCAGCCCCCGACCCCGGGCCTCGCGGATCATGGCGAACGCGGTGTCTCGCATCCGCGAGAGGCACATCTTGGTAAACCAGTTGAACGCGTCGTCGTAGAGGACGACCCGATCGGGCCGCGCGCCTTCGATCGCGGCGGCGAAGTCGGACGTGTCCTCGGCGAGCATCGGATCGTAGAGCGCGACCTCGTGACCGAGCGCGCGTGCATGGGCCGCGGCAAAGAGGGTGGCGAGCGGCGGGTAGGGCTTGCCGATCGCGAACTGCTTCGCGTCGCGACGCAGAAGATGACCATGCGCGAAGAGAATCCGGGCCAAGGGCCTACACGCTAGCGCGCCGCCGGGCCGTGCTAAAATTTCTTCTCATGCAGCCCGAACAAGCCCTTCCGGTGCGCTCGGCCCAGCCGGGCCGCTTCGATCCGCGCGTCGCGCTGCACGGAGTGACGCGGGATCACGCCGGCGAGATTCCGCCCGATCTCGACCGCGGCTTGGCGGCGACGCTCTCCACACGGCGCGACCAGACGGGCGCGGTGCGCGACTTTCGCGCGAGCTTGCGCCGCTAGAACGAACCGCGCGACGCGCCCGTGACCCAACGAGCACCCGGGGCCGGCAACCTCCCCTCCGCTTGCCGCTGGGCAAAGGCGCATTCGACCGCCGTTGCCGGCGCCGGGTCCGCGGCCGCCGCGTGGCTCATCAGCTGTCTCGTGGGCAACCGGATTTCCGGGATGTTGGCCGGTCCCGACGATGTCTCCCTATGGGCGAGCCTGGGCTACTATTTTTCCCGCAATCTTCATTTCAATCCGCTTCCGCATCTCGATCTCGTGACGGATCAAGCCTTCTTTCCTTATGGCGTAAACGGTGTATTTCAGCCATGGGCGCCGGAACGAGAAGCGTTCTTCGCGCTGCTGTTTTTGCTGGGGGGGCCGGGGCCGTGGCTGCAGATATATTATCTTATAAGCACTTTTATTACGCTGTTTGGCTCCTACGTCCTTCTCCAGCGTGACTTTGGACGCCGCCGGGCCGCGACGACTGCGCTGCTCGTCGGCACGATGAATTTCTACGCGCTACAGCAGTATCCGAACCACCTGAACATCGCGGTCATCCACTGGGCAGTGCTGAGCTTCCTGGCGGACTTCGTGATCGTCAGACGCGTCGTACTTCGCTATCCCGTGTCCCTCCGTCTGCTTCTCGGTCGCGCGGCACTCGCGAGTCTGTCCTTCGGACTCGACCTCGGTTACGTCGCGGGCCTGCCTCTCATGTCGCTGTTCGTCTCCGGTGTCTTTCTCTTCGTGCTCGTGACGTGGCGTTGGACACGCGCACCGGCTCGGCGCGTGAACGGCTTCGGCCATGCCTATTTGTCCTCCAAGGCTGAACTGGCTCGGCACCCGATATCCATCGGTGGAATTTTCGTCATCTGGGTCGTTGCCAGCGTCGCTTACGTCCCGCTCGCATTGCAGATCGCGGAGGTGGCAAGGTCCCCTGAGTTCGCGGCGATGCCGTCGGGCATACACGGGCAAACGCCATGGCGCTTGCTTCTACCCTATTTCGCCTCGGTGCCGCCGGGGACGGGCAGGGTGGGCTGGGCTCTCCTGATTTTGGGGATTGGAGGGCTCTACTGTGAACGGCGACGATGGCCCATGTACGTACCCGCCGTGACGATGTTGGCGATGTGTCTCGCTTATCACCCGATCTTCAGTCCGACGCTCAAGCTATTTCCATGGTTTGCGTTTGCGCGCATCGCCGATCGAATCACGGTGGTCTATCCTATATTGTTTGCTTTATTTGCGCTTTCGTGCGATCCGGCCGCGCTTCCCGCGCGTCTCCGAAAGTGGTTTCTGGGGGCCATGGTCGTGGTGGCGGTCGTGGAGGCGCGCACCGCGCTGCCGGACGCTCATGGCCGCGCGCTCTACGAATATTCCGACGCATTCCGCGCTTATATGCAGACGATACGTCGTCAGCCGGGCGAGGCTCTGCTCGATTGGCCATTTTGCGTGACCGGCGGCAATGGCGTGGGGACGAACGACGGCCTTTGCCCGTACTACGTCCAGAATCACCTCGATTTGGCGTATGCTCCGTACCACCGGAAGAAGCTGGTCGGGGAATACTTCGGTCGCCTCGATCCGTTGCAGCTGAGGCCGTTCATGCGCGCGCACTGGGACGCGATGTTCGCTCCGGACAATGACGACGTCTTTCGTGCGCGCCGCCAGACGCGATGTTTCGACGACGAGGAATGGGCGTTCTTCTCGGAATTTTTCGCTCGGAACGACTTCGCCGGTCTGCAGCTCCACACCTCGCAGCTCCCCCCCGGCTGCGCCGACGATTTCTACACGCGGTTCGGGCCGCCGCTCGCGGAGGTGTCGCTGCCGGACGGGAATGCCTTGGCGTTCGTCGCGAAGCCGCCGGCTCTGAGGGCGGAAGTCGACCGTGACGCGGGCCTCGGGGCGACTCTTCAACGCGCGTTCGAGCCTGGCAAGGGAGCCGTAAACATTCTCGCGAAACCGGTGCCGCTCGAAGTGGATACGACTGGCCTTTCGGGTTTCGAACAAGATTCGCGCGAGCAATGGCGATGGGGACTCGGTGGGGAAGTAACTCTTGAATTCTCGATGCGGGCATCGCACGCCGTGAAACTCCGCTTCACCTTCTTCAACCCCGCGTGGAAGGAACATCACGTACGTCTCGTCGTCAATGGCGTGACGCTCGGGGTGTATACGGGCGATCCACGCGACGGGAGGACGATCGACACGGTCTCTTTCGATGGGCAAGCGAGCGCGAACCGGGTGGAGTTTCGCTGTGATTTCTGGAACGGTCGGGACGGCCGGTGGTTTGCCCCACGCGACCGGCGGCCGCTGAGCATTCAGTTTACGCAGTGGACCCTCGAGTAGAGAGCGATCACCAGAGGCGCGAGCGGAGGCCGAGGCGCAGCGAACACACGCAGCGCTGGCACGTCGCGTTGGCGGACACCTTCAGGCCCTGACGGAATCGGACCATCTCCTCGTCGAGCCATGCGCGCAGGCTCTTCGCGCGAAGGTTCCCTATCGCGGGTTGGAAGAAGCAGGGGCGCACCGTCCCGTCGGACTCGACCACGGCGCTCACCCACGGCGCGTTGCATCGGACCTCGGGGAACGGCCCCCGTTTCTGGTGCGCGCGATAGTAGCGGGCGAGTCGGCGGAGTCGATCGCCGCGCTCGGCGACGCGCCCTTCATCGAACGCGCCGGCGTGACTTGCAAGGGCTTTTTCGATGACTCGTTCGAACTCGTCCGTCTCCCCCGCGTCGAGCAAGAGGGAGTGCGGGCTCGGCGTGGGCGCCATTCGCGAGAACGCGGCTCGCGAAAACGCCTCCGCGCTCACGTCGGCCGTCAAGAACGAGATCTGCTCGAGACCCATGGTCGCAGCCTTCGCGATGAGGTCGGGGAGCGCGCGAAAGTTGTGCTTGTGCAAGGTGGAGCGCGCTCGTACCGGCAGATCGGGCGCGATCTCCTTGAGCCGCTGTACGCCGCGCTCGACCGCGCCGAGCCCATCCACGCCGCGCACCTGCCGATACAGCGTCGGAGTGTGCCCATCGAGTGAGATCGTGACGGCGGCGAAGCGCTTCGCGACCGCTTCCGCGTGTCGCTCGAGCGCCAGCCCGCTCGTGAGCAGATGCAACACGACGCCTTGGGCCAAAAAAAGATCGGCGAGCTCGAAGACGTCTTCGCGCACGAGCGGCTCGCCCCCCGTGAAGACCACGAGCTTCGTTCGCAGCGCGGGCAGTTCGGCGCAAAGTGCAGCGACTTCTTCACGCCGCAAGTCGTTCGCGCCGTCGGTCTTCCAGAAGTCGCACGAGACGCAGCGGGAGTTGCACCGGGAGGTGGGCGCAAAAAGCAGTATCGGCAGCCCCCAGGTGCGGTGCGTGCGCAGGTTGAGCTGGACGAGTGCGTGGGTCGCGAGGCGCCCGGCCCCTTGCGCTGCACGGCGTCCGACCATGCGTGGGGTTACCTCGGCTCGTAGGCGCGGGCAATCGAGTCGCCTGCCTTCGCGGGTTCCGCGCGGAAACCCGTGCGGAATCCGATATGATGGACCGTGCGCCTGCGTCTCGCGTGGATCGCGCCCAGCTTTCAGCTCGACGAGGCCGACGTTTGGTCGCCTGGATTGACCGCGCTCGCGCATCGCCTCGCCGAGGAACACGAGGTCACCGTCTATTCGCTGCGCAGCCGCGGCGGGCGCTCGCGCTTTCGTATCGGGAACGTGCAAGTGCGTGCCTTCCCGGCGGGCCCCCCGGCCGGCCTTCGGACGGTGGAGCGCATCGGTCCGTTGATCCGAGCCGTCTCGTGGCTCGCGCGGGACTCCCGGGCTCGTCCGCCGGACGTCATTCATGCGCTCTGGGCGACCGAGCCGGCCGTGGCCGGGGCTATCGCGGCGAGGCTCGTCGGTCGCCCCCTGCTCGTCTCGTCGATGGGAGGCGAGCCCGCGTCGTTGCCCGCGATTGGCTTCGGCGGAGCTCGAACGGTCGCCGGTCGTGCTTGCCTCGGCACGGCGGTCGCGGCGGCACGCATACTCACGAGCGGCTCGAAATGGCATGCCGAGGTCCTGCGCGCTCGCATCGGGAGCGCGAGAGCGATTGCCGTGACACCGCTCGGCATCGACATCGCTCGTTACGACCCTCCCACCGCATCGCCTCCGCGACCTCTCGGCGGTCCCCTGCGTTTGCTGGCCGTTGGGTCCCTCCTGCCGGTCAAGGGACACCGCCTTCTCGTGGAGGCGCTCGGCCTCTTGCGTGCGGGCGAGGGCTCGGAGCTTCGCGGCCTTCGCCTGCGAATCGTGGGCGAGGGGCCCGAACGACGGGCGCTCGAGATGTTGATTGGTCGGCTCGACCTCGGCGACCGGATCGAATTGGCCGGGCAGATCGATCCCCGCGCGATGCCCGCGGAGTACGCCGCGGCCGATCTCTTCGTGCTCTCTTCGCACTACGAGAGCCAATGCCTCGCTCTCCTCGAGGCGCTCGCGAGCGGCTTGCCCGTGGCGTCGACGGCGGTGGGGCTCGCTCCCGAGCTGCTCGCGGACGGCCAGGCCGGTGAGCTGGCTCTCGCGGTCACGCCCGAGGGGCTCGCGTCTGCCCTTCATGCGCTGCTCCTTCGCCGCGAAGCCTGGCCGGCGCTCCG
>DATHQY010000652.1:0-6581 GCA_035482215.1 Polyangiaceae bacterium | reverse complement strand
TCCGTCGCGTGAGCCCGAGCGTGGCGTAATATGCGCGCTTCAAACCGAAGAATACCGGGTGCATTCCCAGCCAAAGAACACATCCCGTGCCAACACGGGAGGCGCCCCATTCGAACTCCGAGCGGCGGCCCGGGCTCTCCTCGAACCCGCGCGAAATCGGCCGAACTATGGGCCTTTCATTGCCAAGGCAATGGAAGGCCCATAGCCCAGATATCGGCCGCGGGGCTCCTCCCCGGGCGCCGGTTACCTGTCCCGCGCCGGCGCGTGGTGTCCACGGACACGCGGCAATCTCGCCCGACCTGCGGCGCCATTGCGGCGGACGTCCGAGAGGTCCGCGGGAAAGTGGGCCTCGCCGATCCGGGCCCTCAGGAGCGACGTCCCGCAGTCGTCAATGGCCGTGTTCGCGCGTCACGCCGGGGTGGGTCGGCTCGCCCGGCTCGTGACGCGGATTGTGCGTCTCGAACGTGCCGTCCTGACCCTTCTGGGACATGAGCAGGTCCCGCTCGTAGATGAACTGATCGCGCGAGTCATACGGCACGGGGTGGAGCCCCGTATCCATGCGAATCGCGTCGCAAGGGCATGCCTCGACGCAGTAGCCGCAGAAGATGCAGCGCAGCTCGTCGATGACGAACTTCACGGGATATCGCTCGTAGCCGCGGCGCTTGTCGCCCGGCGGGTACTCACCCGCTTCGATGAAGATGCATTGGGCGGGGCACGCTGTCGAACAGCACAGGCACGCGACGCAGCGCATGCTCCCGTCCTCGCGGGTCGTCAGCCGGTGGATGCCGCGGAAGCGCTCGGGATACGGACGCTTTTGCTCGGGGTACGAGATCGTGGTGATGCCGTCGTCGTAGCGCTCGAGCACCGGGTCCGGTCGCTCGCCGCGCACCATCTCGCGCGTGTTCTCGAAGAAGTGCTTCATCGAGACGCCGACGCCCCGAATGATCTCCGGCAGGTAGCTTTCGACCTGTGCGTTGCGGCGCACGTAGTCGACCGGCTTGGCGTTCAGCTTCGCGGTTTTCTTGGGGAAGGTCGGGGTCGCCATGACGTTGCCTCTCGGGTGCTCTAAGCCTGCATCGGCGTGGCTTTGGTGCCGCCCCGCTTGGCCGCGACAACCGCCGAATACCCGATGAGCGACCGGGGATGCGACAGCGGCGCGAACGCGCCGATGACGCCGCGGACGAAGAGAACCGTGATCAGCGCCGCGACGAGCGCCTGCGACAGGTCCGCCGCAACCTGGAGCGCGTGCCCCACGGCGGGGCCCGCGGTGTACACCGCGAGCGCGATGACCCCGGTCACGAGAATGTTCGCGAGCGACGCCGGCAGAAGGATCCGCCACCCGAGCTTCATGAGCTGGTCGTAGCGAAAGCGCGGCAGCGTCCACCGCACGAACGTCTGCACCCAGCAGACGGCGATGGTTTTGCCGAAGAACGCAAGCACGCCGATGATCGTCATCCACACGTGGGGCACGAGCGAATGAACGAGCTTGAGGCTGCCGAACTGGATCGTGAGCCCGTCGCGATGCAAGAACGGGAGCGACCAGCCGCCGAGAAAGATCGTGACGAGAAGCATCGAGCCGGTGACGACCTCTGCGTACTCCGCGAAGTAGAACATCCCGAACTTCATTCCCGCGTACTCGGTGAAGTACCCGGATACGAGCTCGCTCTCCGCTTCCGGCAAGTCGAACGGGATGCGCTTGTTCTCGGCGACGGACGCCGTGAAGAACAAGAAGAACGCAAGGGGCTGGACGAAGATCCCCCACGCGTGATCGCTCTGCCAGCGCACCATCTGGTCGAGCTGGATCGTGCCGTAGAGCATGAGCGCGCCGATGAGCGACATGCCGAGCGTCACTTCGTACGACACCATCTGGCTCGCGGCGCGCAGAGCGCCCATCAAGCTGAATTTGTTGTCGCTCGCCCAGCCCGCAATCGCAGCGCCGATGATCGACTGCCCGGCCATCGCGAACACGAACAGGAGGCCGACGCCGAGCGGCGCGACCATCAGGTCGATCGGGTAGTAGCCCGTCCGCGCGTCTGCGGTGCAGACGCCCACGGCCGGCACCGCCGGCCCCACGAAGATGTTGGGCCACGCCACCGTGAACTCGTGCGGGCAGATCGTGTCGCCGAACGGGATCGTCGCCACCAGCGTGAAGACCATGCCCATCGCGATGATCGGCGCGAGCGTGAAGAGCAACGGGTCCGCGTTCGGCGGCATGAAGTCTTCCTTCGTGAAGAACTTCAAGCCATCCGCGGCGGGGTGCAGAAGCCCGAGGAGGCGGAACTCCTTGCCGAAGATCTTGAGCACCGCGCGGTTCGGACCGATGCGGTCCTGAATCATCGAGCTTTGCCTGCGGTCGGCCCACGTGAGAATCGCGGCCAGGTTCAGCACGAACATGACCATGATCAGAATTTTGACGAGCGCCCAGACGACCTGCATGACAGTCATGGTTTACTCCGCGCTGCCTTGGCCGATGGCCGCGCCGCTCGCCGTTGCGCCACTCGTAATCGAGCCTTCGCTCGCGGGTACGAGGCGCGCGCGAATCTGCTTCAACTTCGTCCACGGCACTTCGAGCCCGAGCGCGATGGCCAGGTCTGCGACGAGCGTCCACGCGGGTTTGCTCGACCCGAGCGCCTCGAGCGCCTTCTCGCTCGCCTGCGCGAGCCCCTTGGCGTTCACGTAGGTTCCACCCTGCTCGGCCCAAGACGTCGCCGGGAGGACGACGCGCGCGAGCTCCGTCAGCGGCCCTTCGTGCGCCGCGATCACGACGACCTTCGCCGGCCGCAGCCCCGCTGCATCCGTCGGCGCAGCCCCGCCGAGCGCGACGACGTGGGTGATCCGGCCCGACGCGACGTCGTCGAGCAGCGATCGGAACGGCTTGGCCGACGGCGCCAGCTCTTTCACGCCGCGGGTATTCGGGTTCTTGTCGCGATGAATCAGAATCGTATCTTCGTATCCGTCGGGTTTACCCGTCAGATACAGATTCTCGGTTCCGAGGAGCACGGTGCCGAATTCACGCAGCGCCCAGTTGTCTTCGAGCGAATGCTGCGCAGAAAGCACGATCGCGATGGACCCTGCCGATACGCCGCCGAAGATCGTCCTCGCTTCGTCGAGGGCTCGCGCGACGGGCGACTCCGCGCTCCCGACGCGGGCTTCGAGGACGCGATCGTCGTGCGCCTCCTTGTACGTGAGCATCCCCTCGTCGCACATCCAGAACTTGTTGACCTTCTCGTTGTCGCGCGGGCGGTAGCGATAGGCCTTGTTGTAACGCGGGTCGTAGTCGAGGTGCGCGTTGCAGCCCGTCGCGCAGCCCTGGCAGACCGCGTTCGCCGTCCGGAGAAACCAGACGCGCGCCTTGAAGCGGAAGTCCTGCGTCGTCAGTGCGCCCACCGGACACACGTGCTCGGTCATGAACGTGTAGTGCCCCTCGAGCTGGCGGCCGGGCGCCACGAAGATCTCGTTCAGATTGCCGCGCTCGCGCATGTCGAGCACGGGATCCTTCGCGACCTCGTCCATGAAGCGAATGCAACGCGTGCACATGACGCAGCGCTCGGCGTCGTAGACGATGGTCGGGCCGAAGACGACACCCTTCGGCTTGTGGACCGGCTCGTCGTGCATGCGCTTCTGGTAGCGCCCGTACTCGAGCCAGTAGTCCTGCAGCTTGCACTCACCCGATTGGTCGCAGATGGGGCAATCGACCGGGTGGTTCAGGAGCAGGAACTCCTGCACGTCGTGGCGAGCCTTGCGAACGTGCTCGCTGCCGTCGGCCAGGACTTCCATCCCGTCCGCCGCGGCGATGTAACACGAGGGTTGGAGCTTGGGCTTCTGCACCGCCTTGTAGTCGCCGAGCTTCGCGTCCCACTCGAGCACGTCGAGGTTCAGCGGACGCTGCCCCGGCTTCGGCAGAATCTCGACGAGGCACATGCGGCAATTCGCCGGAGCCGAAAGCCCCGGATGCCAGCAATAATGGGGAATGTCGTGTCCCTGCCGCCAGGCGGCGTGGATGATCGTCTCGCCAGGCTCGAAGGGGACGGGCTTGCCGTCGAGTTTGAAGGTCGGCATTCGGCAGCGCCTCTAGCTATCGCAAGTCACGGGTTCGTGGGGTCCAAAGATCAGTGGTCGCATTCGCCGCCGATCATGTTGAGCGAGCCGAAGGTCGGCACGATGTCGCTCAGCATTCGCCCTTCGAGCAGCTTCGACAGGCCGCCGACGATCTGAAAGCACGGGGGCCGAATCCGTATGCGGTACGGGGTGCCACTGCCATCGCTGACGATGTAGTACCCGAGCTCGCCGTTGCCGCCTTCGGTGTACGAGTAGCACTCGCCCTTCGGGACTTTCGCGCCCTCCATGATCAGCTTGAAGTGCTGAATCGTGGCCTCGATCGTCGTGTACACGTCGAGTTTGTTCGGCAGGAGCACGCGCGGATCGTCGCAGTTGACCGGGCCGTCGTCCGCCATCCGATCGAGCGACTGTTCGATGATGCGCCGCGACTGGCGAATCTCGGCGAGGCGCACGAGGAATCGATCCAGCGTGTCGCCGTTCGTACCGACGGGAACGTCGAAATCGACCTCGTCGTACTTCAGATACGGGTGGGACTTGCGGATGTCGTACGCGACGCCGGCCGCGCGGAGGCAGGGCCCCGTCCACCCGAGGTGGGTCGCGTCTTTGCCGCTGATGGGCGCGACGTTCTCGAGCCGATCGAGGAAGATGCGATTCTTCAGGAGCATCTTCTCGCCTTCTTCGACGAGTTCGACGATCGTCGGCAAGGCCGCGCGGCACTGTGCCTTGAAGTCGGGCGTGGGCGGCGAAGCCATGCCCCCGATGCGCCCGAAAGAGTGCGTCATTCGTGCGCCGGTCTCCTCCTCGAGGATGTCCCACACCATCTCGCGCGCTTTGATGAACCAGAGGAACGGCGTGAACGCCCCGAGCTCCATCGCCATCGCGCCGTCGCACGTCAGGTGATCGCTGATGCGCGCGAGCTCGCCGAGTGCCATGCGGTACCACTGGCAGCGGTCCGGCACCACGAGGCCGCACATCTTCTCGACCGCGAGCGCGTAGCCGACGTTGTTCAACATCGGCGAGACGTAGTTCAGTCGATCGACGTACGGGAAGACCTGGGCCCACGTTCCGCGTTCGCACATCTTCTCGAAGCCGCGGTGCAGATAGCCGACCTGCACGTCGGACTTCAGGATCGTTTCCCCGCTCAACTCGAGCACGATGCGGACGGTGCCGTGCGTCGCGGGATGCGACGGGCCCATGTTCAAATGCATCGGTTCGGCGGGGAGCTCGAGCTCGCCCTCTTCGACTTCGTCCAGGGGCTCCATCGCTCAGTCTTCCTTCACGTCGGTGGCGCGGGGCAGACCGTTGCGCCCGAACGGCATGCCTTCGTCGACTCCGAACGGCCGGAGCTTCTCGATCGGCATCCCCGCTTCTTGCTCCGTGCGATACGCCACGAGCGGCTGTGTGCGCTGGGCCGGATAGGTGCGCTGGAGCGGATGCCCCACGAACTCGGGGTACATGAGGATGCGCCGCAGATCCGGGTGACCCCGGAAGCGCACGCCGCTCATGTCGAACACTTCACGCTCGAGCCAGTTCATCCCCGACCAGATCGACGTGACGCTGTCGAGCACCGCGTCTTCCATGTCCTCGTCACCGACTCGCGCCTTCAGGCGAATGCGGTGGCCGCGCGACACCGAATAGAGGTGCATGACGACCTCCATGCGCGGCAGCCGTCCGGGGTAATCGACGCCCGCGAGATCGACGGGCATGTCGAAGTCCATCGACGGCTCGTCGTGCAAGAATTGGCAAACGGCCTTCCAGCGCGTCGGCTCTATGATGGCGGTGTCGTCGCCATAATCCGAGTGCGTTTCGAGAATGGCCGTCCCGAAGCGGGCTTTCAGAGCGTCGAGGACGAGCTGGCTCACGCGTGGCCCTTTCTCCCGCTTGCCTCGTTCGCTCCGTCGTGCGCCTCGATCGCCTTCAGCGTCGGAACGATCTCGCTGGGATCGTGCGCGGAGCGGCGAAGCTTCACGAGGTCCGCCACGCTCGTCGCCGCGTCGAAACGCGGTTTGACGACGCCGGGGCGGCGCTCGTTGTTCGCGATCTTGTCCTGCAGGAGCATCAGGCCGTCGAGAACGCCTTCCGGCCGCGGCGGACAACCCGGGATGTACACGTCGACCGGGATGATTTTGTCGATGCCGGGCACCGTGGTGTAGTTGTCGTAAAAGCCGCCGCTGCTCGCGCAGGTGCCGAACGCGAGCACGTACTTCGGGTCCATCATCTGGTCGAACACGCGCTTGAGCACCGGGCCCTGGCGCTGGCTGATCGTGCCGACGACCCAGAGCAAATCGCTCTGCCGCGGCGAGAAGCGCGGCGCTTCCGCGCCGAAGCGCGCCACGTCGTAGCGCGAGCCGGTGACGGCCATGAACTCCATCCCGCAGCACGCCGTGATGAACGGGTACGCGAAGAGCGAATATTTGCGGGCCCAGCCGAGGAGCGCGTCGACGCGCGTCGTCGCGAAGCCCTGCTCGCTTCCCTCGAGGGTCAGCGTACGGGTGGGGGCGATCACGTCTCCCATTCGAGTG
>DATHQY010000651.1:0-4033 GCA_035482215.1 Polyangiaceae bacterium | reverse complement strand
GCGCGATCGACGATGCGCCGGATCTGCGGTGAGATCGTCGCCGCGACGGCGGCGAGGCGCGGGGCCGGCTTCGTCATCGCGTGCATCAGCTGCTCGTTCAGCGTCCGCCCGTCGTGCACGTAGCTGCCCGACAGCACGTGGAACATGAGCGCGCCGCACGCCCAGACGTCGCTCAGCGCATCCACGTCGTCGGAAAGGCCGCGCGCCTGCTCCGGCGCCATGAACGCAGGCGTGCCGACGGTGAGACCCGCTTGGGTCATGCTGTTCGGGGCAGAGAGCTCGCGAAGGCGCGCGATGCCGAAGTCGAGCAGTTTGATCTGCCCGTCACGCGTGAGAAACACGTTCTCCGGCTTGAGGTCGCGGTGCACGATCTGGTGGGCGTGCACGGCGGTGAGCGTGTCGAGAAGGCGGTGGACGATGCGCAGAACCTCGCGTTGATCGAGGCGTCCGCCGCGCCGCTGGCGGCGCTGCTCGAGCGTCTCGCCCTCGAGCAGCTCGGTCACCAGAAAGAGCGACCCGTCCTGCGCGGTGTCGTCATCGAGAACGCGGACGACGCCGTCGTGACCGACCGCGTTCGCCACGCGCCCTTCCCACAGAAACCGCTGGCGTACGAAGGGATCGAGCGAGAGCTCCGCGTGCAGAATCTTCACCGCCGCGCGGCTACCGTTGCGGTGCGTCGCCGCGTAAACCGCCGCCATTCCGCCAATGCCTAGGACGGCGTCTAATTGCCATTTGTCATTCAGAATGGTGCCGAGCCGCGCGCGCGCACGCTGCTGCATCTGATCGGGACGCTCGCTCGCCGGCCCCTCGGCCGGTTCACGCGTCCGCGGCAGAACTTCAGCACCCTCGTTCATCGCTCTAAGTCGTCCGCTCGCAAGAACTTGGCCGTGTACGCACTGGCTCCAGAGAATCATACACTTCTAACGGCGACCGGCCACCGCGAATGGCCGAGTTTCGAAGAGTCTTTTTCGTCGCCCGCTTGTCGCGCGGCGTCGCGGCCTCGCCCGCCGTCACGCGGCGTCACGCGGCGTCGCCCGCGCCAGCGCGTCGCGTCGTCCGCGTCTCCTCGTACTGGCCTCCTCGTACCCGCGCTCGCCGAGCGACGGATCCGCGCTCGCGGAGCGACCCCGAACGGCCGCGCTAGCCGCAGGCATTACCGATTGCGCTCGAATAAGCGCAATTGAACCGACGGATCGGCGCTCGGACAGACACACAAGTTGGCTCACCATAGCGGTACCTCAAATGGCCCGAACTTGTCGCAACGCACCGCAACTCGATGCAATTCGCTCCGTCTTAGGGAAAGGCGGGCTTCGCATGAGTCCCACGCTGACCCGTACGCGCGTGCCGTCCAGCCACGCGAGAACGCTGCGTTTCACCCTCTCTGATCCGCCCTGGCTTTCTGCCCTGGCTTTCCGGCCTGGCTTTCCGGCCTGGCTTTTTGCCCTGGCTTTCCGGCCTCGCGCTTCCAGGCGTCCGGGCGGTTGCTTTTCCCAGCCGCCGGCTCTTCCCGACTGGCCGGACCCAGGGAGGTCACCCAAACGCGGCCGGCGCTAGCGACGGCTAGACGACCCCTACGCAACCCAAACCCACACCCCTAACGAGAATGGATTGCGCACCCGCGGATCTTCAATCGCGTGTGCGATTGGCGCCGCGCGCTAGTCTCCGGTTTCCGGCGTGCTTCGATCCGTTCGCACGGTTCGCCCCGTTCGCAGCCGCCCGCGTTTTCCGCGTCGGCATTTCGCCGTTTCCCCGATGCTCCCCTCCTCATTTCACCCCGCGGTCGTGGCCTGGTTTCAGGGAACCTTCGGGGCGGGTCCGACAGCGGCGCAGGCGAAAGGCTGGACGGAAATCCTGCGGGGCCATGACACGCTGATCACGGCTCCGACCGGATCCGGCAAGACGTTGGCCGCGTTCCTGGCCAGCATCGACAGCCTGGTTCATCGGGCGGAGCGCAACGAGCTCGGCGACGGAATCGACGTCCTTTATGTATCGCCGCTCAAGGCCCTCAGCAGCGACGTGCGGAAAAACCTGGAGGCGCCGCTCGAAGGCATCCGCGCCGCGGCGCGCGAGCAGGGCCTCGTTCCGCCCGACATTCGCGTCGCGCTCCGCACGGGGGACACGCCTGCGAAAGTGCGCGCGCAGATCCTCAAGCAGGCTCCGCACATCCTCATCACGACGCCCGAATCGCTCTATCTGATGCTCACGTCCGAACGGCCGCGTGCGCTCTTGCAGCGCGTTCGCACCGTGATCGTCGACGAGCTCCACGCGTTGATGCGCGACAAGCGCGGCAGCCATCTCGCGCTTTCCCTCGCCCGGCTCGACGCGATCACGGAGCGCCGGCCGCAACGGATCGGTCTGTCGGCCACGATCGCGCCCATTGAGGAGGCCGCTCGTTTTCTCGTCGGTTTCGATGCGGGCGCGAGCCGGCCGTGCGCCGTCGTCGACGTGGGGCACCGCCGCGACCTGGACCTCGGCGTGGAGGTGCCGACGACGGACCTCGAGGCGATCCCCACGCACGAGCAATGGGGCGAGATCTACGATCGCATCGCCGCGCTCGTGCGCGAGCACCGGACCACGCTCGTGTTCGTCAACACCCGGCGCATGGCGGAGCGGGTCGCGCAGCACCTGGCCGAACGCCTCGGCGAAGCGTGCGTCGGCGCCCACCACGGGAGCCTCGCCAAAGAGCGGCGCCTCGCGCTCGAAACGCGCCTCAAGAGCGGCGAGATGCGCGCGCTCGTCGCCACCGCTTCGCTCGAGCTGGGCATCGACGTCGGCTCCGTCGACCTCGTTTGCCAGATCGGCTCTCCGCGCGCGGTGACGACCCTTCTGCAGCGCATCGGCCGATCCGGCCACGCCCTCGGCCGCACCGCGCGGGGCCGCATGTTTGCCACCTCGCGCGACGAGCTCGTCGAGTGCGCGGCCCTCGTGCAGGCCACGGTCGCGGGGCGCCTCGATCGCGTGGAGCCGCCGGTCGCGCCGCTCGACGTCCTCGCGCAGCAGCTCGTGGCCGAGTGCGCGGCGCGGGAGTGGGAAGACGACGGGCTCTATCGCCTGGTGCGCGAGGCCGCGCCGTTCGCGGACCTGCCGCGCGCCGAGTTCGACGACGTCGTCGCGAGCTTGCGCGAAGGGCAGGCCGCGCGCCTCGGACGGGGAGGGGCGCTGCTTCATCACGACCGCGTCGGCGGGCGTCTTCGCGGCCGGCGCGCCGCGCGCCTCGTCGCGCTGCAGAACGGCGGCGCGATCCCGGAGGCGGCGGATTATCGCGTCTTGCTCGACCCGGACGAGACGTTCGTCGGCACCGTGAACGAGGACTGGGCGATCGAGAGCATGGCGGGCGACGTGTTCGTCCTCGGCTCGCATGCGTGGCGCATCCGCCGCGTGGAGTCGCGGAGCGGGGTCGTGCGCGTCGTCGACGCCGAAGGGCAGTCGCCCAATGTGCCCTTCTGGCTCGGCGAAGCGCCGTCGCGCACGTGGCTCTTGTCCGAGGCGGTCAGCGGCCTGCGCGCCGAAGTCGCGGCCGCCCTCGAGGGGGACCGCGCCGCGCTGCTCGCGAAGCTCCGCGGCGAGTGCGGCGTCACCGAAGCGGGGGCCGCGCAGATCGCCGACTACATCCGCGCCGAGCGCGACGCCCTCGGCGTCGTGCCGACGATGACCGACGTCGTGTTCGAGCGGTTCTTCGACGAATCGGGCGGCATGCAGCTCGTCGTGCACGCGCCGTTCGGCGGTCGGGTGAACCGAGCCTTCGGGCTCGCCCTCCGGAAGCGCTTCTGCGTTTCGTTCGACTTCGAGCTCCAGGCTGCGGCGACCGACGACGCCATCGTCCTCTCGATGGGCACGACCCAGAGCTTTCCGCTCTCGGACGCCTTCCACTTCGTTCGAGCCGATCGGCTCACGGCGACGCTCGAGCAAGCCATTCTCGCCGCACCGATGTTCGGCACGCGCTGGCGCTGGAACGCCTCGCGCGCGCTGGCGGTCCTGCGGAGCGAGCGGGGGAAGAAGGTGCCGCCCTTCATCCAGCGGATGCGCGCGGAGG
>DATHQY010000650.1:0-5655 GCA_035482215.1 Polyangiaceae bacterium | reverse complement strand
TGCAGCTCGTCGACGACGACGGCGTCCACGGGCGCGCTCTTGCCCTCGCGCAGCGCCAGGTTCGCGAGCACCTCGGCCGTGCAGCACACGATGAGCGCGTCGCGGTTGACCGTCCCGTCGCCGGTCATCATCCCGACGTTCTCGGGCCCGAAGTCGCGGCACAGCGCGAAGAATTTTTCGGATACGAGGGCCTTGATGGGAGCCGTGTAAAAGCTCCGCCGGCCCTGGCTGAACGCCAAAAAATGCAGCGCGAGGGCAACGAGCGATTTGCCGCTGCCGGTCGGCGTCGCGAGGATGACGTTGTTGCCCGCGAAGAGCTCGAGGAGGGCCTGCTCTTGGGCGGCGTAGAGCTCGAGGCCGAGCGCGCGCACGTGGCCGAGGAACAGGTCGAGGAGCTCGTCGGGCTCGGCGCCGCGCGGCGGTGCACGATCGGCCAGCGTGGGCGCCGGAGCGGTGCCCGAAGACGCGGACGACGGCGAGGACGAGCGGGACGGAGACGAAGACGAGGGGGAAGACACAGGCGCCGGTCGGACATAGCATCCTGGTCGAGGTGGAGCGCTTGACGCTGACCTCGCCGGTCACCATACGAGCAGCGAGCCCGTCCTGCCGGAGCCATCCGGGGCGGGGAGAAAGGACGCGTTTCCAATGGACAGAGCCGCCGAATCCCAACGACCGTTCGCGATCCTCGTGTGTTTCGACGACACCGAAGCGAGCGGCTACGCGTTCGAAGAGGCCATGCACGTCGCGCGGCGGATTCCGTCGAGCGAGATCCACTTGGTGGACGTGCGCCCGAAGGAAATGCCCGATTCGGAAACGTTGCAGCTTGCCGGGCGCCTTCGAACGTACGTGAATGAAAAGGCCGCCTCCCTCGGGGACACGACCGGGCAGAGCGTCGCCGTGCACGTCCGCTACGGAGACGCGATGCGCGCGATCGTCGAGCTGGCGGCCGATATCGGCATCGACCTCATCGTGCTGGGGAACGCGAAGCATCCGCACTGGCAAAATCTCGTCGCGGGCTCGCTGGCGGACAAGCTCCTGCGTCACGCTCCGTGTCCGGTCCTCGTCGCGGGACCGAAGCCGGCGGAGGCGCGAGCGCAGCCTCCGCGGGTTGAGCCGCCCTGCCCGGATTGTTTGAAGGTGCGTGCCTCCACGCACGGCTCGCAATGGTGGTGTTCGAGGCACGCGACCGGGGGCGCGCTGGGCCTGCACGCGCACGGCTATTCGTACCAGGGCGAGATCCCGTTTGCGGTGCACGATTCGGAGGTCATTCCGACGGGCGTCGACATGTGACCGCGCGCGAAGCGCGTTGACGCGTGCGGGGGCGGTCCTCCATGCTGGCCCGCCTCATGCCCTTCGATTTGAGTCTAGCGGGGAAGCCGAGTGATCCGGACGTGATGCACTACACGTGGAGGGACACGGCCCTCTACGCGCTCGGCGTCGGCGCCAAGAAAAACGAGCTCGATTACCTTTACGAAGCGCGCGGACCGAAGGTGCTGCCGAGCTTTGCGGTCGTGCCCAAGTTTCAGCCCATGCTCGATCTGCTCGCGCGGTCGGGCGGCAATCTTTCGATGCTCGTGCACGGCGGCGAGCGCGTGCGCGTTCATGGGCCGCTCCAGCCCAAGGGCTCGCTTCACACGACGGCCACGATTCGTGGATTCTATGATCTGCGTCGCTTGGCGACCGTGTACGTCGATACCGAAACTCGCGATGAAGCGGGGTCGCTCCTGGCGGAGACGACGTCGTCGATGATTTTCCGTGACGGCGGAGGTTTTGGCGGCCCGCCTCCTCCGAAAGAGAAAGCGGAGGTCGAACGGCCGAGGGATACGCCGCCTTCGTTTGCCATCGAAGAAGTCACGTCGCCCGAGCAGGCGCTTCTCTATCGGCTTTCCGGCGACGCCAATCCGTTGCACGCCGATCCCGAGCTCGCACGATCGGTCGGCTTCGAACGAGGGCCGATCCTCCACGGGCTATGCACGTTGGGGTTCATGGTCCGTCACGCGGCGCAAGGCGCTTGTGGCGGAGACGCGACGCGGATTCGCGCGTTCGAAGGCCAGTTCCGGCGGCCGGTGTGGCCGGGCGACACGCTCGTCACGGTGGGATGGCAGGTCGCCCCGGGACAGCTCGCCCTTCAAGTGAAGGTGAAAGAGCGGGACGAAATCGTCATCGCCGGCGCATGGGCGACGTACGAATGACGGGCCGTCGCGCGATCGGGTCGCTTCGTCGCCCGAACCTCGATTCGAGCGCGATCCCGTCTAACGCTCCAGCAGAACTCCGCCCGCGCGGCGCAGCGCTTCCACGTCCACGGCGGCGTCTACGTCGATCGCGAGCCCGCCCTTCAGGATGAGCCACCGCACGGCGTTGCGCATCGCCCGCACCGCCTCCAGCGCAGCGCGCATGCTCGGGAAGACCCACGCGAGCGTACCTGGCTGACTCTCGTGCCATCCGTAGATGACCAAGGTCACTGGATCGCTGGGGCGCTTTCTCGGCATTCGCGAGGTTAACCGCGCGAGCCTTTTTCGCATTCCACGCATGGTCGACGCCTGGGAGCCTAAGTCCATCGATCGCAGGCGCAAGGGGGGTCGGCGCCATTTGAGAGATAAGATGACGACGTGAGCGCGACGGAGCCTTCCACGGCACGGGCCGCCGCACGTCCTTCGATCGACTCGGCGACGCCGACCGATTCGGCGTCGCTGCCGACGAACGACGCTGCATCGGCGACGAACGACGCCGCATCGGCGACGAACGACGCGACGGCGGCATCGGCCGCCGACAACACGTCGAACGTGCTCGCCCGCATGGGCGCTCGCCGGGCGCGCCGGGCATGGCCACTCCTGCCCCTCGGGCCGATGGTCGTGCTCGTGCTCGGGCTCGCCGTGGCTTCGGCGGTCGGTGCGTTCGGCGTTTCGAGTCTCGCGTCCGCGAGCGACGAACGGGCCGCGGGGCGTGCGGAGCTACTGGCCGCAACGCTGGCCGCGCGGCTCGCGGCACTGCCTCAGGCCGAGCGTCTCGAAGCGATGCAGCGCGCGGCGCGAAAGACGGGAGCAGAGCTCGTGCTCGTGACGCGCACGGGGGGGCTTCTGATCGACGCGAGCCTGGGCCGGACGGACCGAGCGGAGCTCGCGCGCTTCGTCGCGGATGGAGCGGGGCAGGCGATCACGGGGCTCGGTCCGGTTCGCTTCGCGGCGGCCCCACTCGATTCGACCCGCGTCGTCATCGCGTTCGTGCGCTCGCCCAGCACTCCCGAAGGCGAGCCGGCGCTCTTGCGCGCTCTCGTCGCGCTGACGACGCTCCTCGTGGGCGTCGCCGCCGCGGTGGCTTACGCCGTCGCGCGCGACGCCAACAAGGACGTGGAGTTCGTGGGCCGGCGCGTCCGCGGGATGCTCCAAGTTCGATCGGAGCCGGCGGGCGAAGCGGTGCCCGTCCGAACGATGGACGAAGTCGGCGCGCTGACGATCGCTTTCAACTCGGTCGTCGCGCGGTTCGCCGCCGCGGAGGCGGGTTATCACCGTGACCTCGAACGCGTGCGGGCGGCGGACCGGGATCGCGCCGCGTTCCTCGCCGCCGTGAGCCACGAGCTTCGCAGCCCGCTCAACGCGATTCTGGGGTTCGCGGACATTCTGATGGCGGAGGTCGACGGCCCGCTCTCCGCCGAGGCGCGCGAGGAGATGGAGCAGATTCGGGGCTCGGGCAAGCACCTGCTCGATCTCATCAACGACATCCTCGAGCTCTCGGCGCTCGAAAGCGGGCAGCTCCGTCTGACGCGCGCCCGCGTGGATTTGTGGGCGGTCGCGTCGGACGTGGTGCGCGAGGCACAGGGTCTCGTCGGTGCGCGGCCGGTGACGGTGCGGCTCGAAGGCGAGGAGGCGTCCGTGTACGCGCTCGCCGACGCGAGGCGCATTCGCCAGATCCTCACCAATCTCGTCGGCAACGCCGTGAAGTTCACGCACGAAGGCGAGGTCGTGGTCGCCGTGGCGCGGGAAGGGCGCCTCGCGAGCATGCGCGTTCGCGACACGGGCCCCGGGATCGGCGCGCCGGAGCGAGCTGTCATTTTCCAGGAGTACAAACAGACGAAGGCGGAACGAGCGCGCCGACGCGGGACGGGGCTCGGCCTCGCGATCACGAGGCGCCTCGTCATGATGCACGGCGGAAAGATCCAGTTGGAGAGCGAGGTGGGCCGCGGCTCGACCTTCCACGTGCTCCTGCCCGCGTACCGCGATCCGAAGGGGTCCAAGGCGAAGGTCCGATGAAGAACGCCGCCAGCCGCCTCGGCGCCCGCCTCGCGGCGATTCAGATCGTGGCGGCGATCGTCACGGGGCTCGTCGTCGTCGCGTTCGCGCCGCGCCTGCTCTTGCTCGACGAGAGCGTCGTCGCGGGCAGCGAGCGGGTGGCGCTCTGGGGATGGGGCGCAACGGTGAGCCTCGTCATTCTGTCGACGTGGCTCGCCGTGCGCCGCGTGCGGCCTCTCCTCGCGAAGCTCGAAATGGGGATCACCGACGTGGCGGGACGCGACGTCCGCCGGCTCTATGCAGTGCCGGCGCTCCTCGTCGGGCTCGATCTCGCGGCGACGTTCCTCGTGGCCACGGCGACCCTCATCCCTCCGATACGCCCGGAGACGAACGATCTCTACGTCGAGTTCGAGTTGCTCCTCCTCGCGATGACGATGGCCAGCGTCGCGGTCCTACCGGCCTACGTGATGATGCGCGCGTCCGTCGCGCGCGTTCTCGAGCTCGTCCCGCTGCGCGCCTCGCGCGAAGCGCTCGATTCGCTCATGAGCCCGGAAAAGCGCATCGCGCCCATCCGCCACAGGTTGCTCGTGTCCGTCGTGGCGCCCGTCGCGTTCGTGGCGCTCGGATCCTCCCTGCTCGTGCATGCCCACCTCGACGCATTCGACGCGTCGTCCCTGACGAACGGCGCCGCGGAGCTCGCGCAAGGCGTCTTCGACGGCGAAGGCGGCGACATTCGCGGCCGGGGGGCGGCGGCCGAAGCCGCGCGCGCGCAGGGGTTCGACGTGGCCTTCTCGCGCTCCGAAGCGTTGTTCTCGGTGACCAACGAGGACGAAGGGCGAAGCGTCGTCACCGTGCCGCTCTCCGACGGGCACGCGATCCTGCGCCTCCAGGGCGCGCGCCTTCGGCCGTGGATGGGGGCGTATCTCGTCGTCGCGCTCGTGGCCATCCTGTTCGCATGCTTGGTGGGAGACCGGCTCGGAGGCGCGTTCGCCAACGACGTCTCGCTGGCGACCCACGAGCTCGAAGCGACCGGCGTCGCGGACGTCTTGCGCGGGAGGCACATCCGCGGCGGCGCGCGCTTCGAATCGGTCGCGGCGCTCATGGCTGCGGCCGACCAGCTCGGAGGCGTCTTCCGCGAGTTCGCACGCGCGCAGCAGCGAGCCATCGACGCGAGCGCCGCCAACGAGCGGACGCGCGGGCTCTTTCTCGCTTCGATGAGCCACGACCTCAAGGCGCCGCTCAACGCAATCCTCGGTTTCGCCGAGCTCGTTTCGCGCGGCGATCTCGCGACCGAGCAACGCGAGAGCATCGCGATCATCGCGCGGCGCGGGCGCGAGCTTCTTTACCTCATCGACACGATCCTCGACGCAGCCCGGGCGGAAGCCGGCGAGCTCACGATTTCGCCCGAGGAGACGCGCGTCGGCGACGT
>DATHQY010000649.1:0-3154 GCA_035482215.1 Polyangiaceae bacterium | reverse complement strand
AGAACGTCCGCGTCGAAGTGCTCGTTGCCCTCGAACCGCTGGACGAAGAACGGCCCCGCGTCGATCCGTACGCGGAGCGCGATGGCGGACGCGTCCCGGCCCGTGGCGCCGGCCGGCGCGCGCACGAGATCGTGCGAGACGCGGGCCCGTGAGTAGCCGCGGGTGCGAAGAGCCTGCGCGAGCTGCATGTCGGCCTGGTCGATCGCCGGGTCGTCGGCCCGATCGTGGGGCTTCACGGGGTAACTCCCCGAGGACCGAAGAATCTCCCGCGCGTCGGCGTCGAACACGTAGAAATCACGGCGCCCGATGACGCGAGGCGGACCCGGATTCACGTCGACGTAGACCAGGGCGCGCGCCGGGTCGTCCGTGTCGCGCATGCGGAGAGTCACGACGGGCTCCGGGTAGCCGTGGCGCTGGAAGAACCCCTGGATTCGGCACCGAAGCGAAGCGAGGTCGGCGCCGACGATCTCGCCGCCGTCCGAGAGCTCCGTGTCGCGCATCAACTCTTCCCGGTCGATGGGTGCATCGTGCACGTCGATATGCAGGCCGCCGATCAGCTTGCGCGGAACCATGGAGAAGCTGAGCGCGACGCCGTCGCCCACGGGGCGCGCGGCCACGCGCCCGCGCGCGAAGCCGCCCGTACCGAGCAATGCGTCCATCGCGCGACGCGCGGCCGCCGGGGAGAACGCCTCGCCGGCTTTCAGCCCCGTGACGGCCGGCGTTTCCACGTCGTCCCAGACGTTGCCTTCGAGCACGACGGTCGCGCTCGTGATCGGCTTGCCGGCAAACTCGGCCAGATTGGGCGGGGCACCGAGCGTCGGCACCAACGGCGCGGGTGGTACGACACAGCCCACGGTCTTGACGGGCGTGTAGACAGAAGCCTCGTCCGCGCGGGCGACCGCCGACGCAAAAACGAGGCACCCGGCGAACACGAACGCCGGCAAAACGAGAGAGACGAGAGCTCCCAGACGCATCCGATGGACCGAGGGCTACTCGAACTCGAGCCTCCAGCGAAGGTCCACGCCGAGGTTGCCTAGAGCCGACGACGAAACGTCGTTGATGTTGTCGTAGGACCCTTCCACACTCAGGCGATTGTTTAGCCTCCACTCGATGTCCGAGCGTAGCTCCCGGTCTTCGCTGAGGCCTGCCGTCACGCTCGCCCGCACATCGTTCGTCAGCCGTTTGCCGACGGTGAGCTGGGGCTCGGTCTTGCCGGTGACCGTCGAGTATGCGCTCCCGAACCGAAAGTCGTCGATGATCGGCAGGGCCTGCTTGACCGCCCGGTCCGCGCCGCTCGCCGCCCCGAGGACGTTGAGCGCGACGCTCTCGCCGATGCCGCCGGCCTGCAGCTGGTCGAGCTCCGCGCGCGTCATCCCGACGAGGAGCAGGAGCGCGATGTCCTCTTGCGACAGCGCGGGCTCGCTCGTCATTTCGATGCGAACGTTGTCCGCGTCCCCGTAGGCGTGCAGCAAGATGCGCCAGAGCGACCCGCCGCGGGTCGACCCGGCGCCCGCCGCGCCCGCGCCGCCGCCGGAGCCGGCGCCCGCGGAGGCGCTCGTGTCCGAATAGCGGCGGTATTCGGTGACGGCGGTGACGTCGACGTTGGGCGCGATCCGCGTCGGGTCCTCGAAGCGAATCACCCCCGTCTGCACTTCGAAGTCGCTCGATTGGAAGTGGAAGCGCCCGCCCGGCGACGCGCGGAGCACGCCGCGGAGGCCGATCCGCTGGTTCGTGCCGGTGACCTCGACGGAGCCCGAATCGATGCCGAGCTGCACTTCGACGAGGTTGTTCTTGATCTGGAGCGGGGCCCGGGATCGCACCGCGATGTCGAACGTGATGAAGTCCTGTGACGGGTCGTAGGCGTTGACCTCGGTGCGCTTCGCGCGCGCCCCCGTGAGGTCCAGATTGAACGTGATGGGCCTCGTATAGGCCATGCTCGCGATCATCACGTTGCCCGTCAGACGCGGCAGATTGGCCTGCGCGGCGCTCGCGCCGTTGGCCTTGGCGTCATAGGCAAGGTCGAGATCCGCGTCGAACGTCGCGGAGACGCCTTCCGCCGGCGTCACGTGCACCCCGCGGAACGTGAATCGCGAATCGAGCACGCCGAGGTCGAACCCCCGGAACGGCGCATTGGCCTCGAGCGTGACGACGCCGCCGGCGAAATCGGCCTTGCCCTTCGCCGTGACGCTGCTCTCGCTCGCGAGGATGTCGACGTGGACGTCGGTGATCGCCGTCGGCGCGCCGCGGATCTCGACGTCGTCGGCGACGATGTGCACTTCGCCGGCGATGACCGGCGCGACGGCGCGCCCGGAGACGCGAATGCTCCCCTCCATGCGACCGCTAGCCCGATCGACGCGCGGCACGAGACGCTTCAAGATCGCGAGGTCGAGCGGGACGAGGTCGGCCTGCAGCGCGAGCGTCGTGTCGGTTCCGAGCTTCGTCGCCCCGCCCCGCAGGACGAAGCCCCCGCTGAACCCGTCCGGCGTATCGAGGTTCAGAGTGAGCGGCGGCATCGACAGCGCGTCGCCGACGAGCGTCACGGGGTCGCTCGGCGGCTGCAGGGTGAGCTTCTGCCCGTTCCGAGACACGACCGTCGGCCCCAAGAAGAGGCGGATGCGCGACGCGGCGGGGTGACCGACGACGTAATCGTCGACGATGAGCTCTCCCCAGAGCTGCCCTTCGAGCGCCGTGTCGGCCAGCATCGACGAGCCGCCTTCGGCGGCCTTGTTCGGGCCCGCGTTGTAGATGCCGACGAGGCGCGCGAAGGGCCCGAGATCGACCCCGCGCAAGAGCGCGCGGCCCGTGATGCGCGGTGCCTTGGCCCGCGTGACCACGACGTTGCGAAGATGCACGGTGTCGCCGAGCAAGTCGCCGTTCACGGCCCACTCGCCGTGCGACGACGTATCGGCGAGGTACGCCTGCTTGTCGAACGGGGCCCCGATGGCGCCGCCGCATTTTGTGCGCCCGTAGGCGCGGCGCTGTACCGGCATGGTGTCGGTCATGCGCACGTCCATGTGCGAGTTGGGAAGCGCGACGCTCCTCACGCGCGTCCCCGTGACGTCCAGCTCCGCGCGCGTCACGAATCCCGTGTCGGCGTGGAAGTCGTCGAGGTCGCCCGTGACGTGAACGACGCCGGCGATGCGGCCGTCCAGCT
>DATHQY010000648.1:0-5402 GCA_035482215.1 Polyangiaceae bacterium | reverse complement strand
ATCGCGAAGCGGGAGGGCACGGAGCCGGCGCCGCGAGCCCCCGTCCCGCAGGAGTCGCGAGAGCCACGAGAGCCGTGGGTCCTCCACGTCGGCGATTCGTTCGTGGACGCCTACTTCCAGCAGAATTTGCGCCCGCGCTTTCGAGAGAGTGGCAGCCGGTACATCTCGCAGAGCGTCGTCGCCACGTACACGACGACGTGGGCCTATGATCCGACCTTCGACGCGTGGCTCGCACGAAAGCCCGCGCTCGTCATCGTGACGCTCGGCGCGAACGAAGCCGACATCCCGGTTCCCGAGCAGCACGCGAAGGCAATCGCCAGAATCGCGCGCAAGATCGCCGCTGCCGGCGCCGCTTGCGTGTGGACGACGCCCCCCCTCTGGCGACAAGATACGGGGATCGTGCAGGTGATCCACGATCACGCCGCGCCGTGCCTCTTCTTCGAGAGCGACGCGGTCATGGGCTCCCTCTCGGTCGCCGAACGCAACCCGGACCGCATCCACCCGAACCCGCGAGGCGGCGCCCGATGGGCCGGCGCGTTCTGGCGATGGCTGGAGAGCCACCGCGATCCGAGCGCGGGGCCGTGGGCCCTCCGCCCCTTCGAGCCGCGCGATCCTCAATTCGCGCTGCCGGGCTCCAGCTCGAGCCCGTAGACGAGGGCCGTGTCGGGCGCCGTTTCTCGCGGTCGCGAGGCGACGGGAAGTGTCGCGTGGCGGTAAACGTCGAGCACACACGACGCGAGATCGGCAGCGGCGAGGTGCGCCTCGCCCTCTTGCACCGAAGTCACGTGCCCGTCCTTCGCGACACGGAAATGCAGGTCCATGCGGCCTCCGGCGCGCGGGTTGCTCTCGAGCACATGCGCGTAGCACCGCGTCGCCTCGGGCCACGATTGGCGGAGCGCCTCGCGCACAGCTTCCGCGTTCGCGATCGGAGCCGCTGCGAACACGGGCGCGTCGCCCGTCCCGAGGGTCACGTCGATGCGCGTCTGCACGGCTTCCGCGGGACCGGCGGCGCCCGCGTCGGAGGCGCCTCGCGCAGCCGCGCTCTGGGGCGCGTCCAACGAAAGAAGCCCGACCTCGCGCACGACGCAGGCGGCGGCCACGGGATCCGCGAGAGGATTCGCTTTCGCGGGCGCCGGCGCCGCTGTCACCGCGCCCGACGGATCCACCGAAAGCACGACCGCGACGCTGCCCCGGAGGTGCTGATCGCGCCGCAAGCCGCTCTCGTAGCAGTGCCGCACGGGCCAGTAGCCCTTCGCTCGCGCGGTGCGCTGCATCTCGGCGAGCGCGGGAGTGTCGGGGGCACCGTCCACGTCGATCATGATGCGCGGCGCTGCATGAAAGGGACGCGGCTCGTGCTCGGATCGCTGTTTCTTGTGGCCTTTCGCGGTCGGCGCGGGCGCTGCGGGCGACGGAGCGACGACGCCGAGCGGGCAGAACGAGGTCGGCGCCTCGTCCGCAACCAGGGGCTCCACCGTGATGCGCGCAGGCGGTGGGGGAAGCGGCGGCAAGTTCGCCGTCGCGGTCGATTCGGGACCGATCTCCGTGAGCGCCGGCACGTCACCGTCATGAGCCTCGTGGCCGTCCTGAGGCCCAGCACCTCCATTGGACGGCGTATCCGCGGGCGGAGAATGGAGCGGCGGGGCCGCGGGCGCGCACGCCGTGCATGCCGTGGCGAGGATCGCCGGGACGGCGAGGGCGAGAGCCTTGGCCGGCTTCACGAGTCGGGCAATCCCGGTTCAATCCGCCACCCGGGCGCCTCGTGCACACACGCCACGCTCGCGTGCTCGTGCTGCGCGTCTTCTCCGAATACGTCCACGGTCGCCCGGTCGCCCACCACCGTGGCCCGCATGACCTTCGGACGGAACGCCACGCCGAAGAAGCCGGCAGCGAGCATCGTCCATGGCTCGACTTGCCGGCCCTGGAGCTGGCTCGTTCGATGCGCGCGCTCGCCGAGGTTGACGCGCGCGGCCGGCCCCAAAAGCTCGTAAGCGCGGCGCGCCAGCGCCGGGTCGTCCGACGCGCCATCCATCACGTCGAGAAATGCGCGCACCGCCCCCTCGGGCGTCGAGTCCGGCGCAGGGTGGCTGCAAGCGACCGACCCCGCGAGCAAGAGAAGCGCGAGGAACGCGCGCTTACGGGCGCTAGGGAACCGGCGCACCGCTTCCGACCCCCATCTTGCTGCGCACCTCGGCCATCGTCTCTCGCGCGATCCGTCGCGCCTTCGCCGCGCCGTCCCCCAACACCGTGCGCAGGGTATCGGGCGTCGCGCCGATCTCGGCGCGCTTGGCGCGGAGCGGGACGAGCTCGCGATCGATGCTCTCCATGAGGACCTTCTTGCAGTCGACGCAGCCCCGCGCCGCCGTCGTGCACTCCTTGTAGGTGCGCTCGACTTCTTCGGGCGTCGAGATGGCCTTGTGCATCGTGTAGATGTTGCAGACTTCCGGCCGGCCCGGGTCGCTCCGGCGAAGGCGCTGGGGATCGGTGAACGCGCCTTTCAGCTTGTTCCAGAAGGGCGCCGGGTCTTCGAAGAGGGCGATCGTGTTGCCCTTCGATTTGCTCATCTTGCTCTGCCCGTCGAGGCCCATGATGCGCGGGGATGTCGACAGGCGCGGCTTCGGCTCGGGGAACGTCTCGCCGAACCGATGGTTGAATCGACGCGCCGTTTCCCGTGAGAGCTCAAGGTGCTGCACCTGGTCTTCGCCGACGGGGACGATCGTCGCCTTGTAGAGGAGCACGTCGGCGGTCATGAGAACCGGGTACGTGAGAATGCCCGCGTCGATATGTTCCTTGCCCGCGGTCTTCTCTTTGAACTGCGTCATGCGCTGGAGATCGCCGAGCGGCGTGACGCATTCGAAGTACCAGCTCAGCTCCGTGTGCTCGCGCACGTCGCTTTGCACGAAGAGGGTGCAGCGCGACGGGTCGAGCCCGCACGCGACGAGATCGATCGCCATGCCGTCGATGCGCTGGCGCAAGTCGGCCGGCTCGTAGGGGAGCGTGATCGCGTGCGCGTCGACGATGCAGAAGAACAACTCCTCGCGCGCTTCGGCAACTTGCGTCGCCCAGGTGCGCACCGCGCCGAGCCAGTTGCCGATGTGGAGCTCGCCGCTCGGCTGAATTCCCGAAAAGACGCGACTTCGACCTTGGCCCTCTGCGGACGCCGCCATGCGCATGCGGTATAGCCGGCGGGCGGGATGAAGACCAACGCGGCGCGCCTTCTGGACCGGCTCGGAATCCGCCACGAGCTGCGCGAGTACGACCCGACGGACGAGCACCTGCCCGCCGACGAGGTGGCGCGCCGGGTCGGGATGAAGCCGGAGCAGGTCTACAAGACGCTCGTCGTCCGCGGCGATCGCGGAGGGCCGATGTTCGCGGTCGTGGCGGCCGACGCGGAGCTCGATTTGAAGGCACTCGCGGCGCTTTCGGGCAACCGCCGCTGCGAGACGGTGCCCCTCAAGGAGGTGCAACCGCTGACCGGCTACGTGCGCGGCGGGGTGACGGCTCTGGCGCCGAAGAAGGACTTCCCCACGTACGCCGACGCGACGCTTTTGGGCCACGCGAGCATCAGCGTTTCGGCCGGTGTACGGGGGACCCAGATCATCCTCGCCCCCGCCGACTACGTGCGCGCGACGAAGGCCAAGACGGGCGCCTTCGCCCGCCCCAAAGAGGTCGAGGAGTGAGTTTCTTGGCCAAAGAGCTCGCGGCTTACGACGATCGCGCTTCCAGAAATGCCGCGTTCACGTGCCGCCCGATTGGTCTGGGACGACAAGGACCGAGACCTGCCTAGAGCTCCACCGCAAGGCCTCCCGACGGCTTGGGCCAGCGAGAGCCGGTCCAGCTGGCTCCTCCAGGCCGACAACCTCGACGCCCTTCATGCCCTCGCCGAGACCCACGAAAGTGCGTTCACGCTCGCGTACCTCGACCCGCCGTTCTTCACGAACCGCGAGCACACCGCGCAGCTCCGTGCGGGCGTGCTGGGTCGCACGCGGACGCGCGTCCATGCCTTCGACGATCGCTGGGCCGACCTGCCGTCGTGGCTCGACGCGCTCGGCCGGCGCCTTCGGGCGATTCGGCCCCTCCTTGCCGGCCACGGCTCGATCGTGGTGCACGTCGACCCCAAGACGAGCCACTACGCCAAAGTGATGGGCGACGAGATCTTCGGCGCCGAGGCGTTCGCGAGCGAGATCGTCTGGCGCTACCGTCGCTGGCCGAGCAAGACCGACAACTTCCAGCGCGTGCACGACGTGCTCCTCCGCTGGCGCCGCGACATGCGGCACAAGCCGCGGTGGAACCAACCGTACGAGGGCCTCGCCGCCTCGACGCTCGCGACCTGGGGCACGACGAAGCAGCGCGCCGTCTTCGCTCGCGACGGGCGGCGCGCGCGGTCGTCTTCGACCGACGAGCCCACCGCCGGCGTGCCCATGGGTGACGTCTGGGAGATCGGCGTGCTCGCGCCCGTGGCGCGCGAACGAACGGGGTACCCCTCGCAGAAGCCCGAGGCGCTCCTCGAGCGACTGATGGGTGCCCTATCGAACGAGGGCGACCTCGTGCTCGATCCGTACGCCGGCAGCGGCACCACGCTCGCCGTGGCGCATCGCATGGGCCGCGGGTTCGTGGGCATCGACGCGAGCCCGGTCGCCATCGCCACGACGTGCGAGCGCTTCGCCACCAAGGGCACGCCTCTCACTCCCGCGCGCTGGCCCGCTCGCGACGCCGGCGGCCCCGTCCGCGATCGCCGCTCTACGGCATGAACCACATGCGCGCGTACACGTGGGGGCGGCCCTGCAAGAGGGCATCGTCCGGAGTGCCGGACTCATGGAGGACGAGCGCCGCCACCACGCCGACGCCGCCCGCATAAGCGAACGCTTGCTCGACGACCCGCATCGATTGCCCGGCGAAGCAGGGCTTTCGATAAGCAATGTCGATGCGCCGCCCGAGGCCGACGGGCCGGTCGTGAACGCCGAGCTCGGCGAAGCGCCGCAACGCGGCCTCTTCGAAGACCCGCAAGTACACGAGCGAGTTGACGTGATGGTTGCTGTCCGTGTGCGCCACGCCGAACGTCACCGGCCACGGATCCACGCGTAGGCCAGGCTCGAGCGGCGTCGCGCCCTCGGGCAACACGGTCATCGCGTCGGGAGCCACGAGGGGCACGCGCGGCGCGAGCGGCGGCAGAACACCCTCGAGTTCGCTTCGCGTGACCCGCCGCTGACCGGCGGGCGCAAACGGCTTCGTGAAGGCGTGCTCGGCAAAAACCCGCCCCGCGACCGTCCGCATTCCGCCGCCGGCCTCGGGTTGCGGCGAGAGCCCTGCAAGGCCCGTGTGTGTGCGACCTGTACGAGCAAAGAGCTCGGCCCACACGTCGAGCACCAGCCGATCGTCTTCGATCGGCGCTATCTGGTAGCGAA
>DATHQY010000647.1:0-3141 GCA_035482215.1 Polyangiaceae bacterium | reverse complement strand
GATCCAGCTCGTGGGTCTTCGCGCGGCCACGTCCGAGCGAGCGCTGCTCGTTCGATTCGTAGCGCTCGCCGCGGGCTTGGCGGCCATCGGCGCGTCGCAGGAGCTCGCGCTGGCGCGCCACAGCGTACGCGTCGCACGCCGACCAAGCGCGCGATTTCGCTCGGTCTTTGCTCCCCTCGCGGTCCTCCTCATTCTGCTTCTGGCGGGAGTGCTCGCGGACGAATCCGGGCTGGTACGCTAGTCGCGGATGCGGCTTCTCGATTGGCTCGCCGCCGCGTTGCTCCTCGGCAGCGGCGCGGCGTTCGTCTGGGGAGCGGGTGCGCTTTCGCGAGCGGAAGACCTGCAGGCGATCTACTGGCTCGGCGTCGGTATCGCCTCGCTGCGCGCGGCCGTTCAGATCGTTCGACCGGGAGCGGGCGCATGACCGCGTCGTGGCCGTCCGCTCGAACGCCCAGCCGGCCGGTCGAAAGGCCGCCCGCGCGCGCCGCGGTGCGGATTTTCGCGATCGTTGCCATGGCAACGATCGCGTCATGCGCGACGGACCGCCCGCGGGGGACCCCTTCCGTTTTGCGCGAGGGCGACGTCGCGCGGGTCGGCGACATGGGCATTCCCGGGTCGCTCGTCGGTTCCGTCGCGCGGGCGCGCGGCGTCGGAACGCGCGACGCGCTCGACGCTCTGATCGAAGACGCGCTGTTCGCGATCGCGGCGCGCGACCGCCGGCTCCAGGGCAACGACGCGAACGGCGACGCGCGGTGGGCCGAAACCGCAGCCCTCTCTCGGCGCGCACTCGAGCGGATCGCGCGAGACGCCCACGAGGCGGGACCGCCGAGCGACGACGAGCTGGCGACGCTGACGGTCGTTCATGCGGTCGTTCTCCGTTCGACGATTCTTTCGGACGGCGAGGCCGCTGGACTGGCCAGCGCAATTCGAGACGCCGTCGCCGGATCGGCGGACGCCAGCGACTTCGAGAAGCGTGTGTCGGGGGTGGCGCATCGGAATGCGCGCGTCGTCGTCGAGCACTTGTCGCCGTTTGGGGCTGACGGCGTCATGGCCGCGGGGGGCATCCTCGATCCGGCGTTCGTTGCGGCTGCGTTCGCGCTTCGGGTTCCGAACGAGACGAGTCCCGTCGTCGAGACGTCGTTCGGATGGCACGTCATCCGGTCGATCGAGCGACGGGTTCCCGAAGGGGAGACGTTGAAGCGGCGGCGCGAAGATCTCGCCGGCGCGGTCATAACGCTGCGCGAACGCATGGCGCAGCGACGGGTTCTCGATTCGTGGCGAGCGCGCGAGCGCGTCGAAGTGGCGGGTCCCGCGGTCGCTTTGCTGGCCACGGTGCAAGTGGAGAACGAGTGAGCGGATCGCCGAGCGCCGCGGCTTCGACGCCCCCGCGGGCGAGCTCCGCTTCAAAAGGCGGAAGCGCGGTGGTGGCGAGGGACCAGTCCGAGAGTCCGTTCGCACCGATTCTCGGCGTTCTGCTGGCCCGCATCGTCGGCGCCGAGGCAGCGGCTCTCGTCGATCCAGGGGGCGAGACGGTGGACTATTCGGGCGAGGGACAGCCCGATGAAATCCGCGTCGCGGCAGCGCACTGGGGGATCATCCTTCGCGAGCTCCGGATGCAGGGAACGCTGGCGGCCGTGTCGTGGTTTCTCATCCAGGCGGAGCGCGCGAGCTTTCTCGTGCAGGCTCTGCCGGACGGCTACGCGCTCGTCGTCCGACTCGTGCCCGAGCCCTCATTTTTCCGCTTCGATCGCGCGCTTGCTGTCGCTTCGCTCGCCCTGGCGCATGAAGCTGGATGGTCGTTCGAGCGCACGTCGATCTGGCGGCCGATCGATGTGACACTCGATGCGAGCGGACGACCGAACGCGGTGAAGCTCGGCGGGACGACCCAAACCATCGAGCTTCTCGGCCGCTATGCGGACCCGTTCGACAGCGCTGGCGCGCTCGAGGAACGCGCATGGAGAGTTCGCGTCGCCTTCGGCGCAGAAGCGATGCTGGTGCGCGAACCGTCCGGCTTTTGGTACGCCGACGAGCCCCTCGAAGAGCTTGCCGCACGCGGAACGCGGCCTTCGAAGGCGCCGCCGCCGCCCCCGGCACACATTGTTGAAACAAAGAGTTTGACAGTCCGCCGGCCTTGAGTAGATTCCGCCGCCCTGACGGTGCTTGCGGGGTTCCGCAGAAGGCCGCCGGGTAGAGCAGAACCGGAGTAATCTCACGTGTTTCCTCACGTGTCTCCACAACACGTGCAATCCATCTCCGGCTCAAGCGTCTCAGACCCGAGATGCTTGAGGTGGTGCCCCCTGGGCACCTGTGCCGTCCTCTCTTTCGAGAGCGGGCGGTGCTGCGTGTCGGTCGTCCCAATTTCCGGGGCGCATCCGACGGTGCTCTTTCGGCCCTGCGCAGGCGCTGCCCAAAGCACGCGTTTCTCCGCAAGGCCCGCTCCGAAGCAAAAAAAAAGCGACGGAGTGCTTGACGAGGGTGGCGGTCAAAACTAAGGTACCGCCCCCGCACTTCGGAGTCTCTAAAGACTCCCTCGCTCCTTGAAAACTGAATCGTACGCTCGCAAAAGCGTTCCACGCTCGACTTCGGTCAGCGCGGAACGATCAGAGTGGGTTCGGAGACGCGAAGTCCGTATCGGTCATCTCGACCGCGCGTGACCGAAGCGATCTCCTACTCAAAAGCCAGAGCCCGGGTTTGCTCCCTTCGGGAAGCGACTCGGGAGCTCGAAGGATTCAACTGGAGAGTTTGATCCTGGCTCAGAACGAACGTTAGCGGCGCGCCTAACACATGCAAGTCGCACGAGAAAGGGCTTCGGCCCCAGTACAGTGGCGCACGGGTGAGTAACACGTGGGTTACGTTCCCTCAGGCGGGGGATAACCTTCCGAAAGGAGGGCTAATACCGCATATGACCACGACCGAAAGGTTGAGGTAAAAGCAGGCCTCTGCACGCAAGCTTGCACCTGAGGATCGGCCCGCGGCCCATCAGCTAGTTGGCAGGGTAATGGCCTACCAAGGCAAAGACGGGTAGCTGGTCTGAGAGGATGATCAGCCACACTGGAACTGAGACACGGTCCAGACTCCTACGGGAGGCAGCAGTGGGGAATCTTGCGCAATGGGCGAAAGCCTGACGCAGCGACGCCGCGT
>DATHQY010000646.1:0-3241 GCA_035482215.1 Polyangiaceae bacterium | reverse complement strand
ATCCGAGCCGCAGTGAGGCCCATTTTGCGGAGCATCCGTCGCGTGAGCCCGAGCGTCGCGTAGTACGCCCGTTTCAAACCGAAAAATACCGGGTGCATTCCCGAACCGAAGGACACGTCCCGTGCCAACCGAAGGAAGCGCAGTTCGAACTCCGGGCCGCCGCGAGGCGCGATCCCCGAAACCCGCGCGAAAATGGCCGAGGCATAGGCACTTCATTGCCAAGGCAATGGAAGGCCTATAGCCGGGCTGTCGGGGCCGGGGGTGTCCCCGAGGCGCCGGTCTGGGTGTCCTGGGTCGGCACCCGTGTCCGCGGACAGGCAACGCGCTGGCTCGAGGTGAACTGGCGGCGGCGACAGGCGCCACCTCGTGCAAGGGACGCCGCGCTCGCGGCTCTGCCGGCTTGGGTGCCGCGTCAGGCCGGAACGCTTGCGGGCGTCCGTTGACGCCAAAGGAAGTACGAGAGCCCCCAGAGCACGCCCGTGCCCACCGCCCAGCCCCAGGCTTGCGGGCCATCGCCCACCGCGACGTGCGCGATGACGGCCGAAGCGAGATCGATTGCGAATCCGGCATACGCCCACTCTTTGAGGCGCACCGGCACCGGCGCCAGAAGCAGCGCGACGCCGAGGAGCTTGGCCCACGACAGCTCCACCCGAAAGTATCCCGGGAATCCGAGATGGGTGAATGCGGCCGCTACTTGCGGAAGGGCAAGCTCCGCATAAGCCGTGAAGCTCATTTGTAGGCAGAATAGCCCCGTGACAACCCAGAAGCCGATGACCCATCCTTTGGAGCGAGACATGTGTGGGCGGACCTTAGCGCCGCGGGCGGCTGCGCGGCTTCTCCGAAACTGCTCGGCGGATTCCGGCGCGTAGAAGCGGAGTGCCGCGGACGGTGCTCGTCGGCGTCTGAACGGCTACGGCACGACGAGGACCCATACGTCGTACAGCGCATGGGTCCATACCGCCGCGGCGAAGCCTCGCGTGCCGTAGACGAGCGTCAACGCGAGGCCCAGGACGCCTCGCGCGACGAACGAGCGCGCGTCGAACGCATCGCCCAGCGGACCCACGTAGTGCATCCCGCTGAAGATCGCCGCGCTGGCCACCGCCCAGATCACGACGAGCACGAGGCCTCCGACGCTCAGGGACGAAGGGCCGCGCACGAGGCCCACGCGCTCACGGAGCAGAAGCCACGCGAGCACCTTGGCGCCCACGCCGAAGAGGATCACGCGAAACGCGATCTCTTCGTAGAAGCCAGCGCCAAACGACATGATGAGACCCGTGAGCGGGCTCGTGATGACGTCGGCTCGCGGTCCGGCGAAGAGCTTTCCCACGACCCACGACGTCGCGGTGCCCATCGCGATCGCGTAAACGGCGCCCTCGATGGCAATTTGCACGAGCTTGCCCAGACGGAGCGCCTGGCCCCGGCCAAGGACGGCGAAGGCGGCGACGGTCGCGAGGCCAATCCCGGCGGTCAGTTCGAGATAAGTAATCCGATCGCCGTGCACCCACTCGAGCAGGTGGCTCGTGACGATGTCCGCTCCGTTCCGTACGTTCAGAAAGACGACGCCGAGCTGGTACGCGATGAAGATCGGGAGGGTGAGCGCCAGATCGACCCACGCGCCGGGCTTCGAAGACACGCGTTCAAGTGGGGTGGCCGCTACCTTCACGAGTCACACGATGAGTCAGCGCCGGGCCAGCGTCCACTATTCCGCGAACGGGCGTGGGAATGCGTGGAACGGTCCCGGACGGGCCAGCCCTAGGGCAACATGAGGCCGGGTCAGCCCCCGCACGCCTCGCGCACCATCTGGAGTCCGACGTAGGACGCCATCGTCTGGATCTGGTGGCGGCTTCCATGGAAGAGCTTTTGCTGCATCGCGATTCCGCCGTCGGGGCGTGCCACGGCGATGAACACCGTGCCGACGGGCTTGTCGTCGCTTCCTCCGCTGGGCCCGGCGATGCCGGTGAGCGACAGCGCCAGATCGGAACCGGCGACCCGCTTCGCGCCACGTGCCATGGCTTCTGCGACTTCGGAGCTCACCGCGCCGTGCCAGCGGATGGTGGACTCGTCCACGCCGAGCACCTGTGTCTTCGCGCTGTTGGCGTAGGTCACCGCGTCGAGCAAGAGAAAATCGCTCGCGCCAGGTTCGCGCGTCAGCATGTGCCCGACGAGGCCTCCCGTGCACGACTCCGCGATCGCGAGCGTGTAGTTGCGTCCGCGAAGCTCGCGCCCGACGACGCCGGGGAACGTGTCGTCGGCCTCGCCGTACACGTAGGAGCCGAGGCGCGTCTTCACTTCGAGGATCGCGCGTTCGCACGTATCGCGTGCGGACCCGCGCGACGGTCCGCGCACGAGCACTTTGACTTCGATCTCGGGGTAATGCGCGCGGTAACCGATGACGGTCCCCGGGAACGTCGCCTCGACGCCGGCGAGGCGATCGCCGACGGCGCTCTCCGACAGACCGAACGTCCGCAGTTTCAGCTGGAAGAGCGTATTCGGAGCGAGCGCACGCACCCGCGGCGTCACTTGTTCTTCGAACATACGCTTCATCTCTTGCGGGACGCCGGGCATGAAATAGGCGACCGTGTCGCCGAGGCGCACGCCGAATCCCGGCGCCGTCCCGATCGGGTTCGGGAGAATGTCCGCGCCCTCCGGAAAGTCCGCCTGCTTTTCGTTCGACGGCGTCATCGTCCGCCCGAACTTCTCGAAGCGGCGGCGGATGTGCTCCAATGACGCCTCGTCGCGGATCGTCTTCACGCCGAGGGCGCGGGCCACGGCCTCGGTCGTGAGATCGTCGGTCGTCGGACCGAGGCCACCGGTCGACACGACGACATTCGCGCTCGACGCCAGACGCCGGAGCGTGTCGACGATGCGGCCAACATCGTCGTCGACGACCGCATGCTCGACGACGTCGAATCCGAGGCCGGTGAGTTCCGCGCCGAGCCAGGCGGCGTTCGAGTTGACGAGCTCTCCGCGCGTCAGCTCCGTCCCAATCGAGAGCACGGCACAAGTCATCAGGGACCGCTGAACGTAGCGCAAAAGCTCGGCCGCGGCACCGCCCGGGGCGCGCTCACTCGGGATAGGCGCACCGGACACCCACGCGGGAGTCGTGCGCCGCGGGGTCGAGCTCGAGGCGCGCCCAGATGCGGAGATCCGCCGCCAGCGCGCTCTGCCACGACCCGCCCTTGGCCACGCCGATGGCGCCTGCACCCGTGCCGACGCCCGTCTTCGCGGCATTGGCGGCGTT
>DATHQY010000645.1:0-3970 GCA_035482215.1 Polyangiaceae bacterium | reverse complement strand
ATCCGAGCCGCAGTGAGGCCCATTTTGCGGAGCATCCGTCGCGTGAGCCCGAGCGTCGCGTAGTACGCCCGTTTCAAACCGAAAAATACCGGGTGCATTCCCGAACCGAAGGACACGTCCCGTGCCAACCGAAGGAAGCGCGGTTCGAACTCCGGGCCGCCGCGAGGCGCGATCCCCGAAACCCGCGCGAAAATGGCCGAGGCATAGGCACTTCATTGCCAAGGCAATGGAAGGCCCATAGCCGGGCTGTCGGGGCCGGGGGTGTCCCCGAGGCGCCGGTCGTGTGTCCGGGGCCGGCGAGGCGTGTCCTGCGGACAGGCGTGATTTCGCCGCAACGGCTCCGGGGGGCCGTGCGCGGCCCTGCGACGCGACGGCGTCAGGAACGCCGGCGCATCGATACGACGCCGGCGCCTTTCGTGGGCGGGTCGAGCGGCGGCAGGGCGAGAACGAGGCGCTCGATGCGCGGCAGTGCCTCGACGATCGCACGCTCGGCGCGAAGCTCGTCGAACAGCGCGTCGTACACGATGACAAGCAGATAGATGCCGGCAAAGGAGTGCGCGACGAATGGCGCCTGCCCGCTTCGCTCCACGTGACGCACGTGCTTGCCTTTGCGGCTCGCTGCGCCGTCGTTCATGGTGCGGACGACGTGGACCGCGATACGCGATGCTGCTGCCGCACGAGTCGTGGGCGAAACACCGCCCCCGGGCTCGCTGTCGTTGGCCCCGACGGAAGTCGCGGCGACCGGAGCCACGGGTCCGATCGTCGCTACCGGCTGAGGCGCATCCGGCTCCGTGAGCCCTTCCGGGTGGGCCGCGCCCCAAACGACGGGCGAATTCGCGTCGACGACCACGGCGTTGACCGCGCCCGCTCGCTCGCACAGGGCGGCCAGCTCCTCGCGCAGGGAACGTGCGGGCGGGGGGCGCGATCGCGGGGGCCGCACGTCATCCGCACCCCCGCTCCATACCGTGTCGAACGTGCCCGCGAGCATCTCGAGGCGCCTCTGCCGCACCTCGCGATCGGCCGGCGCGACCGCGAAACGCGCGACCACGGCTCGGCCGTCGGGCATGCGCCAGCGAAGCTCGCACGAATCGGCGCTCTCGGACGAGGGATCCTCGTCCTCACGAATATGAGCTTCCTCCGCGCCGAGTTCGCGGCATACGAGGGCTAGAAAGCGTTCGACGTCGAGCTGCACGGGACAACGCCCGTCGTATCATGAGAAGGCGGTCCCCATGACAGAGTCGTTTCGTCTTGCGTTTCGTATCGGCCCGATCCCGGTCCAAATCCTTCCGTCATTTTTCTTGATGACATTTTTGCTCAATGTGGGCCTTTCCAGCGTGAGCGAGCTCATCGCATGGGCCGTCGTCGTTCTCGCGTCGGTTTTGGCTCACGAGCTCGGTCACGCGGCGGTCGCGCGTGCGTTCGGCTTGGCGCCGCAGATTCAGCTGCATGGCATGGGCGGGACGACGTCGTGGGCGCCCGCGCGCGCCCTCCCGGTACCCCAGCGCATTGCAATCAGCCTCGCCGGGCCGTTCGCGGGCTTCCTCGTCGCTGCGGTCGTTCGATACGGCATCCCGCAAAGCACGTGGCACAGCGCGCTCGGAGCACTTGTTTACGGGGATCTGCTCTTCGTGAACTTCGGCTGGGGGATCCTGAACCTGTTGCCGATGCTGCCGCTCGACGGCGGCAACGTGATGGCCGAGCTGATGAACGTGTTCACCCACGGGCGGGGAGAGCGTCCGGCGCGCATCTTCTCGATCGCCGTTGCAGGCCTCGCGGCGCTTCTCTCGCTTCGGATCGGGTGGTGGTGGCCGTGTTTGCTCGCCGCGTCGTTCGCCGCGACCAACTGGCAGCGCCTATCGTTTCTGAAGGACGTCGAGACCGACGCGCCGCTCCGCAAGGAGCTGGAAGACGCGTACATCGAGCTGGAGGCGCAGCGCGGCGCGCGCGTCATCGCCATCGCACGACCCGTCTCCCTGCGCGCGCGCACGCAGGGCGTGAAAGCGGAGGCGCTGCAGCTCCTCGCGTTCGGCTACTTGCTGGAAAACCAGGTCGCCGACGCCGACGCCGCCATCGCTTCGCTGCCAAAGGGCTTCGCGCCGCACCCCCGGTTGGTCGAGCTGCGGCGAAAGGCCGCCTGATTCCGCACCGCGCGGTTCGCGCCGCGCGCGGCACGAGCGAGCGGCGCGTGCTACGACGCGCGTCCCTCATGCCCAGCGTCACGATCGTCGGTGCCGGCCTCGCCGGGTGCGAAGCGGCCTGGCAACTCGCCGAGCGCGGCGTCGACGTGCGCCTCATCGAGCAAAAGCCCCTCGCCCGCACCCCGGCCCAATCGACCGACGCGTTCTGCGAGCTCGTTTGCTCGAATTCGATGCGGGGCGCCGCCCTTGCGAACGCCGTGGGCCTCCTGAAAGAGGAGCTGCGCCGCGCGGGGTCGTTCGTCCTGGCGTGCGCCGACGAGACCCAGGTCCCCGCCGGCGGCGCGCTCGCCGTCGATCGCGACGTGTTCTCGGCGCGCGTCACCGAGCGCCTTCGCGCGCATTCGCGAGTTCGCGTCGAAGCGTGCATCGTCGAAGCGATCCCGGAGGCCTCGCCCGAAGCGCCGGTCGTCCTCGCCACGGGACCGCTGACGGGCGACGCGCTCGCCGCGGACCTCGCCCGCGCCGTCGGCCGGGCGCACCTCGCCTATTACGACGCGATCGCGCCCATCGTGAGCGCCGACTCGATCGAGTGGGGCCGCGTCTTCAAGCAATCGCGCTACGGCAAGGGCACCGAGGACGGGGCGGACGAGGCGTACGTCAACTGCCCGATGGACGAAGCGCAATACAAGGCCTTCGTCGAGGAGCTCGTGCTCGCGAAGAAGGTCGAGCCGCGCAGCTTCGAGGACGTGCGCTACTTCGAAGGCTGCCTGCCGGTCGAAGTCATGGCTTCGCGCGGCCCGATGACGCTCGCGTTCGGCCCCATGAAGCCCGTGGGCCTCGTGGATCCGCGCACCGGGCAGCGGCCTTTCGCCGTCGTGCAGCTTCGGCCGGAGGACGCGGCGGCGACCGCCTACAACCTCGTCGGGTTCCAGACGCGCATGACCTGGCCCGAGCAGTCGCGCGTCTTGCGCACGATCCCGGGCCTCGAAGGCGCGGAGTTTCTCCGATTCGGCACCGTTCACCGCAATACGTTCGTCGACGCGCCGCGCGTGCTCGACCCGTGCATGCAGCTGCTCGCCCGACCGAACGTGTTCCTGGCCGGGCAGATCACCGGCGTCGAGGGGTATGTCGAGAGCGCCGCGGGCGGATTCGTCTGCGCGGTCCTGCTCGCGCAGCGTCTCGCAGGCCACGCGCCCCTGCCGCCGCCCCCGACGACCGCCCTCGGCGGCGTCGTGACGCACCTCTCGTCGAGCTCGCGCGGCGTCGATGTGCCCGCGTTCACCCCGTCGAACGTGACCTGGGCGTGGCTTGCGCCGCTCGGCGGTCGCAAGCTCCACAAGCGCGAACGCTACGAGGCGCTGGGGCGGCGCGCGCTCGACGATCTCGCGGCTTGGCTCTCGGCCGCACCGCTCGCGCGCGTCGGGATCGCTCCCGCCGTGGCTACCTCGCGGGCGACGGAGGCGGCGCCGGCGCCGTCCATTTGAGGTCGCGTATCGCTTCGGTGAACTGCACGCGCAGCTCCGCGAGCTTCGCGTCGAGCTCCACGGCCCGGCGGTTCTCGTCGTCGTAGCGCGCGCTCGCCTCCGCGAGGCGCGCGGTGAGCTTCTGGCGGAGGCTCTCGGCGGTCTTGTTCTTCTCGATGGCGCGGAGGTTCTCTCGCGTCTCCTCGGTCGAACGCGAGAGCGTCGCCATCTCGCCTTCGAGCTTGTTCCGCTCTTGGGTCGCCTTGTCGATCTGCGCCCGGAAGACCCACGCTGCCGCGAGCTTCTGTGCGAGATCGCGATCGGACTTGGGATCCGCCAGAAAGTCGCCGACGGCGCGGTCCGCTTCAC
>DATHQY010000644.1:0-2794 GCA_035482215.1 Polyangiaceae bacterium | reverse complement strand
TGCCAATCGCGCGCGGAGGTCTCGCCCTGGATATTGCGATCGAGGCGCTCGGCGATCTCGTGCTTGCCGCGCGCGTTCTCCTCGTCGTGCTGCGCGAATTGTTCGAGTTCGGTCGCGAACGTATTCGCGTCATCGCGCGCCTTGCCGCCGAGGTCCCCCGCCCAGCCGCGGAAATCCGCCGCGGACGCGCGCATCTCGCGCGCGTGACGCTCGAGCGCACCCCAATCGACCTCCACGTCGTGGCGCGCTTGGCGGTCGCGCGCGATGATCGGCTCGAGCTCGTGCGCGCGCCCCTCGTTGATGGCGATCTGTTCGCGGATCTTCGCGACGTGTTCGCGGAAGCCTTGCGGAGAGGCCTGGTTCTTCGGCGTCACGACGGTGTCATCGGCGCTTGCGACGGACGGGGCGAGAGCGGCGAAGCAGGTCGCGGCGGCAATTGCGATCGCAGACAGTTTCATGGGTCGAGGCCTTTCGAGAGAGTAGCGAGGTGAAGCCCGCGCGATCGCGATCGGCGGGCGACGCGAATCGGCGGGTACGACGAGACGACTTCCTTCGTCTCGTGTTCTGACGAAGCGGCAGGCCGCGTATTCAGCCCGCCCCTTCGAAAGCGCGGGCATTATCGCCATTCCCGTCGCCCCGACGCAATAGCTCTGCAAACGCGAACGCGAATGTAAGCGCTTGTCTCCTGAGACCGCTCACTCGTGGCGGAGCGCCTCCATCGGGTCGAGGCGCGCCGCACGGCGCGCCGGAAAAAAACCGAACGCAACGCCGGTCGCCCCGCTCACGGCGATGCTGATCCCGATCGCCGCGGGGCGGAGAGCGATGGGCCACCCCAGGAGCGCCTGCAAACCGAGCACGGCGACTCCGGCCGAGAGGACGCCCGTGACCCCGCCGACGATTGCGAGCATCACCGCTTCGACGAGAAACTGCGTGCGAATGTCGCCCTGGCGCGCGCCGATCGCCATGCGGATCCCGATCTCGCGCGTTCGCTCGGTGACGCTGACCATCATGATGTTCATGATCCCGATCCCGCCGACGACGAGGCTCACGGCGGCGACGAAGAGGAGCAGCAGGGAGAGCGCGCCAGAGATGCGGTCCTTCATCGCCGCGAATTCTTTCTGGGTGCGGATGACGAAGTCCGGCTCGGCGCCCGGCGCGATGTGGTGCCGCTGCCGGAGGACCTCGTCGATCTGCCGCACCGCATGATCGGTCGTCTCCGACGAAGTGGCCGACGCCATGAGCGCGCCCGCGAAACCCGGCGGGGTGTGCATGACGCGCGCGCGAAAGCTCGTCGACGGCAGAAGCACCACGTCGTCCTGATCCTCGCCGAACGGCGTCTCCCCTTTCGTCGCGAGGACGCCGACCACCCGGTAGGGGTAGCGGCCGATGCGCACCGTGCGACCCACGGGGTCCTCGCTCCCGAAGAGGTTCTGCGCGAGCGTCGAGCCGACCAGGATCACTTTGGCTTTCGTCGCCTCGTCATGCTCCTCCCAGACCGCACCCTTTTCGACGGCCCAGTTTCGCACCTGCAGGTAGCCAAGGCGCGTACCGATCGCCACGGTCGACCAGTTCTTGTCGCCGTAGACGACCTGCACTGACGAGCGCAGCGCGGGCGCCACCGCGGAGACGCTCGTCGACTCACGCAGGATCGCGCGCCCGTCCTCCTCCGTGAGGCGCATGCCCGACCCCTGCGCTCCGTGCGCTCCGGACGCCTGCGCGGATTGCGGGAACACGAGCAGGAAGTTCGATCCGAGGCCGTCGATCTGCTTCGTGACGTGGTCGCGCCCCGCGGCGCCGAGCGCGTCGACCGTGACGACGGAGGCCACGGCGATCAGGATCCCAAGCACCGTGAGCGATGCCCGTAGGGGATTGCGCCAGATCGAGCGCAGCGCGAGGACGACGGAACCGAGCACTGCCCACATCGTTCATTCCACCCGCAGCGCCGCGATGGGATCGAGCTTGGCGGCGCGGATCGCCGGGATGAGCCCGAAGATCGTGCCGATCGCCACGCTCGTCGCGACCGCGACGCCGAGCGCGGTGAGGCTCGGCGCCATCGGCCAGCCGAGCAGCTTGCCGAGCCCCACGGTGACCGCGCTACCGAACACGATGCCGAGCACGCCGCCCACCATCGTGAGGACGATCGCCTCCACCAGAAACTGCACCAGGATGTCGCGCTCGCGCGCGCCGATCGACATGCGGATGCCGATCTCGCGCGTTCGCTCGGCGACCGTCACGAGCATGATGTTCATCACCCCGATGCCGCCGACGAGGAGGCTTATCGCGGCGATGCCGAGGAGCAGCGAAGAGAGTGCGCCGAGGATGGACCCCGTCGCCGCGCGGAACTCGGCCTGCGAGGCGACCTGGAAGTCGTCCCGCCCGGGCTCGCAATGGTGGCGCTCGCGCAAGATGCTTTCGATCTCGGTCTTCGCGCGGTTCACCGTGTTGTCGCTGGTCGCGCTGATGATGAGCTGATCGGCGCGGCCCGGAGACGTGTGCATCACGCGCGCACGGAAGCTCCCGATGGGCATCAGCACGCGGTCGTCCTGATCGTCGCCGACGAGCGACGTCCCGCGCGGCGCGAGCTCCCCGATGATCGTGTAGGGCGAGCGGCCGATGCGGATCGTGCGCCCGATCGGGTCTTCGTTGCCGAACAGGCTCGTCGCGACGGTGCGCCCGACGAGGCAGACCTTTGTCTTCAAGAGCTCGTCGGTCTCGCTCCAGAGCGATCCGGAGCCGACTTCGAAGCGCCGGATCGGGAAATACGAGAGGGTCGTGCCGCCGATCGTGGTCGACC
>DATHQY010000643.1:0-2263 GCA_035482215.1 Polyangiaceae bacterium | reverse complement strand
CCCCACCCGGCGTCCCGGAAGTACTCGGTGGCACGCTGCTCGAAGGTCGGCACGTCCAGATCCTCCGGCGCGCCGAATCCTTGTGCCTCCATCCAGGAAGAAAAGGAGGCAAAGAGCTGCTCACCGCCGGCGTACCCGGCTTCCTGGAGATAGGAGGCCGCGGCGAGACCGGCGTCGCGGACGAGCGCGGCGCGGAGCGCGGCGAGCGAGCCGCGGGTCAAGGCGACCATCTGATGGCGCGCGAGGTCGATCGACTGTGGCATGGGTGATAACCTATTGTCCACGGATACGCTTCAACAGCGTCTCTTCGTCTATGATCTCCGTCCCGAGCGCGCGGGCCTTCTCCAGTTTCGAGCCCGCCTCGGCGCCCGCGACGACGAAGCTCGTCGCTTTGGACACGGAGCTTGTCACCCGCCCTCCGGCCTGCTCGACCAACTCGGTCGCCCGAGGCCGGGAAAGGGTCGGTAAAGTCCCGGTAATGACGACCGTAAGCCCGCTGAGGGCACCCCCCACCTCGACCTGGCGCGGCTCCTCGGTATTCACGCCGGCTTTCTCGAGTTTCCCGACGAGCTCTTTGACCGAGGGGTCCGCGAAATACTGAACAACGGCCTCGGCTATGATCTCCCCGATTCCGCGGACCGCGAGAATGTCCTCGACGCTCGCTTTCGCCAGGGCGTCCAGTGTCCCGAACTGACGCGCCAGCAGTTCCGCCGCCGTCCCGCCGACATGTCGGATGCCGAGCCCGAACAACAGTCGCGAGAGCGGCTGCTGCTTCGCGGCCGCGATCGCCGCGACGAGATTCTCGGCGCTCTTGTCCGCAAATCTCTCCAACTGCACCAACTGCTCGACCGTCAGCGAGAAGATGTCGGCGACATCCGATACGAGCCCCGCGTCGACCATCTGTTGGATGCGCGCGTATGAAAGACCCCGAATGTCCATGGCGCTACGCGAGGCAAAATGGACGAGCGCCTCGAGTCGTCGCCCCGGACACGCAATGTTGGGACAGAAAATCCCGACCTCCTCGGGATCACGCTCGACGGGCGTGTGGCAGATCGGACACGAGGTCGGCGCGTGCGCTTTCTCCGAGCCCGGTTCGCGCCGCTCCACGAGTGGGGCGATAATCTGCGGGATGACGTCGCCCGCGCGCTTGAGCTGCACCCAATCGCCTTCGCGCAGATCTTTCTGCGCGATCAGATCGAAATTGTGCAGCGTCGCCTGCCGCACGGTCACGCCACCGATCTCCACCGGCTCCAGCTCGGCATAGGGGCTGAGCGCGCCCGTGCGCCCCACGTTGACTTGTATTTTCAGGAGGCGGGTCACCGCGATATCCGGCGCGAACTTTCGCGCGATCGCCCACCGCGGCTCGCGGTCGCCAATCGTGCCCAGCTCATCTTGCAGGGCGAGCGAGTCGACCTTCACGACTCCGCCGTCGATCGCGAAGTTGAGCGCCGCGCGCACCGTATGCTCGACCTCCGCGGCCCAGGTGAACACGTCTTCCAGTGTCTTCGCCCGCTTCCTATGCGGCGCGACGGGGATGCCCCACCCGGCGAGCGTCTCCAAGACTTCCCACTGCGTCTCGAATCCGATCTCGGCCCCCGCGACCGCGTATCCGTAGAATCTCAATGGCCGTTGGGCCGAGATCCCCGGATCCAATTGTCGCAACGCCCCCGCCGCGGTATTCCTCGGGTTCGCATACAGCGGCTCACCGGCCGCGGCTCGTGCTTCGTTCATCTTTTCGAACTCATCGAACGGCATGTAGACCTCGCCGCGAACCTCGATAAGCCGTGGCGGACTATCACTGCGCAGCCTCAGGGGTATCTCTCGTATGGTTCGCAGGTTCGGCGTGACGTCCTCGCCAACGGTTCCGTTGCCGCGCGTAGCGCCGGCAACGAGAACCCCATCTTGGTACGTGAGGCTGACGGCGGCGCCGTCGATTTTGAGCTCGGCAGTATATCCGCTCGCGTGAATCGCATCGCCGACGATGCGCTCGATGCGCCGTTGCCACTCGGCGAGCGCGTCATTGTCGAACGCGTTCCCGAGCGACAGCATGGGAACGAGATGCCGATGCTTGGGAAGGGCGCTCCGCGGCTCTGCGCCCACGCGCTGGGTGGGCGAGTCGGGTGTGCGAAGCTCGGGATGCGCCGCTTCGATCGCTTGAAGCTCCCGGAACAGCGTGTCGTACTCAGCGTCCGACAGCGTCGGCTGATCGAGGATGTAATACTCGTACGAAGCGCGATCGAGCGTGGAACGGAGCTCGGCGGCG
>DATHQY010000642.1:0-3073 GCA_035482215.1 Polyangiaceae bacterium | reverse complement strand
CCTCCGCGGCCACCCTCGAAGCGGATTCGGCAGACACGATATGAACGTCTCCATCGTCGTTCCGGCCCACAATGAAGCGGCCAACATCCGTCGCCTGTTGACGAGCCTCATCGAGCAAGAGACGCGCCTCGCGCGTGTCCTCGAGATCGTGGTCGTCGCGAGCGGCTGCACCGACGACACGGCAGACGTCGCGCGCGAAGTCGGGCGCGGCCGGCCCGGGATGCACGTGCACGTGCAGGAGCGGCGCGAGGGCAAGGTCGCCGCGATCAACGCGTACCTTCGCATGCGCGACCCCCGCGCCGAAGTGGTGGTCGTCTGCGCCGCCGATCTCGATCTCGCGCGCGACGTCGTCGAGCGCATGGTGCAATCGCTGCGCGAGCGCCCCGAGGTCGGGATGGTCGGCGCGCGGCCCGTGCCCAACAACGATCCGGCGAGCTTCGTCGGGCGCATGGTCCGCGTGCTCTGGGACCTGCACCACGAAGTGTCGCTCGAAGTCCCCAAGATGGGCGAGATCGTCGCGTTTCGATCGCACCTCGTTGAATACGTAAGCGAGCTCTCGGTCGTCGACGAGGCTTCGATCGAAGACATCGTGCGTGCGAAGGGGTACGTGCTCGGGTACGTGCCGGACGCCGTCGTCACGAACCATGGCCCCGAGACGATGGCCGAGTACTTCGAGCAGCGCCGGCGCATCGCGCGCGGGCACTACTGGCTCGAGTTCGCGTTCGGCTACGAAGTCGCGACGCTCGACAAGGCCCTCCTGACCAAGGCCACGGCGCAGGTCGCACGCCAGCAAGACAACTTCGGCAAATGGGCGCTCGCGGCCGCCATCGGCACGGAAGTGGCGGCGCGCGCGGTCGGCTTCTGGGAGGCGCGCGTCGTCGGCGGCAAGCATCGCACGTGGCGCGTGCTCTCCTCGACCAAGTCGCTCGGGGAGGACGCGGGCCCCGCGAATGGCGTCTCCCCCGCACCCGCCGAGAAGCCGCGTCGCTTGTCGGCGCGCCCGCCTCCGATCGCCGCCGCATCGTCCGCGGGGAAGCGCCCGTGAGGAAGCTTCCGCTCGTCGCACGCCTCGCCGGGTACCGCGCCGCACACGCCGCCGGGGTGCCGCGGCAGCTGCCCGTGAACCTCACGGTGTCGGTCACGTATTCGTGCCCGTCGCGCTGCGCGACCTGCGACATCTGGCAAAAGAAAGTCGACGATCTCTCCGTCGACGAATACGGGCGCATCTTTCCGACCCTGCAGAAAGTGCCCGTGTGGGTCACGCTCTCGGGCGGCGACCAGTTCGTGCGGGGCGACTTCGACGAGATCGTGCGCCTCGTGCGCACGCAAATCGAACCGCGCATCATCAACATTCCGATGAACGGCGTCATCACCGAACGCATCTTCCGTCTCTTGCCGAAGATCGCCGAATATTCGGTGGGCGCGCAGCTCGTGCTCAATCTCTCGGTCGACGAGATCGGCGCCGCGCACGACCGCATTCGCGGGGCGGACCGCAACTTCGAGAAGATCAAGCTCGTCGCCGATTTGATTCATGACTTGAAGAAGTCGTATCCGCACGTCGTCCTCGGCGTGCATACGGTCATTTCGAAGCTCAACGTCGCGCGCATACCCGAGATCGAGCGCGAAGCGCGCGCGCTCTTCCGGCCCGACTCGTACATCGCCGAAGTCGCCGAGAAGCGCGTCGAGCTGAAGACGACCGAGAAAGACATCACGCCCGACCCCGCCGATTACCGCCGCGCCGTGCAGCACCTGCGGAACGCGATCAAGGCGCATCGCTCCACGCACCCCGTGGCGCGCCTCGTGGAGTCGCTCCGCCTCGAATATTACGAGCTGTCGGCGCGCATTCTCGAAGAGCAGCGTCAGGTCATCGATTGTTACGCGGGGTGGGCGAGCGCCCAGCTCGCGCCCGACGGTCATGTCTGGGGATGCTGCGTGAGGGCCGAATCGGTCGGCAACGTGCGCGAGCACGAGTACGACTTCGCCGCCGTCTGGTTCGGGCCGGCGGCCGACGAATTCCGGCGCAGCGTGCGCGCGCACGAATGCGCATGCCCGCTCGCCAACGCGAGCTACACGAACTTGTTGCTCGACAGCCCCTCGCTCGCGCGCGTGGCGGGGCATCTGGTGGGTGCATGACCCGAGGAGACGCGCGATGACGGCACTCGCTCCTTGCATCGAGAACGACCGCGGCCTCGGTACGGCCTACGAGCGGTGGTGCTTCTACCAGCGCATGCAAGCTTGGGCGCAGGAGTACGGTATCCGGAGCGTGCTCGAAGGGCCGCTCGACGGAATGGCGGGCATCCGCAGCGTCCACTCGGTCGGCCTCGCGCGGCAGGGAGCTCGCGTCGTCGCCGCCGTACGATCCGAAGAGGCGCGAGCCTTGGCCGAGCGCGTCTACGCGAGCGCGGCGCCCGGAGGGCAGGTGGATGTCCGCGTCGTCGCCGACGAAGCCGACGTCGCGGGCCTGCCGCCGAGCGACATGGTCCTCGTCTACCATGCGCTCCCGTTCGCGCACGATTGGCGCAAGTACCTCGCGACGCTCGGCGGGCTCGCGACGAAGCTGCTCGTCGTCGCGACGTGCAATCCGCACAATTGGGGCTTCACGACCGTGCGATGGCTCGGCGGACCCGCGGCGCCGCCCGAATGGACGGCGGAGACCCTCGCGCCGGCGCTCTGGTCGCTCGGGCGCGTCCGCGAGCATGTGTACTTCGACGCGCCCTGGTGGCCGGACCTGCCGGTCGCGCCGGGGCAAAGCCTCGCGGATCGATTGAAGCAGCTCGCGTTCGGCAAAGGGGGCGCGCGTTTCTCGACGCCGACGCCCGAAACCGGCGCGCGCCTCGCTGCCAAATACGTCTACGGGCCCGAGCGGTGGCCGTACTTCGGCGGCCCGGGCTGGCTCGAGGAGCTCGAGCCGGCGCTCCTGCGCCATCCGGCGATGGAGGGCGCTTCGGAGCGCGTGGTCAAGCGGATGGCCCACCTGCACGCCTTCGTGGTCGACCGCCGCCCGAGGACGCCGCAGGCGCGGCGCGGTCTCGCGATGGCCGGTGGAGTGGGGTGAGCGCGTTCGCGCGACGCC
>DATHQY010000641.1:0-11804 GCA_035482215.1 Polyangiaceae bacterium | reverse complement strand
TACGCGTACCCGATCGAAGAGTTCTACAAGAGCCGCTACATCAAGATCGCGCAGACGATGGAGGCGATCGATCGCGTGAAGACCGAGCTCGTTCTCACGTTCAGCGCGATGGCCGCGTTCGCGGGCGTCGAAACGCTCGTCGTCGAGCTCGCGGAAGCGGCGAAAGAGAAATGCGAGACGCTGCGGACCGATCCGGACATCTTCGACATCTGGACGTCGTTCGTCGTCGCGACGGAGAGGCTACTCGCGTTCCGTCCCTCCGCGCTCGATGACCCTTCGCCCGCCGATGAACAACGCGTCGCGTACGGCATGGCTCTCCTTTGCACGGGCAAGGACGTGATCGCGTACATGACCCGCAGCCGCGTGCCCATGCCCAAGACCGTCGCGGAGTTCGTCGATCGATGCGAGCGCTACCGCGATTCGGCGCCGCTCCCGTTCGCCGCCCACTGGGCCGGCAGTGTCTTATCCGCGCTCCACCTCTAGAACGACGCGCGCGCGGACCCTAGAAGACGACCGACACGAAGCTCCAACCACAAGGCAATCCGGGAGAGGAAATCATGCCTGCGCCGCCTTCCCGCACCGAACGCGTCGTGATCGTGGGTGGAGGTTTCGCCGGTCTCATGGCGGCCCGCGAGCTCGCTCGCGCACCCGTCGAGGTTACCCTCGTCGACCGCAGGAACCACCACCTCTTTCAGCCGCTGCTCTACCAGGTCGCAACGGCGGGGCTGAATCCGGCCGACATCGCGAGCCCGATTCGCCGCGTCCTGCGCCGCCAGAAGAACGCGCGCGTCCTGCTCGCGGAAGCGCGATCCGTCGACCTTGCGGCCAACGTCCTCACCCTCGACGAGGGGACGCTGCATTTCGACTTTCTGATCGTGGCCACCGGCGCTCGCCATTCGTACTTCGGTCATGACGAGTGGGCGCAGTACGCTCCTGGGCTGAAGAGCGTGGGCGACGCCCTCGAGATTCGCCGCCGGGTGCTCTCCGCATTCGAGTTCGCCGAACGGACGGACGACCCCACGGAGCGGAAGGCATGGCTCACGTTCGTGATCGTCGGGGCCGGGCCGACGGGCGTGGAGCTCTCCGGCGCGTTGTGCGAGATCGCGCGCCACGCGCTCGCGCGCGATTTTCGCGCGATCAAACCCGCCGAGGCGCGCGTTATTCTCCTCGAAGGAGGGGATCGCGTGCTGGCGGCATATCCGCCGGACCTGTCGGAACGGGCCCGATTGCAGCTCGCGGGGCTCGGAGTCGACGTCCGCACGAAGCGCGTCGTCACCTCGGTCGACGCACAGGGCGTCGAGCTCGGAAGCGATCGGATCGCCGCTCGCACCGTCCTCTGGGCCGCCGGAGTCACCGGGTCCGGCTTCGGCCGCGCGCTCGGCGCCCCCCTCGATCGTGCCGGACGGGTTCTCGTCGAGCCGGACCTCTCGGTTGCGGGGCATCCGCGAGTCTTCGTGGTGGGTGACCTCGCGAATCTCACGCAGGACGGCGCGCTGATCCCCGGCGTCGCACCGGCGGCCATGCAGGAGGGAGAGCACGCGGCGCGAAATATCGTTCGCATTCTGCGAGGGCTCCCGAGCCGTCCATTTCACTACCGCAACAAGGGCTCCCTCGCGACGATTGGCCGGTCTGCGGCCGTCGCCAACTTTGGTCGAGTCCATTTGTCGGGCGCCGTCGCGTGGCTCGCGTGGCTCTTCATCCACCTCCTCTTTCTCATCGGCTTTCGCAATCGCGCCCTCGTTCTGTTCGAATGGGCGTGGTCTTTCGTGTCGTATGATCGCGGCGCCCGGCTCATCACGGGTCCTTTGCGGCGCGAGCCCGACCAGGTACGCGCTGAGCGGCGCGTGACGACCCGTCCCTCGGCGTCGCCCCCGAGCTGACGATCGAATTCCGTACTGCGAATCGGGCTCGAAACATTCGTGGAATCTTGACGGCCCGTGCCCCGGCGCGCGCACCGATGGCGCGACGAGGCGCTTGCGATCGCCCGTCCGCTCATCGATGGTGAAGGGGTCGATGCGAGAGAAACGCGCCCGGGCGCCGCTTCGCGAAGGCGGCGGCAGACGCGAGAACCCGAAACGCGCCGCCGATCCGGCCGATCCCGATCGGGAGCCCGAGGAGGCGAAAGGCCGGGACGCCGACGGCACGCGGGCGCGCATTCTCGCCGCCGCGACCGACGAATTCTCGGCCAACGGCTACAGCGGGGCGCGCGTCGAGGCCATCTGCAGGGCTGCCCACGCGAATCCGCGAATGATCTATCACTACTTCGGAGACAAGGACGGCCTGTACGTCGCCGTGCTGGGTCAAGTCCTGGAGGAGCTTCGAAGCGAAGAGATGAAGCTCGCGGTCGATCACACCCCCCCGATGCAGGGAATGGTCGAACTCTTCGATTTCATTCAGGACCACTTCGCCCGGAGGCCCCAGCTCGTGAACATCCTCACGGGCGAAAACCTCCTTCGTGCACGTTTTCTCAAGCGATCGATCAAGGCGCCGATCGTCTCCTCCCCCCTCATCGAGCTGATCGCGCAGCTGCTCGATCGAGGCACACGCCTGGGGGTGTTTCGTCCGGGGATCAACCCTCTCCGCCTCTACGTCATGATGGTTGCTCTCGCATACTTCCACCGTTCGAATGCGTTCACCCTCTCGGCAATATTTCGGACCGACCTCTCCTCCGCCGATTGGCAACGCCGATACAGGAAGGACGGGCGAGCCATGCTCCGGAGTTATGTGAGCTCCACGCCACAATCGACGTCGACGCGTCATCGGAAACGTTCGAGCAACAGTAAGTAAACGCTTACTCGATAGAGCGATGGTTACGGTTCACACTGCGATGACGCCCGGAGACAGAGAGAGGTGGTGATCGAGCTCGATCGGCCGAGCGCGCGGCGGCGTCGCGGACGACTGCGGAGGGGACTCCGACCCGTCCAGCCCCATTTCGTGAACATGTCCGGGAGGTCACGCCCGGCTTTACAAGCCGCGAACTCCCGCGATGGCGGAGTTCGCGAAAGGCGGTCTTCGTCCGAGTGATTCGCGGCGACGAATTGCGCCCTCGGCGCGCGCCGATTGGGGGCGCTCGGTGGCAAAACGGCACGGAGGGCGTTCACGCGACTTCGTCGCCGCTGCCTGGCGACGCAGAAAAACTCCGCGCGAGTGCGTCCGGATTTTCGCATTGACGAAAAGAACGATTCGTCTGATTGGTTCGCTCACAATTCATTTCTTGTTGCTCCCCAACGATCGAAGGCATCCGTCCTGGTAGCCGGAACGCCCCCTCACTCATTCTCGTGGTGCAAACCCATTCAAGAGGAACATGGTCATGAGTTCGACGAAACGGTTCGGAGTGTTCTTCTCTCGTAGGCTTGGCGAAGGCAGACCCTCTCGTCAGGTAGCGGCGCAGGGCGGGTCGAGGTGTTCGGGGGGCGTGGCAGTGCAGAGCGTTCTCGCAAAGCGGCATCTCCCTAGGTTGGGATTCGCGCTCGGCATGACCGCCGCCCTGGCGGTCGCGCCCGCGCAGGCGTTCGCACAGGACACGGTGCCGCCTCCCCCCGCGGCGCCTCCGGCCGCTCCGCCGCCGGCCCCTGCGGATACGACGGTCCCGCCGGCGATGCCGCCGCCGCCAACTCCCAGCGGGGTTTCTCCCGCGCAGGCGGCGACCCCCCCCATCGCGAGCGAAGCGATGCCGGCGACTCGTGAAGAGAAGCTGCCGGCGATCGACGTCGGAGCGTGGGTACGTACGGGGATGCGATTCCAGGGCACGCATCCGAAGAACCTCGACGGCGTGAGCGGCGACGGTTCGTCTCCGATCTACGGCGAGCTCCATGCCGGCGGCAAGATTCACAAGATGATCAGCCTCACGTTGAACATCAACGCGGGCGGGACCGGCGGCCCGCTGGCGATCGAAGACGCGATCATCGGATTCGATCCGATGCCCGAGTTTCACATCTGGCTAGGGCAGATGCTCGTCCCGGTCGATCGACCCAACTACGGGGGTCCGTTCTTCGCCATTCCATGGAACTTCTATCCGGGGGTGTTCTCGGTCGGCAACGGAAGCAGCCCGCCGGGAACCGCCGGCACCGTGGCAGTGACGCCCAAAGAAGGTCCGACGGGCCGCAACACCGGCGCCGCGGTCTGGGGTGACGTCGGAGCGTTTCAATATGCGTTGGGCGCGTTCTTCCCTGGGAACGCCAACGGGAGCACCCTCTTTTCCGGACGGCTCGCGCTCAACTTCCTCGACCACGAGGGCGGGTACTTCGGCAACTCGTCGTACTTCGGTGACAAGAACATCGCGGCAATCTCGATCGGCGCGCAGGGCCAGAAGAACGGCGTGACGCAGGGCACCGATTACTTCGAATTCAATGCCGACGCCCTCGCGGAGCTCAAATACGGAGACGGCGGCGGATACGTCACCGGTGAAGTCGGCTACTACCACTATACGGACCACGCCAACGAAGCCACGGTGAATTCGCTGCCGTACAACGTGACCGATACCGTGTTCGCGCTGGCCGCGATCGCCACGCCGAAGGCCGGCCCCGGCAGCTTCCAGCCGAACTTTCGGTACCAGATCGGCCTCGGCGACAGCACGACACCGAAGGTCTGGGCGGTGGACGCGGGCGTGAACTACCTGCTCATGGGCCCCGCGGCGCGATTGTTCGCCGTGTACCAGCACGTGGAGCTCGGGCAGAGCGTCATCGGAAACCAGGTACAGCTCGGCGCGCAAGCCATCTTCTTCTGAGAGCTTGCATCCTCGACCAAGCGCGCGCGTCCACGGCGGACGGGCGCGCCGCCGTCGGGGAGTTCATCGCCGTGCCGGGGACTTCGACGCCAGTTCGGCGGCCGTCGACTACAGCGAACCCGGCGTGGCGGCCCCCCCGGGGAGGATGATGTTGCCGGCGTCTTGATACGGACCGGCGCACGGCGCTCCGCTCGCGAGCCACGCGAGCAGCGCGGATTTATCCATGGGCGACATCGTCGAGTTGCGCGGCATCGTGCCCGATGAGATCACCGAAGTCAGCGTGCTCTCGTTCTTCTGCGCGCTCCAGCACGATTGCCACGTCGTTCCATGGCAGCCGAAGCAATACCGCGCGAAGATCTCCTGGATGTCGGTGCGGTCGCCCCACCCGTAGGGACCTGCGTCGACGCCGTCCGTGGTGTCCGCGTCCGGGTGGGCGCCGCCGGCATCGGCTGTGCCCGAATCCCGCGTCTCGAGCGAGCTCGCGTCGGGTGTCGCCGTTTGCCCCGCATCCACGAGCGGGCTCGATGAAACGGCGTCGTGGGGGTTCATCGATGCGTCGATGGTTGCGCCGTCCGCATCCGGCGCTTGCCTCATGCTCGCAGCGGGGGCGTCCCCGTTGGATATCGCGGCATCCACGGTCGTCTCCGCCATCGATGGCGGCATGATCGGGTCCCCACCCGAGCATCCGGCCGCGCCGAGCGCCTCGATCAGAATACCGGGCACCGCGAACAGTCGGACGAAGCGCGTACAAGCCACCGCAGCATGATCTGCCACGCGGGGCGTATCAGGCCCATCGATTTCGGGGTGCCCGGCCACTTTCCCATGTGGCCCCACTTTGGCAGCTGCGCGGTTACGCACGTACGCGTTGAGGATGGCGGGCGTAAGGGCGAAATGCATCATTGCATTCGCAATTTGCTTATTGCGGCGTCTCGCCGGACCGCGAGGAGTCTCGCGGGCCCGAACTTCATGGCGATCCCGGAGGGCCGCGCGTATCGTGTCGGCGTGCGTACCAACGGGAGGTACACCATGCGAACTTTCTTGGCATCGAGCGGGCTCACTCTTGGATCTCTGGCGCTCGCGCTGGCCGCGGCGGCCCTGAGCACACTGGTGCCTGGGCGTGCGGACGCGCATTTCATTCTCGACAAGGCGCCGGACGGCGGAACGATGCAGGGCGAGCCGGCCTGCTATTCAGAACAGGCCGCAGACGGTACGCCCGAGAAGAGCGCACCGTGCGGCCAGGACGATACGGGTATTCCCGTCGTGCCGACGAATATCGTGACGTCGTTCACGCCCGGCGCGGACGGAACGACGACGATCACCATTACGACGAACGAGGTTGTCTTTCATCCCGGCCATTACCGCATTGCGATTGCCAGCGACATGAATTCGCTTCCGGCCGACCCGGCGGTGACTGCAGGCAGCACGGCCTGTGGAAGCGCGGTGATCGAGACGGTGGCGGCTGGGACAGTCTCGTCGGACGGCGTGCTCGCCGACGACGTGCTCGATCACACGACGGCGTTCTCGTCTCCCCAGAGCTACACGTTCAAGGTGCCAGGGAGTGTTCACTGCTCGCCGCAGTGCGTGCTCCAGGTCGTCGAGTTCATGTCGGATCACCCGCTCAACCCGCAGGGCGGCTGCTTCTACCATCACTGCGCCAACATCTCGATCGCCTCGAGCCAGCCCGACGACGGCGGCACCGAGGAGTCCGACGCCGGCAGGGCCGCGTCGGGATCGTCGAGCGGGACGAGCGGTTCGACCACGAGCGGTGTGTCCGGCACGGCCTCTTCGGGCACCGGCGCTTCCGGAACGGCGTCGTCCGGGGCGGCGGGATCGGGATCGGGGTCTTCGGGAGGGACGGGATCGGCGACGGGCGGCTCCAGCGGCACGGCCTCTACGGGGACAGGCGCATCTTCCGGCGCTGCGTCGGCGGGATCCGCGGGGACCGCGTCGCCGGGGACGACAGGCTCCGGGCCTTCGGGGAGCGGTTCGGCCGGCGCGGCGTCGACGGAAGCGGCGAGCGGTGGAAGCTCGTCGCCCGGCGGGTGCGCAGTGGCCACGGGGCTGGGCGGGGACACCGCGCCGGGCGCGCAGCTCGGCGCACTCGCGGTCGCAGCGCTCGTTTTCCTCCGGCGGCGCGTCGCGCGTCGTGCGGTGCTCTAGAAGCGAGTCCCAATCCTCGATTGCGATTTTCGGCCTTACATCGACATCGCGGTAGGCGCCGCCGGGGTGATGCGTTTTCTCCTCGCGAAAGGAAGCCATTTCTCAATTCTTCTTTGGGTCGCACCCCGATCGCGGGAGCACGACGGTCCCGCCGCCGGTAGTCGCGGCGCCGACGCGTATGGCGAAGCAGCCACGTATCCGTCATCGGTTGGCGGCAAATGCGATCGCCGAATCCGGCGCTGCCGCGAGTGCGTCGATGTCTTCTAAACACCGCGCGAGCTCGATGTTCTGCTCGACTTGTTAGTTGCCTTGGGCGGCAGAACGGCATAATCATTGGACGTCCGCGCGGCGAAGTTGGCCTCGGCAATCGAGGCGCGGCGGGCGAGCTGCCGGAGGCAACCGACACGATGGTTGGGGAACGACGTCTTTTCCGTGGCGGCGAGCCGGGCTCGCGCCAGGCGCACTTGCGATGGGTCTTGGCAATCGGCATGGGCGCTGGGGTGTCGGCGTGCTCGCTCGTGGCCAATCTCGGCCAATTCGACGGTGCGCAGCTCGCCGAACCGGACGCAGGCGCGGAGCCCGACGGCGCTGAAACAGCGGACTCGGCGGGTCAGCCGGCCTCGGACGCCGCGCCCGATGGGACGATGGTCGAGATGGACGCGGTGGGTGTTAGCGACGATGTGGTCGTCCAGCCCGACACGTCGGTCGATCAGGGGCTCGACGCGAGTGACGCCACCGTGGCGGACGCCGGAGACGCCACCTTGGGAACGCCCGATGATTCGGGTTCCTCGATGGACGGGGGACCGTGCATGCCAAACTGGCCGACGGGGACGAACTTGGTACCGGACCCGGACTTCGAGCCGGGAAGCACCCTGCCGGACGGCGGCACGGGCTGGTACACGCCTTATGGGGGCGTTTACTCGATCTCGTCGACCGAATCGTACTGTGGCACGTCCAGCGGACACTTGAGCATGCGAATGAAGTTCTTCGATGCGCTGGGCCTATTCGTCGATCCGCCCACGGGTACTTTCAATACCGAGATCTGGGCAATGCAACAGGGCGACGGGGGGATACCCTTGCTGATCGGGACGATCTGCATCCAGAACGACGGTGGGACCTTCTACGGCAACACGACCACTGCCGTCACCGCGGAACCGGGCGAGTGGGTTTCGCTCAGCGGCCCGATATCCTTTCCGGACTATTGTGTGCAGTCCACGGCGTTCGTCGGGCAGCCTCAGACCTGGATGGGGCCGTTCAACGATATCTACGTCGACGAAGCGTACATCGGTCAATAGCGCTCGGAACGCGAGCGCGATTGGCGCTCGCGCCAATGTCGGCCATCTGCGGGGTGGGCGGTTCGCGCAACGGCTTGCAATTGACGCCTTCGCGGGCGGCCGTAGGGTGGGCCGTCGCACGTGCCCCGCGCTCCCACCTGGGTTCCTGTCGCTGTCGTGCTGGCCGGTTTGCCCGGCCTGGCGTGCTCGGGCTCGCGCGCCTCGGGCAACCTCGGGGCTGTGAACGCGCCCGACGCAGGGACGAACGCGCTCAAGACTGCGTTTTCCGGCAAAATCGACATCTTGTTCGACATCGACAATTCCGCGTCGATGGGAGACAAGCAGGCCTATCTGGTTCAGGCGGTGCCCGATCTCGTCGGACGGCTCGAGAACCCGAACTGCGTCGACCCGTCCGCGAACGGCGCCGTTCTGGGCGCGTCGATCGACGGGACCTGCGCGAGCGGGACTCTCGAGTTCGCCCCCGTGCGGGACATGCACCTGGGGATCGTCACCTCCTCGCTCGGCTCACGCCTCAGTGACCAGGCGCAGGAAGACTCGTACGGGACGGTCGTCTGCAGCCCGTCGGCGAGCGCGCCTGCGCCATTCCAGAACGTGAGCGCGCACAACGACGACGAGGGCCACCTCATCGCGCGATCGCTCGACTACGGGACGGACGGGGGAAACGCTACGGAAGGTGCCGTCCGCGACGCGGTGGTGGCCGGGTACGTGCCGGCGCCGGGGGGCTATCTCTACTGGCGGCCGGTATCGTCGGCAGCGGGCGCGAACGACGCGACGGCGCCGGGCGATGCCGTCACGCCCGTGAAAGACGGGCTCACGCTGCAAGCGGACTTCCAGCAGATGGTCGGCGGGGCGGGGGTCTTCGGGTGCGGGATCGAGTCGCAGCTCGAGAGCTGGTATCGCTTTCTCATTCAGCCGGACCCGTACGCCACGTTGGCCGTCGCAGGCGGCCGCGCCGAATGGACCGGCGTCGACGCGACGCTCCTCCGCGAGCGCCATGACTTTCTACGTCCCGATTCGCTTGTCGCGGTGATCGTACTGACCGACGAGAACGACTCCGAGATCGACGTGCGCTCTCTAGGCCGCGAAGGCTACTTTTTCATGGGCTCGGGCTACACGCCGTCCCCTGGGACTCCTGCTTGCGCCGAAGACCCGGCCGATCCGGCCTGCACCGTATGCACTTCGCCTGGCGCTGGCGATGCGGGGTGCGGCGCGCCCTACTCCGCTCGCAACGACTGGGGATTCGATTTGAACCTCCGGCACGTGCACATGAAAGCGAAGTACGGAGTCGACCCACAATACCCGGTGCAGCGCTATGCCATCGGCCTCTCTTCGCTGCTCGTCCCGGATCGCTCGGGCGAATATCCGAATAGCTCGAACAACTATGTCGGAATGAACGACTGCGTCAATCCGCTCTTCGCGAGCGCGTTACCCGACGGGTCGGACACGAGCCCCGGCGCCGTGTGCAATCTATCGCCGGGATCGCGCACGCCCGATCTCGTGTACTTCGCCGTCATCGGGGGCGTCCCGAACCAGCTGCTCCACTATATGCCTGGCGACCCGGAGGGGAGCACCCTGATGCCGGCCGACTGGGTCCGGATCCTCGGTGCCGGCCAAGCGTCGATGACGCTCTCGTCCCCCATGAGTTACGACTACACGGGAATCGACCCCCACATGATCGAGGACTATCGCGATCGCACGACCGTCGCTTACCCCTTCCCGACGGACTCCAGCGCAACGGGGCCGCTCGCGCCATCCGCGTCCGCGCCGAGCGCGCCGGATCCGGTGAACGGCCGCGAATGGGTGACCGACCAGCCCTATCCTGGCCCGCATGTACTTGCCGTCGATCGGCAATATGCCTGCACGTTCGAGCTCACGGAGCCGCGCGATTGTTCGCTCCCTCAAAACGCGGACGCGTGCGATTGTCCGGCCACGACCGGCCTGGCGGCGGCGCAGGTGCCGCCCGTCTGCGACAAGGGCGATCCCACCATCCAGATCGCGGCGAAGGCCTATCCCACGATCCGGGAGCTCCTCGTCGCGAAACTCATGGGAACCCAGGGCATCGTCTCTTCGATCTGCCCGACGCACGTCACCGATCAATCCGGCGGGACCGATCCGTTTTATGGATACCGCCCTGCGATGTCGGGCATCGCCGACCGCCTCGCGCGGAGCCTGTCGCCGTGAAAGAGGGACCTTCGATGCGAAGATCTGCGCGACACGACATCGTTACGGCGCTCGTCGCGGTCGCGGTGTGTGCGCTGCTCGTTGCGTGCGACGGAACCACGGTCGCGCCCCCGACTCCGGCGTGCGACGGCAGCACGGGCTGCGAAGACGCCGGCGGCGAAGCCGGAAGCTGCGTCGCGGGCCTGTCTTGTCCTCTCGCGGACCTTTGTGCGCTCGGCGTCACGCGCTGCGTGCAAGGCCAAAGCGTTTGCGTGCATCAGGCGACCGCCGCCGATGGGACGCCTTGCGGCACCGGCGCGGTATGCGAGCAGGGATCCTGCTCCGGATGCGCGGACGCAGGCGCGTGCACCCCGGTCAAGGCATGCCGGACGGGGACCCTGTCGTGCAACGGCATGGTGACCACGTGCCTCGAATCGGGCAACGCACCCAACGGGATCGCCTGCGGCGCAGGCGGCACGTGCGTTGCCGGCGAATGCGTCGTCTGCGAGGACGCCGGAGCCGCGTGCACGCCAAGCGAGGCGTGCAAGACGGGAACTCTGTCGTGTGGCGACGGGAGCGCGAGCCAGTGCATGGCGACGGGCAATGTCGTGGACGGAACGCCGTGCAGCTCCGATCAAGTCTGTAGCGCGGGTGCGTGCGTGCCGTGCGTCGACGAGAGCTCGTGCGCGCCGGCCAATCCGTGCCATGCGGGCACGATGTCGTGTTCGGACGGACCCGTGTCGTGCGTCGACACAGGCAAGAACGTGAACGACGGGACGAGCTGCGGGCCGGGGAGTTCTTGTGAAAACGGCGCTTGCATCGCATGCGCCGAGAGCGCGCCGTGCGTCCCGGCCAATCCGTGCCACGCGGGATCCATCTCGTGTTCCACGGGGACCGCAATTTGCGTCGACTCGATGCAGGTCGCGATCGCCGGGACCCAGTGCGGCGACGGGGGCGCCTGTACATTCGACGGCGTTTGCGCCATCTGCTCGTCCGGGGCTTCGTGCACGCCGAGCCTTCCCTGCTACGCGGGGACTACGGTGTGCACGCAAGGGAGCTCCCAATGCGTCCTTTCGAATCGGCTCCCCGACGGGACAGGGTGCGGACCCGCGCTCGAATGCGTCAACGGTGCGTGCCTCAGCCCCGTGTCCGTGACCGCCACGTCGGTCCCTCCATCGGTCGAACCCGGGGTGCCCTTCACCGCGGAGCTCGCGGTCGTCTTGGAGCCACTCGCGCCCGCCGACGCGGGGGCTCCCATGGTGACGATCGATTGGGGCGACGGAAGTACATCTCCCGGCACGCTGTCCGGCGGCCCGACCATGTTCACGGTCGTCGGAACGCACACGTACGCGACGAGCGGCGTCGCCACCGTTCAAATCAGCGCCACGGACCCGACGAGCGGCGCGACGGTCTCGGTTTCCCTCAGCGTCCCAGTCGGCGTGAGCGAATTCGCGCTGCCGACG
>DATHQY010000640.1:0-6211 GCA_035482215.1 Polyangiaceae bacterium | reverse complement strand
TGGCGCTCCGACCGCTGGAGGTACCCAAGGTGTGGCGCGCATGACCGGGACCCAGGCCGTTCTTGCTCCGTTTGCTCGCCAATTTGGCCACCGGGGGGCGCTCCTCCGCCTCCTCGGGCGCTCCCCGCGCCAGCGGCCGGCTGGCTGACATGACGAAATGATGACGGTTTGTCACCCCGAAGAGCGCTACCACCCGGGCCGCATGCTGGTTCGGGCCCTGCCTTTCGTTCGGGGTTCGCTCCGGTTCAGGAGGACCGAGTGGTCATCATTGCTCTCTTCTTCGTCGCGCACTGGCAGCTATCTGTCTTCTTTCAGACGTTCTTTCTGCACCGCTACGGCGCCCATCGGATGTTCACGATGTCGAAGGGCTGGGAGCGGTTCTTTTACCTCTGCACCTACGTGACGCAGGGCGCGAGCTTCCTCTCGCCGCGCGGCTACGCGATTCTCCACCGCATGCACCACGCCTTCAGCGACACGCCGAAGGACCCGCACTCCCCGCGCAACCACAAGAACGTGTTCGCGATGATGCTCGCGACGAAGCACACGTACGACGGCTACGCCTACAACCGGGTCGAGCCGGAGGCGCGCTTCGACGGCGGCCTCCCAAGCTGGCCCGCGGTCGATCGCCTCGCACAGTCGTGGGTGGGGCGCCTTGGCTGGGGCGCGGCGTACACGCTCGTGTACCTGCGCTTCGCGACGTCGCCGTGGATGTTTGCCCTCCTTCCGTTCCATTACGTGATGGGCCCGGTGCACGGAGCGATCGTCAACTGGTGCGGCCACAGGTTCGGATACCGGAACTTCGAAAACGGTGACGACTCGCGCAACACCCTTGCGTTCGACTTCCTGACGGCGGGCGAGCTCTTTCAAAACAACCACCACAAGTTCGGGATGTCTCCGAACTTCGCGGTGCGCCGTTTCGAGCTCGATCCGAGCTACCAGGTCATGCGCGTCTTCGCGGCGCTCGGGATCATCGATATGACCGGCGCGCAAGTGGCGCGGCCCCCCGTCGCGGCTTTGCAGCGAGACCCAGAGAATCCGCGTGCGAGCGCCGCTGCGAACTGACCGACGAATCGGAAACGCTCGATGACCACCAACCCGCCGGCCGGGTCCGACCCGCTCGAATCGCTCGCGTACTGGATCGACGAGGCGCGCAGGCGCGGCGTCGCGGATCCAGATGCGATGGCCCTCGCGACGTCCACGCCTGACGGCGCGCCCTCCGTGCGCGTCGTGTTTTGCCGCGGGGTCGACGCCCAGGGACTGCGCTTTTTCACGAACTACGAGAGCCGCAAAGGGCGCGAGATCGCTGCGAATCCACGAGCGGCAGCCACGTTTTTCTGGCCGCTGCTCGACCGGCAGGTCCGCGTCGAAGGGCGCGTCGAAAAGCTGCCGGGGGCTGATTCGGACGAGTATTTCCATCACCGCCCGCGCGGCCACCAGCTCGGCGCATGGGCGTCGCAGCAAAGCCAGCCCCTCGTCAGCCTCGATGCGCTTCGCGCGGAGAGCGACCGGCTCGCGGCCTTGCACGAAGGCGAGGATGTGCCCCGGCCTCCGCACTGGGGCGGCTACTTGCTCCGGCCGAGCGCCGTGGAGCTCTGGATTCGCGGGCGGGACCGCCTGCACGACCGCGTGCGCTATGACCGAGTGGAGAGCGCGAACGGGTGGGTCGGCACGCGCCTGAACCCGTAGCGCTACTCCGCTCGCGGCGTTGCCGGTGCGTCCACGACATGGCGCGTCCGCGCGAGGTACTTGCCGCCCTCGAGCGACTGCACGAACGCGATCAGCCGTTCGCGCACGTTGCAACGCAGATCCCATAGGCGGTCGGCATCCGACGCGGAGACGAGCGCGCGCAGCGTCGCGGACGTGGCGCTCGAATCGGTGACCTGCAGCGTGCACTTGCGCTTGTCCCACTTCGGATCGGACTCGCAGATGCGGCGGAGCTCTTCGCGCACGCGGTCGACCGGCACGCCAAAGTCCACTTGCAGGAGCACCGTGCCCATCAAGTCGGTCGCCGATCGCGTCCAGTTCTGGAATGGCTTTTCGAGAAAGTACGTAATCGGCAAGATGAGGCGCCGCTTGTCCCAGAGCCGGATGACCGCGTACGTCAGATTGATCTCTTCGACTTCGCCGAATTCGCTTTCGACGACCACCTGGTCGCCCATGCGCACCGGCTGCGCGGCGGAGAACTGGATCCCGCCGATGATCGCCGAGAGAGACTTTTGCGCCGCGAGGCCGACGACGACGCTGGCCACGCCGGCGGACGCGAGCAGCGACACGCCGACGTTGCGCACGAAGTCGAACTGAATGAGGACGACCGCGCTGGCGAAGAAGATGATCGTCACGCTGGCCACGCGGTGCAGGAGCATCACTTGCGTGCGCATGCTCCGGCCGCGCACGCCGTTGCCGCCGTCGCGGTCGGCCTGCTCGTCGAGCCAGCGCGTCCCTTCGCCGAGCGCGCGGATGACGAGCCACGCGACGCCGACGACGATCAACGTGAACGTGACGTGCCGGCCCACGTCGAGGACGGACGTCGTCAGCTGGAACGGGTCGAGCAGCGCGCGGAAGACGAGGGCGCCGAGCACCATGCGAAGCGGGCGCCGGGCCGACTCGGTGACCGCGTCGCGCGCTTCTTGGCGCATGAGCCCCGTGCTGATCGACGCGGCGACGCGCACGACGATCGCGGCGAGCACGCGCGCGAGGACGATCCCCGATAGGATCGCGAAGAGGAGCCCGAGCCACTGCCAGGGCTCGTTGCCGAGGATCGTCGGCCGCATCAGCGAGCGGGGAATGGGTACGCCGATCGGCCGCGGACCGTAGGCCGCGGCGATCGCCGGGATGGCCGCGACGGTCGACGGCGCGATCAGCCATCGATCCACGCCGTCCGGCAGGTGCACGCGCGCCAGCGTGACCGCCGCCGGCTCTTCGCCGATGTAGAACGTCTCGACGACGAACGTGAGCGGCGGCTTGCTCTGCGGGTCGCCCTCCGCGTCGTCCGGGATGTGCCCGTAGTCGAGCGACCGGCGGTGCTGGAGGGCATACGCGAGCTCCTGCGCGCGTATCGGGCCCTCGGTCGCGACGACCGCCGGCGGGAGCGCGCGCGTGTCGAGGTACTCGGCGGCGAGCGCGAAGTTGCCGCCTTTCGCTTCGTGGAGAAAGCCCTGGATCGCGCGCCGCGGCGTCGCGCGGTCGAGCACTTCGTGGGGGCCCGCGGGAACGGCCGAGGACGCGAACGGTGCTGCGGGTGCCACGTCCGCAGACGACACCGGGCCCGCGGCGGCCATGCGCGCGCAGAGCACCAAAACGAGCACAAACGCGAGGGGGACGAGCCTCCGCGGTCGATGGCGCACGGCGGAGGGTCCCACGATAGTCAACGTCAGTAACGCCGAGAAGGACGACCTTACGACAAGGCGCCGTGACGGCTCACTTGACGAAGTAGAGGTCGTCGATCCAGAAATCGAAGTTGTCGGTCGGAGAGCCGGCCGGGTCGTTGTCCTGGAGCTGGAAGTTGATCCCGTAGACCTGCTGCGCATTGAACGGATTCGGCGTCGAGTAGCCGAAATTGCCAAGTGCCAGCTGATCGAATCGCACGATGACTTCTTGCCAATCGGCGTACAGGGGCACGCTATAGGCGTAGCTATTGTAGCACTGCGACGTGTCGGTCGGCCCGGCCGCGCCGGCGGTGCTGCTGTTGCAGATGCCCCCCCGCGGATCGGTATCGGGGTCGGGGAAGATCACCTTCAAGGACACGCTTCCGGCGTCGCCCAGATCGCCGGCCTTGGCCCAGAACGCCACCCCCTTGTATTGGCTGATATCGAACGGCACCGTCACCTTGCAAATCGGCAGTCCCGCAGCACCGCCGCCGTCGGCCGATGACGCGGATGCGTCGGAGGCGGACGCGTCATGGATGGACGCATCGCCCACCGCGGCATCGGAGACCGATGCATCGGAGCTCGACGGTGTCGAGACGCCCGCCTCGGGCGACGCGACGACGCAACCCGCATCCGGGCCCGCGTCCTCCTCGTCGACCTGCGCGAACTCCATGCCGATGCCGCAAACGTCGTACTGCCCGTTCAGCGCGCAGACCTGATGCGCCGCATGCTCACTCGTCTTGCCCATATAGGTCGTGGTCGGCGGGTCGACGGCGGAGAACACGAAAGACTGGTAGGGCGGCGTCATCACGTCGCCCGTCGCGGTACCGCCGAAATTGAACCAGTAGGCCGGAGTTTCGGGCGGCATGATGCCCGCGTATTCGATCGGCCCGTGGGTCGTCGTCTCCATGTCGTCGATGAGCGTGTACGTGTAGTTCGGCGCCGCGTCAGCGCCGCTGTCCGTCATGGACGTTGTTCCGGAAGACGTGCCGGTACCCGAGCCCGTCGAGCCGCTGCCCGCGCTGCCCGTTTGCCCGCTCGTGCCCGTGCTCGAACCCGCGGCCCCGCTCGACCCGCTCGGGGCGGGCGGCGAGTTGCCGCTCGAACAGCCGGGCGCCCAGGCGAACGCCGTGGCCCCAAGGATTCCCCACAACACCGTGTTACGAAGCGCTTTCGACATGTTCTCACCTACCACTTAAGCCTCTGCATCCATGCCACAAGTCCCGCGTCAAGTCTTGCGGGAAGTAAAAACGCGACGGCGCCCGAACGAGCCCCTGATCAGGGCCCGCTCGAGCGCCGAAGCGCATTCGATCGAAGCGAAGCTACGAGCTCAGTTCGCGCTCATCGTGAACGAGTTCGTCTTCCACGTTCCAGCCCCGTAGATCTCGAAGCCCGTCTGGCAACCCAAGAAGAACGACCCCGTGCTGAGCCCGGCACGACTGTGACTGGCCGCGTCCTGGAAAAACGGCAGAAGATTGAACGTGCCGCTGTTCGTACCGCTGCCGCTCGTCACGTAGCTCACGACCTGCTGAGGGTTCGGCTGGTCGCTGTTCATGCCCGTGCTGTAGGTCCAACTGCCCGCCGGACCGCCGGTGATCGTGACCGCCGTTTTTTGGCCACCGATCGGATTCACGCTCGAGTAATTGGCCCACACCATCAATTCGTTGAGCGGATAGATCGAATCCGAATTGCCGCCGAACCAGCAATCGTACGCTGCGTCCCAGCCCGTGCCTCCGCTCGGAGAAGCCGTGAAGTCCCACGTGCTCGTGACGGTCTTGAGGTTGCCGATCGTCGTGCCGCCGTTGTACCCGCCGGTATCGCCGCCCCCCACGAAGTTGCCACCCTGAATCCAGCCGTACACGATCGAGGGGAAGGCGCCGGGCGTGTTTCCCGTCGAACCGAAGGTCGAAGTCGCGCTGAAGCCGACTTCATTGTTGCCGTAGCTGGCCTGCATCGTCACCAAGCTCGCACTACCCACTTTGAACGGATCGTTCTGGATGCCGTACGGTCCGAGTCCGCTGAGGACGATCTGGGCGCCCTCCCCGAAGGCGGGCCCGTACGACGAAAGGCTCGCAGGCGCGGCGGGTGCCGCCGTGATCGGGACGACGTTGGTGATGCAGAAGTCGTACTGGTGTGCAATCTGGTCGACGCCAATCCTCAGTTGCACGTCCGTGACGTCGGTGGGATCGACGATCTTGGGAATCGGTGTCGCCGTGTTGTCCGACATGATCGCGTCCTGGAACAGGACGTTGTAGGTAATCGGCGAAGTGCCGCTGTCGACTCCGGGGATAGCGACGCCCGGGTTTTCCCCAGTGCTCGACGTGTACATCGAGTTTCCCGGGAAATCGACGCGCAGATTCGCTCCGCCGCTCGATCCCGAAATCGTAATCGCAAATCCGACGATGTTCTGCGCCTTCGCGTTGAACGCCTTCGCGACACCGGCGTCGCTAAACGGATCCGAGCTATTCAACTGCATTCCGAGAGCGGCACCGTACGACATGGCGCTGGCTGCGGCGGTGGACGTCGTCCCGCTGAGGCACATCGCCTTCGAGCTGGCGTTGTACGGAATGATACCCGTGCCGGGCGGGGGGCAGCTCGTCGACGATCCGTTCGGATCGGAGAAGCAGTACCAGGCACCGCTGATATTCCACTTGTTGTTGCAGACCACGCCGAGCGCGTCCTCGTTGATGACCGACGTATTGGTGTTGGGGCAAGCGCCCGCGTCGGCGCTACCGCCCGAGGTACCACCGCTGCCGCTGGTGCCCGACGATCCCGTCGCCGCGCCGCTCGATCCCGACCCGCCGCCGCTCGATCCCGTGGACCCCGAGCCGGTCGATCCCGTCGAT
>DATHQY010000639.1:0-12680 GCA_035482215.1 Polyangiaceae bacterium | reverse complement strand
CGACGCTTTTCGCGGACACTACATACAATTCGGCTTGAAGTGAATGTGACCTTTCGCGTCCGCCGTATAGGGAGGATTACAGTCATCCGTGGACTGCGGCGGACTCACCGGCACTCGCTGCCACTGCGGTTTCGCGGTCGGTGCCGCGATGACGGCCGTGGACGCATCCGGCAGAGGCGCCGCGAGTGGCAGATCGTCGACGTTCGTGACGACGGTCGGTTCCGCGGACGCGGACGCGACAGGCGGCGGAGAGGCGGAAGCGGTCGACGGCGTCGTGGCGCGGAGCGGAGGCTGGCTCGACTGCACGTGCGAGCCGAGGTCGAGCTTTCCGCGGGTCTGCGAAAAGAGGAGGAACGCGACGACGAGCAAGACCGCGCTGGCCGATGCCACGATCGCCGAGACGAGCTTGCGCGACGGCCGCGCCGGCGGCTCGCTCGCCCGCGCGAGCGACATGCTCGACACCTGGGAAGGCTCGAGCGGAATGCGCTCGTTGCGGGTCGCTTGCGAGTTGTTGCCCCAGATGCTGCCCGCTTCGCGAACGCGCCTGCCGAGCGGTGCCGACGGGTCGAGCGCCGCGGCGGTATTCACGCTCGCGGGGCCACTCTCCGCCGCTTCGGCCGCGGCACGCTCGATCTGCTGGATGTGAAGCGCGCGCTCGCGCAGCTCGTCGCGCGCGGTTTCCTCCACCCAGTCGCCGATCTCGGTCGGCGACGCGACGCCGATGCACGTCTCGAGGTCGGCGGCCATCGCCCGCGCGGTCGGGTAACGCTTCTCGGGATCACGCTCGAGGCCGCGCAGCACGACGCGATCGAGCGATCGCGGCAGCTCGGGGACGATCGTGCTCGGCGCCACAACTTCCGCGTTGAGGACGCGCGAGAGCACGGTCGCCTCATTCTCCGCGTAGAAGAGGCGCTTACCCGTCAGCACTTCCCAGAGCACGACGGACGCCGCATACACGTCGGTTCGTCGCGTCAGCGGCTCGCCGCGCACTTGCTCCGGCGCCATGTACGCGAGCTTGCCTTTGAGCTGGCCGTCGCGCGTCGTCTGCAAGCGGCCGGAGGCCTTCGCGACGCCGAAGTCGAGCAGGCGCGGGATGCCGTCGGTGCCGACGAGGACGTTCTGCGGCGACACGTCGCGGTGCACGATGTCGAGCCGTTCGCCGCGATCGTTGCGCGCCTCGTGCGCCGCATGAAGACCGTGCAGCATCCCGCTCACGACGCCGACGCCCACGAGCGGCGCGATGCGCTCGCCGCGACGGCGCGCGGTGCGAACGAGCTGCGCGAGCGACGTGCCGGGCACGTACTCCATCACGAGGAACACTTCGTCGTCGGCGGACACGACGTCGAGCGTCGACACGACGTTCGTGTGTGCGATGCGGGCCGCGAGCCGCGCTTCGTCGAAGAACATCTTCACGAAATCGGGATCGCGCGCGAACTGGGCATGGAGTCGCTTGATCGCCACAGGCCGCGCAAACCCCGCCGGCCCGAGCAGACGCCCGAAATGCACGGTGGCCATGCCGCCCGACGCAATCTCGCCGTACAGCACGTACCTCCCCACAATCCGCGGGGGCGCTGGGGCCTGTAAAGCTGCAGCCATTCTCCATCACATCGTAGCCCGATTGGCGTTCTACCGGCTACAGTTGGTGTTCAACCTTGCCAGCGCGCGGGCCCCGGGCGGAGCTCAAGCCGCAACGCCGATTCGGTTCTTTGGGTGTTTGCTCCCGTGAGCTTCAAGAAAGGTATGCGTTTCTGCTCCCCTGCAGGTCCCGCTCCGATCGGCCAGGTCTGCCAGGTTTCCTCAAGTCCCCTCTAGTTTCCGCTACTTTGCGTTACCTGCAAGCGTGCGCGGGGGCACGGCAATCCCGCGAATCGCGCACCCTACATCCGGAAAACGGCTGGCAGACGTCCCGCTTGCGTCACGAATGGCGCCGGAGCAGGCTGTTCACGTTCGCGCAAGCGTACAAGCCGCTCACGCCGCAACGGAATGTTCAGGGTAGGCACGGTCGCGACGGGTTGCCGGAGCGTCCGACGGGAAACCCACGTGGGAGCGACGCCTCGGCCCAAAGCGAGCGCTTGAATTCAGCCTCGACGGAAGCCAGATTCCGTTAAGAAATGAGCCGCGGACGCGCACACGCGCATCCATGGTGTTCCGAATCGAACCCTCCATCCTTCGCGAGTGGCTCACCGTTCTCGGCCTCCAGCACTCGGCCTCCACAACCTCTTACGCCCGGAACTCCCCCTTGAAACATTTGGCGTTTTCCTTTGCTTTCGCCTTTGCAGCGCTCGCCGCAGGCTGTTTCACCACGCCAACGCCCGGGGGAACGGCCGGCGCCTCGGCGGGATCGAGCGGCTCGGGTACGAGCGGCTCCGCCGGCGCCTCCGGCACCGTGCCGGGAGCCGGTCCACAAGGATGCACCCCGCCCGCGGGCACGACTCCGAAGATGGTGCCGAACGGGTATTACGTCGTGGGGGCCACCGTGTGCACGGCCGACGGCACACCGCATTTGTTCCACGGTGTCGACCGACCGTCGCTCGAGTTCAGTCCCGAGGGCGATCACATCTCGCAAGCGGACTTCCAGGTCATGGCGAACTGGAACGCAAACGTCGTTCGCATCGCGCTCAACCAGGACTACTGGCTTCCGAACGTCCCCGCCCTCTACAACCCGTATTACAAGGAAACGGTGCAGGGCGCGGTCGAACAGGCCGAGAACGCCGGTCTCGACGTCATCCTGGATCTGCACTGGTCGGACCGCGGCGACTCGGACGCCGGCGTAGCGGGCGGCATGACCAAGCAGGATACGAGCGGGGGCAGTAACCAGCAGCAGATGGCCGATACGAACTCGCTCGCGTTCTGGACCGACGTCGCGGGGACCTTCAAGGACGACCCGCACGTGCTCTTCGAGCTCTACAATGAACCGAACGGCATCCCTTGGCCGATCTGGCTCAACGGCGGGATGTCCACCGGCTTCCAGGTCGTCGGCATGCAGCAGCTGCACGACGCGATTCGCGCGGCGGGGGCCGAGAACGTCGTCATCGCCGGCGGTCTCGACTGGGCGTACGACCTGTCGCAGGTCACGAGTTACCTCATCTCCGGGTACAACATCATGTACGCCACGCACCCGTACGACAAATCGGATGACGCGATGGCCGGCTGGGACAGTCACTTCGGCTATCTCGCGGAGAACAACATCGCGCCTGTCATCGCGACCGAGTTCGGCGACGCATCGGCGAACTGCACCGGTGTTTGGGACACGAACCTCATCGCGTACGCCGACACACACAAGATCTCGTGGACGGCCTGGGGCTGGTATCCGGGCGGCTGCTCGTTCCCGTCGCTCATCTCCGATTGGGACTGGACCCCCACGGTGCAGGGCATGGTCGTCCAGAACGCGTTGCTCTCCTATCCACCGCCGGCGCCGCCACCGGCGGCGGACGCGGGAACGCACACGATCACGGTGCCCATCCCTGTCGTCGACGCCGGCGCAATCGAAGCGGGTAGTAGTGGTGACGCGACGGCGGACGCGGACGACGCGGGGGCGCTCGCCACCCCCGACGCCGGATCGATCGACGCAACGCTCGGTACGGACGACGGCTCGTCCGCGGATGCAGGCGACGCTTCGGCCGACGGCACCTGAAGCGACGTTCCGGCGTGAAGACGCCGGCTCCGAAGGACTCCGAAGGACCGAGGCTCCCGAACCCGCAGCCTCGGTCCAAGCAATCGTCACTTGCAGCCGGTGAAGCGCACGTCGTCGATCCAGACGTCGTACGAAGCGCCGCGGTCGTTCACCTGCCACTGCACGCCGTAGATCTTCGACTTGTCGATGGTCGGCGGATTCGGATTGCCCCAGCCATCCATCTGCTTCATCGCGGCGAACGGGATCGTGTACTTCTTCCACTGTTCGGTCAGCGTGAGGTCCGCACCGAAGTCGTTGAAGCATTCCGTGCACACCTTCCCTTGCGGGTCCGTGTTCACGTCTGGCACCTTGAGGCGGACGTTCTTGGTCCCAGACCCTGCCTTCGCCCAGAAGGAGATCCCCGTGTACTGCGTCGCGTCGTAAGGGCCCTTCGGGTCCGTCAGACTGAATCCCAATCCCGCATAGAGCGGGTCGCCTTCCTTCGATATCTGGCCGTTCATGCGCGCAGCGAATTTTGAGCCGCTTGCGCCGTCCGCCGTTTGTAGAAATTTGGTTTTCGCCGGCGGCGTAACCGTGGACTTCTTGTCGTCGACGTAGGTGTACCAATAGCCATTTCGCCCGCCCTGGACGAGCAACTGATTGTTGTTGTCCTCGGCGTCGTCGATGACGAAGTCGGCAGGGCAATCCTTGTCGGGCACGGTCATCGGCCCCGGCGCCGGCGCCGCCGCAACGACGGGAGCCGCGGGGGCCGCGGCCGGAGGCGCAGCCGCCGCAGCGGTCTGGGGCGCGGGCTCGTCGTGGTCACAAGCCAGGACGGCCAACGGCGACAGAGCCAATGCAAGGAATCCGAATGAATTGACCCTCATGAAACCCTCCGAGAATGCCTGTTCGGTGGACGAAAAGCGGAATTCGCGCGCGACGCTACACTCCATACGGCGGCCTCGCAAGGCGTTTGGATCGCCGCGCGCCCGAGTCTTCGAAAGGAGAAAGCGTAACAGGGAGGGGACGAGGAAAGGAGGATTGGGGAGGTGTTCCGAGCCTAGGGCCGGGCGCGTTCGTAGCGCGCGAGGATGCGATCCATCGTCTCGTTCATCGCGGCGTCGACGACGCGGCGGCGCGGGTCGGCGTCGTACCAGGCGATCTGCTGCTCGGCCCCTCGCGCATAGGGAATCCGCGCCACGAAGTCGGGCACGACCCGTTTGATCTTGGTGTTGTCGAACACCATGCTGTGCGCCTTGTCTCCCAGGAGGCTCGCGCCCCACTCCGGATCGAAGGCCGCGATGAGGTCCGACGGTGCGTGGACGATCTTGGGAGGGGCCGAAGCCGCTCGGCCCAGGATTTCGTGGATGGCGTCCCACGTCAGCGCTTCGTCCGACGTGATATGGAACGCATCGCCGATCGCGGCGCTATGACCCAGAAGCCCCACGAAGCCGCGCGCGAAGTCCTCGTTGTGCGTGAGCGTCCATAGTGAAGTGCCGTCGCCGTGCACGATGACCGGAACGCCGCGTCTCATGCGATCGATCACCGTATAGCCGCCGTGCGGCGGCAAGAGCGGCGCGTCATAGGTGTGCGACGGACGGACGATCGTGATGGGGAATCCCTCGCTCCGGTATGCGTGCACGAGGCGCTCTTCGCAGGCGATCTTGTCGCGCGAGTACTGCCAGTGCGGATTGGCGAGCGGCGTCGACTCCGTCACGGGCAGGCGGCCGGGCGGCGTCTGGTACGCGGACGCGGAGCTGATGAACACGTACTGGTGCGTGCGCCCGCGAAAAAGCTCGATGTCGAGATCGATGTGCGAGGGCACGAACGCGATCCATTGGACGACCGAGTCGAAGCGGCGGTCGCCGAGGGCCGCCCGCGCCGACGACGGGTCGCGAACGTCGCCGTGCAGCACTTCGACTCCCGCCGGCACGGGATGGCGGTCGCTCTGCCCGCGGCACAAGAACGTGACGTGGACGCCGCGCGCGAGCGCCTCGCGCGCGCACGCCGAGCTGATGATCCCAGTACCGCCGACGAAGAGGACGTTCATCGGTGCGGATACTAGAGCGGGGCTCGTTCGAACGGGAAGTTCGAACGATGGGAGCGACCCACCTCGGGTAACTCGCCCGCGCGCGACGCGACGCGGGATCCTCGACCTCGCGGGCGGCCTGGGCTACCCCTTCGAGCCCGCGATGAAAGCCTCCGTTCGCTGGCTCCGTGAGCTCTGTCCGCAACTTCCCGACGACGCGAAAGCCCTGGCCGAGCGCTTCACCGCGGCGGGCCTCGAAGTCGAAGGGACGGCGGCCTTCGGCCTCGGCGCCGAAGCTTGCGTCGTCGCGGCCGTGGTGTCGACGCGCCCGCATCCGTCGCGCAGCGGCCTGCGCCTGGTGACGGTCGACACGGGCGGGGCGCCCCAAGAAATCGTCTGCGGGGCGCCCAACGTTCCCGATCCGGGTGGCCTCGTCGTCCTCGCGCCCCTCGGCGCCCATCTGCCGGCCAAAGGGATGACGATCGAACGCCGTTCGATCGCCGGCGTTCCGAGCGAGGGCATGCTCTGCAGCGAGGCCGAACTCGGGCTTGGGGACGACGAGAGCGGCATTCTCGTCTTCCCACCGGGAGCGATGAGTCCCGGCACGCCGTTCACCCACGCCGTACCCGCGGCCCGCGACACGGTCCTCGAGATCGGTCTCACTCCGAACCGGGCCGACGGCCTCGGCCACATCGGCCTCGCGCGCGAAGCCGCGGCGCTCTTCGGGGTGCCGTTCGTGCCGCCCATGCCGCGCGATCCCGAGCGCACCGAGGACGATCCGCTCGACAACCACGTCCGGATCGCCGTCGAGGACGGCGAGGGCTGCCCGCACTACGCCGGGGCGCTGCTCACGTCGGTCCGCGTCGGGCCTTCCCCCATCGACGTCCGCTTTCGCCTCGCGTCGCTCGGCGTGCGTTCGATTTCGAACGTGGTCGACGTGACGAACCTGGTGATGCTCGAGTTCGGGCACCCGATGCATGCCTTCGACCTCGACAAGATTCGCGGTCGCGCGATCACCGTGCGCCGCGCACGGGCCGGCGAAAAGCTGCGCACGCTCGACGGCGTCGACAGGCCGCTAGTCCCAGACGACCTGGTCGTCTGCGACGGCGAAGAGCCCGTTGCGCTGGCCGGCATCATGGGTGGACAGACGAGCGAGATCACAGGCGCGACTTCGCGCGTGCTGCTCGAATGCGCCTACTTCGACGCTCGCACCGTGCGCCGCTCCGCGCGCCGCCACGGCCTGCACACCGAATCGAGCCACCGCTTCGAGCGCGGCGTCGATTGGGGGGATACGCGCGTCGCCCTCGCGCGCGCCGTCTCGATGATCGCCAGGCTCGCCTCCGCCGTCGCGCTCCGTCCGGCCCGCCTCGTCGAGGCGAAGGCCCTCGCACGGCGCACCGTGCAGCTCCGCCCCGAGCGCGTGGGTGCCCTGCTCGGCGCGCCCGTCGACGCGAACGAAGCCCATACGATTCTGGAGCGGCTCGGATTCGCGCGCCGCGCCTCGTCTCCGTCGCAAGCCGCTGCGCCGATCTGGGACGTCCCGAGCTTCCGTCCGGACGTTTCGCGCGAGGTCGACCTCATCGAAGAAGTGGGACGGGTGCGCGGATACGACGCGATTCCGACGACGTTGCCGCCCGTCCGCGCGTCTCGGGACGCCGGCCCGCACCAGGCGATGGCGCGACGGGCCCGCGAAGCCGCGGTCGCCTGCGGTCTCTGGGAAGCGGTGACGTACGCGTTCGTGCGACCGTCGGATCTCGCTGCGGTCGGCGCGCCTCCGCCCGTCGTGACGCTGCAGAATCCCCTCAGCGAAGACCACTCGGTGATGCGCACGAGCCTTCTGCCCGGCCTCCTTCGGGCCGTCGCCCATGCCGAGCGGCACGGACAACGGGATGCACGCCTCTTCACGGTGGGCTCCCTCTTTCTCGCGGGGCGTGACAGCTTGCCCGAAGAGCGCCTTGCGCTCGCTGCGGTCGTCGCCGGAAATCGTGCTGGATGGCTTCGCAAGCCGGAACTCGTCGACGTCTGGGACGCCAAAGGAATCGCCGAGGCGCTCATCTTTCGTATCCTGCGCCGCACCGTCGCCGTCCGCACGCCCGATGCGGCGCAGATGCCCGCATCCCTTCATCCGCGCGGCGCCGCCTGGATCGAGGCCGACGGCGCGCGGCTCGGTGCGTTGGGTCCGATTCACCCCGACGTCGCCGAGGCGTTCGGAATCACGGCTCCAGCCGTCGTCATCGAACTCGATCTCGGTGCGGCCTCGGCGCTCGGCGTCGAGCGCATCCGCTTCGCGGCGCTCCCTCGCTTTCCTGCGAGCGCCCGCGACCTGGCGATCGTCGTTCCCGACGGGGTCGCCGCGGGCGACGTGCAGCGGGCGGCACGCGAGGTGGCGGGCGACCTTGCCGCAGAGGTCGTGCTTTTCGATCGATTCACGGGGGCGGGCGTCGCTACCGGACACGCGAGCCTGGGGCTGCACATCGTCTATCGCGCGCAAGACCGCACGCTCACCGACGCCGAGGTGGACGTGCGCCACGGCGAGGTCGTTTCCGCCTTGGAGAAGCAATTTGGGGGTACGCTGAGGGCGTAGCCGCACCCGTGTCCGACCGATGGTGACTCCCCTCGTTGGTACCCCGAGCGCAGCCGTCGGCACGGTGCTTTCGCGCCGGTGGCGGCTCGTGCGCAAGCTCGGCGAAGGCGGCATGGGAGAGGTGTTCGCCGCCGAATCGGTCGACGGGGGGACGAAGGCCGCGGTCAAGATTCTGCGCCGCGAATTCGTAGGCGATCCCGAAGTTCGGTTTCGCTTCCTCGAAGAGGCGCGGACCTGCATGCGCCTCCTGCACCCGAACATCGTGCGCGTGCTCGACTGCGCCCGCGCCGAGGACGATGCGCCGTACATCGTCATGGAGCTGCTCGACGGCGTGCCTCTCGGCGCGTACATGCAGAACGGCGCGCGCATCCCGCTCGCACAAGCCGCGCCCATCGTCCACGCGATCCTCGCCGGCCTCGGCGCGGCGCATGCTGCGGGCGTCGTGCACCGCGACCTCAAGCCCGACAACGTGCTTCTCACGCGCGATCCTCGCGGCGCTTTCGTGGTGAAGCTCGTCGACTTCGGGATCGCCAAGGTGATGGATGCGGCGGGCGGGATGGGCAATCGGACGCGCACGGGCGTCCTTCTCGGAACGCCCGCGTACATGAGTCCGGAGCAGGCGCGGAGCGCGCGTGACGTGGATCAGCGCGCCGACCTCTGGAGCGTGGGCGTCCTCTTCTACGAGATGCTGACGGGGCGCGTCGCATTCGCCGCACCGACGGAATACGCGCGCCTCGCGGCGCTCCTTTCCGCGGAGCCCGAGCCGATCGATCGCATCGATCCGTCGCTCTCGCCGCTCGCGGCTTTCCTCGATCGAGCGCTTCGCAAGAACCGCGACGAGCGGTTCGGGTCAGCCGCCGAGATGGGCCGCGCGCTTTCGCTGGCGCTACCCACGACGGGGACGCGATCGGATCCCCCGCCCGCGCGCCTTCCCAGCACTCCACCCGACCCCGGCTCCGCGACGACCGCGCCGGCCGGACGGGGGCGCCCACGCGAGGCGGGAGAAGAGCCTCCGCGGGAGGTCCCCACCGCGTCGGGCATCAACCGCCGTACGCCGGCCGAATCCGGTCTCTTGCCGTCCGGGGGAGACGTCTCGGGCGCGTCGTCACCGAGTGCGGCGAACGCGGCCGATGCCGCCGGCGCAAGGGCCAAAGGCGGCCCTCACGGCGGGACGCTCGCGAGCGCCCAGGTGGGCGCGGGCGCCGGCGCCGTCACGGTCGATCCCGCGCCCCAGGTGCTCTTCGTCGACCCGCGGCCGCTCGGGGGAACGCTGCCATCCGAGACGCGAAGCGACGATCGATTGAGCCGGCCGCCGCGCCGCGGGGTCGCCCCGGGCCTCGTCGTTCTCCTCGTGGTTCTGGCCTTAGCCGTGGGCGCCGTGCTCGGGTTGGCGGCGAGCCGCATCTAACGTCCTCGCCGCCCTCGACGATCGCGTACTCTGCGAATCAGCCATGAACAGCGCCGCCCCTGCTTCGCGTTACCTGGAGATCTTCCCGCAGTGGCTCCGGAGCCTCGGTGAGGACGCCCTCGCCGTCGGCGACGTCATCGCCCACGCCACGTCCTCGGACGAGTCGACGCGCGAGTCGGGGCGATGCCTCATCTCCGGCATCAACTACATATTCAAGTCGCTCGACCTGATTCCGGACGGGGTCGACGACCTCGGGTTTCTGGATGACGCGTTCGTCCTCCGCGTCGCGTGTGGATTTGCGGTCGCCGCCGACCCGGCCTTGAAGCAGGGTGTCGTGGAACGGCTGGCCGAAGACGCGCATGCCGTTCGCGACTTTCTGAGCGAAATCTATCCAGGCCTCGAGTCCTACGTGGCGGACCTTCGCAAGGGCGCGGCGCGGGGCCGATCGGTCGACGACATCGTCAACGATCCCGATGCGCAGCGTGCCTTCCTCGAAGACGTGCGTTCCTGGGCGGCGGCATACCGGCCGCCGTCCTTCACGCGCGATCCGAAGACGCTCGTGAAGTTGAAGGCGTTTCTGAGCGCGAAACTCGCCTAGAATTCGTTCGCGGCGCTCTAGACCGGAGACGCGTGCGCGTGCACACCCGACTCGGGCGCCGTCTTGAAACGACCCGAATCCGGTGCAGCGCAGCGAGTCTGCTCTTGAATCTGTTCCTGAATGGCCCGCGCCAGAACTCCGCCTTCCGCTTTACACGCTCCGACGACGCCTCTCTCCACGTCCGCGGCGCCCTTGGCGAGCAATCTGCGTCGATGTGAGATAGCCGAGCAAAGCGACTCTCGAATCAGCCCCCTGATTTCTTCGGCTAGGGTCATCAGATCGTAATAGGGCGGTGAGCTTGCGAAAGCTTCCGTCCCAACGCGATTACGTATTGCCATGACGATCGAACACGATGATCCCTGGTCGGTGCCGCTGGCAAAAACGGAGAGCCGACGTTATTTTGATGGGTTTCATCCCCAGCCGACATACGTCCGCGACCGTCACGATGGTCGCGATACGCTGGGATTCGTAAGTACGGCTACGGCCCCTTGCTCTCTGACTTCGGCGGCCCGTTGTAGCTATGGCCGTGCATCACGGCGACGAGCTCCTGGAGCAGATCGCGCGCCTCGGGCTTCGCCTTCAGGTGATTCAGCAAGAGCACCGAGACTTCGCTGAACGCCTTCTCGTAGGTAATGCCCTCGCGCGTGCGTCCCGCGACCTTTTCGCGCCCGCTCGAAAGATCTTCTTCGAGCGCCTCCGCATAGCGCGCTAGCTGAGCGCGCAGCTCTTCGATTTGCCTTCGCAGGTCCCGCGCTTGCGCTTCCTTCTGCACCGCACGCTGCTCGTGGCCCTTCAGCTGATCGCGCTTGGCCTCGACCAACGCCGCCGCTGCACCGGCGCGCTCGAACACGACGCGGAGCTGCGCGGGCGATCCCGCCGCGCTGTCCGCCGTCTGCTTGGCTTGCGCGGCGTTGCGCTCGGCCTGGAGCGCGCTCTCGCGCAGGCGCGTCACCTCCGCCTGTTCGGCGGAGAGCTCGCGCAGAGCCCGCGACTCCTCGTGTGCAAGCTCCTCTACCTTACGGCCGATTTCGGCGCGGAGCGCCCGGCCGCGCCGTTCCAGCGCTTCGAGCTTGCGCGTGTGACTCGCCACTTCGCCTTCGAGGCGGCTCGCGCGCGACGCAAGATCCCACGCTTGCGAAACAGCGCTCTGCACCTCCGGCGGGGCGTTGTTGCCCGGATGCGCACGCGAGACCATGCGCGAGAACAGCGCCGCACGGCTCGCCCACTCGATGACGCCGGGCGATTGCGGTGGCGGGGGTGGCGGCGGCGGGGCGTTCTCGCCGGTCGTCCCGATCTCCCAGGGCGTACTCGGAAGGCTCCGCTGGAGCGATTTGAGCTCCTCGTGCATATGGTGCGCGTCCTGGAAGCGCTTCCGGCGATCCTTCTCCAGGAGCTTCACCACGATCGCTTCGGCCGCCGGGAGCACGTCCGGCTTGATGGAACGGGGCCGGGGCGCAATCCCCGTTCGCTGCAGCTCGAGGAGCGTGTCGCGATCGTCGCTGCGGAACGGCAACTGGCCGGTCAGCATTTCGAAGAAGAGAACGCCGAGCGCGTAGAGGTCGCTTTGCGCGGTCGCCTCTTCGCCACGCGCCTGTTCCGGCGACATGTATTCGGGCGTCCCGAAGACGGCGCCCTTCGGCGCAAGGCGCGGATCCATCGCGAGGTGCGCCAAACCGAAATCGAGAATCTTGACGAAGTCTTTCCTACCGCCGCGCGTCGTCAGCAGGATGTTGTCGCTCTTCAAATCGCGGTGGACGACCCCGAGGTCGTGCGCGCGCGCAAGAGCCGCGCACATCTGTTCGAGGATATCGACGCTGCGCGCGAGCGGCATGGATCCACGGGCGAGCTCGCTCGAAAGCGAAGTGCCCACCAGATACTCCATGACGAGGTAGAGCTCGCTCTCCTCGGTTTCGCCGATGTCATGAATATCGATGATATGTGCGTGATCGACGCGGTTGGCCGCACGGGCTTCGCGCAGCATCCACGCACGTAGGTGCGTTTCGCCGCGGAGGTCGGGCCGGATCAACTTGACCGCGACGACGCGGTCGATGAGCACGTGGCGGGCGCGATAAACGACGCCCATACCGCCCTCGCCAATTCGCACTTCCAGGCGATATCGCCCGGCGATTACGCGATTGAGCATAGGGTCCGTCGGCTTCGACGGTTGAGCAACTCGATGTGTAGCTTGCATTCGCTCTCTGACCCCCAACCAAGCGTCGAACCGCTCAGATGGTATCAGTCGCGATAGCGCGCAGGGAATCTCGAGTTTTCAGAAAGTGACGTGTAGGACCGGCACTCGTAGTTCGGTCTCGGCGCGCATCCCATATTGTCGCTGCTGCGCCATCGTGAATACAGGTCGTACATCGGGGACCGGAACCCCCATGCGAACCTGGCCCGGCCGCATGTCCAAGAGCGATTGCGGCGGCGGAACGGCCGGAGGCGGCGAAC
>DATHQY010000638.1:0-8529 GCA_035482215.1 Polyangiaceae bacterium | reverse complement strand
GCCGGCGCGCGTCGAATCGAAGAAAGACCACAAGGCGGCCGAACGCGAGCGCATCCTCAGCGCGCTCACGGCGAGCAACTGGAACCGCGCGCAAGCGGCGCAGCGCCTGGGCGTGCCGCGGCGGACGTTCTATCGCCGGCTGAAGGAGTACGGGCTGTTGTGAGAGGCCCGTCGGGCGAATGTTGCCGTGGCCAATGACGGTATTGTGAAAGTGGCCCTCGCCGCCGCGTCCGCGCGGAAACCCTGAGTCTACGGCTTCACGACGACGCTCGTGTCGATGCTGACCGCCGTCTGCGCCAAGAGGCGCCCGTTGATGGAGGCGCCCGTTTCCAGGTTGATCGCCGTTTGACCCAGAACGGTTCCCTCCAAATGCGCCGTCGTACCAACCTGCACGGCACCTGCGACCTCCCAGAACACGTTCGCCGGCACCGCGCCTCCCACCAAAACAATGCTCGTTGCGCTGCTCACCGTGAGGCCCTGGGCGATCTGGAATATCCAGACATCCGTCGCACTACCGCTGAGCGTGAGGTTCGTCGGGATGAGAAGGCCGGTGCTCCACTTGTAGACGCCGGTGGTCAGCGTCATCCCGCCGATGCTTCCCGCGCCGAGTTCGGTCACATCGGGCGCACGGCCTGCCGCATCGGTGAATGCACTCTGCATGTCGCCGATCGCGGTGGTGAGATTCGAGGGGGTCGGCACGGCGTAATCGGCTGCGTAGACGTTGCCCGTGACCTGTGTCGACGTCGAAAACACGGTGGTCGCATCGGCCGTCAACGAAAACCCCGTGATGAAGCTCGCAGCGGCCGGGCTGATCCCGAGGTTCCCGGTGACGGCGGATGCGGGCACTGTAGAGATCGCGCTTTCGGCGAGGATTGCGTAGCTGCTCGCCGTTCCGAGGTTCACCGGCAGGGGCGCGCCCGCGCTACCGCCGCCATCGCCACCGCTGGTACCGCTCGCGGCGCCCGTGCCGCTCGCAGCGCCCGTGCCGGTCGCGGCGCCCGTGCCGCTCGCAGCGCCCGTGCCGCTCGCAGCGCCCGTGCCGGTCGCGGCGCCCGTGCCGCTCGCGGCGCCCGTACCGCTCGCGCCGCTCGTGCCACTCGAAACCGCGGCGTCGGCGATCGCACCGCCATCGGCGGCGTCCGCGCCCGAACTGCTCGTACATGCGCCGGCGAGGCTTGCGAGCAACGCGGCGCAGAGAACCTGGGGAGCATTGCGATTCGTCGTCATCATCGTGTTTGCGTGTCTCGTCATTCGGGCCCGCTTTCTTCGTATATCGCTCGCATTTCTCAAATCGCGAAACATCCGCACGTTGCGAGCACGTCGGACCCTGACCGTCAGCGCGCAGCAGGCCTTGGAATCCCGCCATCGCGCCGCAACCCGTGTGGTACGCGCCACGCGCTCCCAGCGCCTTCGCGCGGAGCATGGCCAACCGCCGTGGGCGGCTTGCCGTCGCGGCGATGCGACTCTCCGTCACAACATAACCACTCGTTGGCGGCATGCCACGACTCGACGGCAATTCGCTTCGCTGGCTCGGAGCAAGCGACCGGAAGCGAACCGCGCGTCATCGCGCTGGAACCGCGGGGGAGCAACCGCCGGGGAGTCCGCTGGCTATCAAGGCCTCGCGGAGATCACGACGTACTAGCCGCCCGCGATCGTTTCGCGCACCTTCTGCAGCAGCGCGGCGGGGGTGATCGGCTTTGGCAAGAACGCGATGCCCGGGTCGAGGGTACCGCCGTGGACCACCGTGTTCTCCGTATACCCGGACATATAGAGGACCTTGATCGCCGGGCGTATTCTCAGAAGTCGTTCGGCGAGCTGGCGCCCGGTCATCTTCGGCATGACGACGTCGGTCAGGAGGAGGCTGATCTCGCCCGGGTGCTCCTCGGCGGCGAGCAGGGCATCGGCGGGGCTGCTCGTCATGATCACCCGATAGCCCTGCCGCTCCAGGATCTGGTGCACGAGCGTCCGCACCGGTTCGGAGTCGTCGACGAGCAAGACAGTCTCACCGCCAGCCGCCGTGGCGGCGGGGAGCAAGACTGCCGTTGGCTGCAGGTCCTCGGTGGTGCGCGGGAAGTAAAGCTTGAATGTCGTCCCGCGCCCCGGTTCGCTGTAGACGGAGATCGCACCGCCGCTCTGGCGCACGATTCCGAACACGGTGGCAAGACCGAGCCCGGTGCCGCTCTCGCCCTTGGTGCTGAAGAACGGATCGAAAACCCGCTCGAGGACTGCCGGGACCATCCCCTCTCCGGTGTCCGATACGGCCAACCTCACGTAGGGACCGGCCGGGACGCCGAGGCCCAAGGCGTGCGCCGGGTCGAGCTCCACGTTGGCCGTTTCGACGACCAGCTTGCCGCCCTGGGGCATGGCGTCGCGCGCGTTGACGACGAGGTTCATCACCACCTGCTCGAGTTGATGGGGATCGGCTTTCACCCTTCCGAGGTGCTCCTCGGCCAAGGTGACGAGCTCGATGTGATCGCCGATGAGCCGCCGCATCATCCTGTCCATCTCGTTGATCGTCGTGGATAGGTCGATGACCTTGGGACTCATCACCTGCTTTCGACTGAATGCGAGGAGCTGCTTCGTGAGCGACGCGGCCGACTCGCCGGCGCGGCGAATCTCCCGCAGGTCTTCTCCCGCCGGGCTGCTCGCAAATCCGGGGGCGAGGAGGTCGCAGTAGCTGAGGATCACGGAGAGCAGGTTGTTGAAGTCGTGGGCGACGCCTCCAGCCAGCTTGCCGACCGCCTCGAGCTTCTGGGACTGTCGCAGTTGCTCTTCGAGGCGGCGCCTGTCCGTGACGTCGCGCACCAGGGTAACGATGGCGCCGAGGTTCGGGTCGTCGAGGTGGTTCGTGCGAATCGACTCGAGCGACCGGGTCACGCCATCGACGGGGCGCAACTCGAAGTCGTGGCGGAGGCGCACGTTGGGATTGTCGACGCATTCTTGCCAGCGGTTCCTGTAGGCCTCGAGGTCAGCGGGCGCGATCAAGTCGAACACCGAGGTCCCGACGAGGCCCCCCTGGACGAGCCCTGCGATCCGCACGGCGGCGGGGCTCGCGTAGATGAAGCGGCCATCGCGATCCAGCAGGCTCACGGCATCGGGGCTCGACTCGACGACGGCGCGGAAGAGCCGCTCGCTTCGCCGCAGGGCCTCCGCCGCTCGGTGCGCGTCGCTCTGATCGAGCACGAACGTGATCGCTTCGTCGGGTTCGAACCGCGCCGCGCCGACGAGCACGGGCACCCGGCGGCCGTCTTTGTGGAGATACTCCTTCTCGCGTACCTGCGCGACGCCGCTGCGGCGGAGGTCGTCCAACACTTGTTCGCTGACCCGCCACTCCGGCGGCGTCAATGCGTCCCAACGGAGCCCGGCGCGGAGGTCGTCGCGGGTGTAGCCGAGCATCCGAAGAAAGGCATCGTTGGCCTCGAGAATGCGGGGGCCCATCTCGCTGATCACGACGCCGACGATGCCCGCTTCGGCCAGTCTCGCGTACCGCGCCTCGCTGCGCCGGAGCGCGTCTTTCTGGCTGGCGAGGTGCTCATCGCGCGTTCGCGCGTATTGCGCCCGCGCCACGCGGATCGAACGGCTCCAGAAATCGCTCATCGTCGCGAGGATCGCGCCGAGCCGCTCCAGGTCGCGACCGTGGGCCTCGAGGACGAACGGAAGGGAGCACCGTGACGTCAACAGCACGATCTCGCTCCACTCCTCGATACTCACGCCGAGCGTCGCGAAGGCGGCGCCGCGCGCCTCCCACTTTTCCTCGACGGCCGTCCAGTCCCCCTCACGGATGGCATGCCATACGCGTTTCAATACGTCGGATCCGTCTTCGCGCGCCCGCTCTGCCGATGCCGGCTTGGACAGCGAGGGTGCAATCTCGACGGCCTCTCGGAGCGTGCTCGCTACGATGGTGTCGTAGTTCGCCTCGAGAAGCGCCCAGTAGGCACGGAAGGCGTCGAGCTTCGCGCCCTGAAACCAGGGCCCCCTCCCCGTCAACATGCGCGCTCACGGTACCCTTGGACGCACCGGACGGCGAGCGGCGCTCGCCGAACGCGGCCCTCCGGAGCTTGATCTTTACTTCGAAAAAGATAGAAATACGTCATGCCCTCGAAGTTGGAGCATCATGCGGAGCAGCTTGGCGCGCTGGGGCATCCGGTGCGCCTGGCGATTCTGCGCTTCGCGGTGCAGGCCGGGTCCGAGGGGGCGACCGCCGGAGCGATCCAGGCGCACGTCGACCTGCCGGCGTCGACGCTGAGCCATCACCTCAAGCGTCTCGTCGATGCAGGCGTGATGCGGACCCGCGGCGAGGGGACATTCCACTACTACTCCGCAGACTACGACGCGCTCCGCAAGCTGAGCGCCTATCTCTGGGAGGATTGCTGCAAGAACGGCAGCAAGGGCACGTGCTGCTGATCGTGAGAAAGCTCGTCGCCGAGGCGCTCGGCACGGCGCTCCTGCTCGCGATCGTCGTCGGATCGGGCATCATGGGCGAGCAGCTCGCCGGCGGAAACGTCGCGATTGCACTACTGGCCAACACGATGGCGACGGGCGCGGGATTGATCGCCTTGATCCTGACGTTTGGGCCGATTTCAGGTGCCCACTTCAATCCGGCAGTGACGCTCGCCGACGCAAGCCAAGGGGGTCTTCCGTGGCGCGAAGTGCCTGGTTACCTGCTCGCGCAATTCGTGGGCGCCTTCGCCGGCGTCGCGGTCGCTCATGTCATGTTCAAGGAGCCGGCGCTATTCTTCTCTTCGCGGCACGAGCGCTCCGGTGCGTCGCAGCTCGTCAGCGAATTCGTGGCGACCTTCGGCCTGCTGTCGGTGATCTGGGGATGTGTCCGGCGACGGCCGAGCGCCGTCCCCTTCGCGGTTGGCGCGTACATCACGGCCGCCTACTGGTTCACGTCGTCGACGTCGTTCGCCAATCCCGCGGTAACCCTGGCGCGATCCGCGAGCGATACTTTCGCCGGAATCCGTCCGGTGGATGCGCCCGGGTTCATCGTTGCCCAGCTCCTCGGGGCGGCGGCGTCGACGGCGCTGTTTCGCTGGCTCGTTCCCACGCTTCCCCAGTACGCGGAGCGGGTCGTCGACCGGCAGCCCGCGCCGCAGCGAGAAGCGCGTGAGGAGGTCGCTTGAAATACCTCGGGAGGACATCCCATGAAAACGGTTCTCTTTGCCTGTATCCACAATGCGGGTCGCTCTCAAATGGCAGCCGCCTGGTTCAATGCCCTCTCCGACGAGAGCAAAGCGCGGGCGACCTCGGCGGGGACCGAGCCAGGGCCGCGCGTGCATCCCGAGGTCCTGAACGCGATGCGCGAGGTCGGGATCGAGCTCGATGCCGTCACGCCGAAGAAGCTGACGGACGCGCTGGCCCGGGATTCGTCCATCCTCGTGACGATGGGATGCGGAGAAGCCTGCCCCGTCGTGCCCGGCCTGCGGCGCCTGGACTGGCCGCTCGAGGACCCGAAGGGCAAGCCGATCGAGCGTGTGCGCGAGATCCGTGACGACGTCCGTGCGCGGGTAACGGAGCTGCTACGGGCGGAGGGCTGGGCAAAAGCGTGAGCCGAAGGGCATAAAGCCTTGGTCGTCTCTCCACGCAGCGCAGCACAGCGCTCCCCGTGGCGACGCCGTCGGGGCGGGCTTATGTTCGAAGCATGAGGGGATCGAGCTACGTTCTGTTCGCTCTTCTGGCCGGCGCCTGTTCGGGAACCGGCGCGCTGGCGACCTCGTCGCAGGATCAGCTTGGAGCCACCGACGGCGAAACCTGTAAGGTTCCGGCAGGCGTCGCCGTCCAGGCGTCACCATCCGGTTCGGGATGCTTCGCAGGGCCTGCGGGACAGATCTGCGAAGTGAGCAACGGCGCAACGGTCAACGCCGACGGCGCCGTATCGGGAGGCACCGAGAGCTGCAAATCGCTCTGCGGCGCTTCCGAATACGAGCTGACCTGCGCCGGCCCCATTGTGCAAAATGCACCCGTTCCCGACTCCGCACTGAATTGTCAGGTCATTCCCCTTCCGACCCCCAGCGGCGTCCTTTACTACTGCTGTCCCTGCGCGGATTGAGCCGCGGCACGCGCTAGATCCCCCCACCCTTGAGGGAGAAGGCGCGGAACTGACGAATCCGCGCGCTACCGTCTCCGCCCCATATCGCGCCCGTTTTTCACATGAGATATTCGGCCCGATGACCGCGTACCGGATCCAAACCGATCGCCTTCTCATCCGATGCTACGCGCCCGAAGACGCGCCGAAGCTGAAGGAGGCGGTCGACGCGAATCTGGACCATCTGCGGCCATGGATGTGGTGGGCCAAGGACGAGCCCACGACGGTCGACGCGAAGGTTGCGCTCTTGCGCCGCTTCCGCGGGAACTTCGATCTAGGAAACGAATTCGTTTACGGCATCTTCTCAGCGGACGACTCCATCGTGATGGGCGGAACGGGCTTTCATCGGCGTGTCGGACCCAACGCGCTCGAGATCGGCTACTGGATTCGCGAGGACCATATTGGCAAGGGGCTCGCCACGGAGGCGGCCGCCGCGCTTGTGCGAGTGGCCTTCGAGGTTCACAAGGTCGGTCGCGTCGAGATCCATTGTGAGCCCGCCAACGTACGCAGCGCCGCTATCCCAAAGAGGCTCGGATTCACTCTCGAAGCGACGCTGCGCCGGCGCGTGCGACCCGACGGCAGCGAGCGCGACTCCATGATCTGGAGCCTCTTCGCGACCGATTATGGTGCAAGCGTGGCCTCGCAAGCCCGGGTCGCGGCATTCGACGCGGCACAGCGACGGCTGTTTTGACCGGACGGCACGAATGCCGCGGACGCGCGGTTGCGCGGAAGCCGAGGGAGTCCCAACCCGCGTTCCGCCGGTTCGTCGGAAGGTCGGCCCGTGGCGCGCGAAAGTGGCCTCGATGGGATCGCCCGTCGGAAGGAACGTGCTAGCCATCACCGCGCCATGAACCTTGCTCACCGGGCTTCATCCTCCACGCTTCGAGTCACGATGGCCGGGGCTGCTTCGGCGCTCCTCGTTGCGTGGGTGTGCGCTTGCACGCCTCCCGAAGCACCGCCTCCGCAAGGGGCACCTCCAACGGCTCCCCCGCCGGTGGCCCCCGCGGCTTCCGCCACCGCGGGCGGCGCGGCCGCGAACGCCGCAGCTTCCACGACGACGGTCGCCGCCGCTCCGCCTGCACCCGCTGCGGCATCGGCCTCCCCTAACACGGGGGACGTCTCCTCCGCGCCCGATGATCTCGTCGGCAAACCCGCGCCCGACTTCACCGCGACGGCCCAGGACGGCAAGTCCGTTCATCTGTCCGCCCTGAAGGGCAAAGCCGTCGTCGTCTACTTCTATCCGAAGGACGAGACGCCCGGCTGCACGAAGGAAGCATGCTCCTTCCGCGACGCGTGGCAGGACATCGCGAAGACCGGCGCCGTGCTCGTCGGCGTCTCGGGTGACGGCCGCGAGTCGCACAAGGAATTCATCGACCATTACAAGCTGCCGTTCCTCCTCATCACGGACGCGGACGGGACGATCGGCAAATCGTACGGCGTACCGTTCTCGGGGCATCACCAGCGGCAGACGTTCGTCATCGGCCCCGACGGCAACGTGAAGAAGGTCTATCGCAAGGTGGACGTGAACGTGCACGCCGCGCAGATTCTCGGCGATCTGTCGCAAGTCGCGCACGCGGGATGAGCGCCGGATGAACGACGCGGGTCGCTTGCGCGTCGTCGTGGACGGCAAGCCGCTTCCGGATGAGGAGGCGCGCGCTTTCTGGCAACGGTTCAGCGCCTGGATGGAGGAGCACGCGGGCGACCTCGCGGGATTCGCGCGAGCCGAGGGACTCGCCAGCGTGCATCCCGAGATGCACGGCGGAGCGCCGGTGCTGGTCGGAAGCCGCACGGCGGCACAGAAAGCCTATGCGTCGGCGCCGAAGCGAAATGCACCTGTGGACACCGGTGCCCGCGCCCGCCCTCTCGGCGCCCCCCGGAAGCGCCGCACGCGCTAGCGCTTCCGAGTGCGCGCGGGTGCTGGCGCGTGCGACTCACGAGCATGGCAGCGCGTCAGCGCGGCTTCGGCTTTGCGATCGCCCGCAGGACGCGCTTCTGGAGCGGCCGCTCCACGAAGCGATAGCACCCGATCGAGGCGGCAACGGCGAAGGCGACGAACGCCGACCAGTCGAGCAGGGTGCCCGCGTAGCGGGGACCGATCAGCGGGTGAACGATCTTGTCCCAGATGACGCCGAGCGGGACATGAATCAAATAGAGCGAATAGCTCGCCTCGCCGAGCAGCACCATCGCCGGCGTGGCAAGGCATGCGGCGAAGGCGCCGCGTCCGGGCGCGAGGCTCACGATGAGGAGCGCGAACACCGGCGCCAAGAGGCTGTTGTGAAGGAGCGGATACGGGATGGAGCCGGACGCCGCGAGGAGGGCGAGAGCCAGCGCAGCGGCCCCTGCGGAGAGCGCCGTGGCCCCGGCCGGCGAACCAAGCAGGGCCCGCACCGAGGGCGGCCACTCGGCGCCGAGGTACAAGCGCCCGAGAAGAATGCCCAGCA
>DATHQY010000637.1:0-8891 GCA_035482215.1 Polyangiaceae bacterium | reverse complement strand
GCGCTCCTCGCTCTCGTGCCCGACCCGGTCGTCTGCTTTCGCGCCGCGCGCTACCAGCAGGATCTCCGGGTCGATCTCGGCGCCGACAGCTCGTTCTTCCTGCTCGACGGCTACACGGCAGGGCGGAGCGCGAGCGGCGAGCGATGGCAGTTCGATGCGTATGCGTCGCGTACGGTCGTCGTGCGCGGCGCCGCCCGCCTCTTCGTCGACGCCACCCGCCTCGATCCGGAGGCCGGCCCGCTCGCTGCTCGCATGGGCGAGTTCGACGCCGTGCTCTCCTTGTTTGCCGTCGGCCCGCGCCTCGGTGCCGTGCGCGCCGCGATGGCGGCGTCGGCCGCGTCGGCCGCGTCGGCGGCGCCGTCCGGAGAGGCGCGGCGCCCTCGGTCGGCTACGCCGCCGAGCGCGGCGCCGGTGATGTCCGCCAGCCCCGTCGGCGACGACGCTGCGATCCTCCGCGTGGCAGCTCGCCGTTTCGAAGACGCCTCCCGTGCATTGCGCCCGAGTTTCGCCGCTCTCGCCGACGTGCTGGGCGACGACCCCTTTGCGCGAAAGTGGTGACGCGCCCCGTTCGCTGGGCGATGCTCCGGCGGACATGCACCTTATGCCCCGCGATCTGGACAAGCTCGTCCTCCACGGCGCCGGCGTGCTCGCCCAGAAGCGGCTCGCGCGCGGCCTGCGCCTCAATTACCCCGAAGCCGTGGCGCTCATCGCCACGCAGCTCCTCGAGCTCATTCGCGACGGGCGCTCCGTCGCCGAGCTTATGGATCTCGGCCGCCGCATCCTCGGCATCGCGCACGTGATGAACGGCGTCCCGGAGATGACCGCCGAAGTCCAGGTCGAGGGTACGTTCCCGGACGGCACGAAGCTCGTCACCGTGCATCGCCCCATCGCGCTCGACACCGTCGATCTCTCGCTCGCGCTCTACGGCAGCTTCTTGCCGGCGCCGCCGGCCGACGCGTTCAATCCGATTCCGGCGGGCGTCGTCCCGGGCAGTTTGACGATCGCGCCCGGCACGATCGCGTTGAACGAAGGACGGCCTGTCGTGGAGATCGTCGTGAAGAGCGTGGGCGACCGGCCGATCCAGGTCGGAAGCCACTATCCGTTCGAAGAGGTCAACCGGGCGCTCGTCTTCGATCGCGAGCGAGCGGCCGGGCGGCATCTCGACATTCCGGCGGGGACGGCCGTTCGCTTCGAGCCGGGCGAGGAGAAGACCGTGCGCCTCGTCGGACGCGCGCTCGTGGAGCTCGCCGGAGGAGACGCGCGATGAGCCACACGATCGATCGACGGCACTATGCCGACATGTTCGGCCCCACCGTGGGCGATCGCGTGCGCCTGGGCGACACGGAGCTCATCGCCGAGGTGGAGCACGACTTCGCGACCTATGGCGACGAATGCAAGTTCGGGGGAGGCAAGGTTCTGCGTGACCGGCAGGGGCAGCGCGCGGGCGTCTTCGACCGCGACGCGCTCGATTGCGTGATCACGAATGCTCTCGTCCTCGACGTCAGCGGCATTTACAAGGCCGATATCGGCATCAAGGGCGGCCGCATCGTGGGCATCGGAAAGGCCGGCAACCCCGACGTCATGGCGGGCGTCACGCCGGGGATGGTCGTCGGCGTCACGACCGAGGCGATTTCCGCAGAAGGACTGATCGTCACGGCGGGTGGAATCGACTCGCACATCCATTTCATCTGCCCGCAGCAGGTCGACGAAGCGCTGGCCTCCGGCGTCACGACGTTCATCGGCGGAGGCACCGGACCGGCGACGGGCACGAACGCGACGACGTGCACGCCGAGCGCCCGCTACATCGGGCAGATGCTCCAGGCGACGGATGCGCTGCCCATCAACATCGGGTTGACCGGGAAGGGCAACACGTCCTCGCCCGAAGGGCTGCTCGATCAGATTCGCGCCGGCGCGCTGGGTCTGAAGCTCCACGAAGACTGGGGGACGACGCCGTCGACGATCGACTGTTGCCTGTCGGTCGCCGAAGGGGAGGACGTGCAGGTCACGATTCACACCGACACGCTCAACGAGTCGGGGTACGTCGGCGACTCGATCGCGGCGTTCAAGGGCCGGACGATTCACACCTACCATTCGGAAGGCGCCGGCGGCGGCCACGCCCCGGACATCATCCGCGTGTGCGGCGAGCCCAACGTGATCCCGAGCTCGACGAATCCCACGCGCCCGTTCACCGTGAACACGCTGGACGAGCACCTCGACATGCTGATGGTTTGCCATCACCTCGACAAGACCATTCCGGAGGACGTGGCCTTCGCCGAAAGCCGCATTCGCGGCGAGACCATCGCCGCCGAGGACATCCTGCACGACCTCGGCGCGATCAGCATCATCTCGAGCGACAGCCAGGCGATGGGCCGCGTCGGCGAGGTCGTCACCCGCACGTGGCAGACGGCCGACAAGATGAAGCGCCAGCGCGGGGCGCTCGACGGCGAGAACCCCGGCAACGACAACGCCCGGATCAAGCGCTATCTCGCCAAGTACACCGTCAACCCGGCGATTGCGCACGGCGTCGCGCACGAGATCGGGAGCATCGCCGTCGGCAAGTGGGCGGACCTCGTCCTGTGGCGGCCCGCGTTCTTCGGGTCTCGTCCGGAGCTCGTGATCAAAGGCGGTTTCATCGCGTGGGCGCAGATGGGCGACCCGAACGCGTCGATCCCCACGCCGGAGCCGCTCCGCATGCGGCCGATGTTCGGCGCGCTCGGACGCGCGGTCGGCTCGACCAGCATCGCGTTCGTCTCGAAGCGGGCCGTCGAAGCGCGCGCGCTGGAGTCGCTCGGCCTCGGGAAGCATGTCGTCGCGGTGAAGAACTGCCGCGGGATCGGCAAGAAAGACATGGTGCACAACGGCGCGCTCCCCGCGATCACGGTCGATCCCGAGACCTACGAGGTCCGCGCCGACGGGCTTCTTCTACGATGCGAACCGGCGACGGCGCTGCCTCTCGCGCAACTCTACAGCCTCTTCTGAGAGCACCGATTTGCTGCTGCGCTGGCGTATCTTGCAGATCGCGGATTCGAGCTTCCCGACCGGGGGCTTCGCGCATTCGTCCGGCCTCGAGGCCGCGGTGCAGCGCGGGTTCGTCCGCGACGTCGCCGATCTCGCCGATTACATCGACGCGCTGCTCTGGAGCACGGGCCGTGTGATGCTGCCGTTCGTCGGGGCCGCGTTCGATGCGCCCGACGCCCTGAGGTCGGTCGGCGCGGACCTCGACGCGCTCCTGTCGAACCATGTGCAGAAGCGCGCCAGCCTGACGCAAGGGCGCGCGTTCATCGCGACGTGCGAGCGGATCTTCGATCACCCGCGCATCGCGGAGTGGGCGGAGTGCGTCCGCAAACGCGAGGCGCCCGCGCACCTCGCGCCGCTTTTCGGCGCGACCTTCGCGGCGCTGGAGCTCGAACGGGTCGAGACGCTGGGCGTCTTTCTGCATTACGCGCTGCGCGGAGGTCTCTCCGCCGCCGTTCGGCTCGGCGTGGTCGGCCCACACGAGGCGCAGCGAATGCACGGCGCGGCGATCCCGACGCTCGACGCGGTGCTCTCGGCGTGTGCGGCGACGGCGCCCGATGCCGCGGCGAATACGGCCCCGATTTGGGACATCGTCGCCGCGACGCACGACGAGCTTTACGCTCGCATGTTTCAAAGTTGAAGGGACGCGACTCGAGAGCGCGAACCCGCGAACCACGAGGAAACGAGCCATGGGACACGAAGAACACGACGCACACGGGGCTCACGGGCACGAGGCTCCGGATCACTCGCATCCTTCGCACGACGGCCACGATCATCACCCGCACCGGCACGAGCGCTGGGAGCATCCAGGGCGCTTTCGTGACCGCGAACCGGCGCAGAAGCGCGACTACGCGCGCCGCGCCTTCACCGTGGGAATCGGCGGCCCGGTCGGGAGCGGCAAGACGGCGCTCGTCCTCGCCCTGTGCCGTGCGCTGCGCGACCGCATCGAGCTCGGCGTCGTGACCAACGACATCTTCACGCGCGAGGACGCGGAATTCCTCCATCGGCAGAAGGCGCTCGAGCCGCGCCGCATTCGAGCCGTGGAGACCGGCGGCTGTCCCCACGCGGCGATTCGCGAGGACATCAGCCACAACCTCGACGCGCTCGATCAGCTGATGTTCGAAGTGCGGCCCGAGCTCCTGCTCGTCGAGAGCGGCGGCGACAACCTCGCGGCGCAATTCAGCCGCGAGCTCGTGGACTACACGATCTACGTCATCGACGTTGCGGGCGGCGACAAAGTGCCGCGCAAGGGGGGGCCGGGGATCACCCAATCCGATCTTCTCGTGATCAACAAGACGGATCTGGCGCCGCAGGTCGGGGCCAGCCTCGACGTCATGGCGCGCGACGCTCGCGCGATGCGCGGCGACGGTCCATTCGTCTTCGCGCAGGTCAAAGAAGGATTGGGATTGGGTCTCCTCGAAATCCAGAATTACGTTGTTGGCGCATGGCACGAAGCCGTGCCGGCGGCGCGCGCCGAAAAGACGGGGCTCGGATCCGCGGACTGACTTGACCGCGCTGCGTACGTTCCGACATTCCCGTCGGTCCCACACGAAACTTCATGGTGCGGACAACGGTCGGAAACATTGGGCATGACACATTTTCTCCGGATCCCGCGCCCACATGACAGGTCGTGCGGGGATTGAGAAAGAAGGAGAATCCCAATGCGATGTACGCCTTCGATGCGAGGGTGGGTGATTGCGCTCGCGGCTTCGATGCAGTTCGTGTCCGTCGGTTGCAGCAAGGATGAACCGAAGCCGGCGGACCAGCCCAAGCCTGCCGAATCCGTCGCGGCCGCTCCTGCCAGCGCGAGTGCGGCGCCGAAGGCCGACACTTCGAAGGCGGCGATGGCCCCGGGCGACACGATCAAAGTGGGCATTCTCCATTCGCTCTCGGGGACGATGGCGATCAGCGAGACGTCGCTTCGCGACACCGCGCTGATGACGATCGAGGAGATCAACGCCAAGGGCGGCGTTCTTGGACACAAGCTCGAAGCCGTGGTCGTCGACCCTGCGTCGAACTGGCCGCTCTTTGCGGAGAAGGCGCGCGAACTCGTTCAGAAGGACAAAGTCGCGGTCGTGTTCGGATGCTGGACCTCCGTCTCCCGCAAGTCCGTCTTGCCCGTCTTCGAAGAGCTGAACGGGCTGTTGTTCTACCCGGTGCAGTACGAAGGCGAGGAATCCTCGTACAACGTCTTTTATACGGGCGCCGCGCCGAACCAGCAGGCGATTCCGGCGGTCGAATACTTGATGAGCGACAAGGGGGGCGGCGCCAAGCGATTCGTCCTTCTCGGAACCGACTACGTGTATCCGCGCACGACGAACAAGATCCTCCGCTACTTTTTGCACTCCAAGGGCATCTCCGACGACGACATCAAAGAGGAGTACACGCCGTTCGGGCATAGCGATTACCAGACGATCGTCGCGGACATCAAAAAGTTCGCGGTCGGGAAACGCACGACGGTCATTTCGACGATCAACGGCGACTCGAACGTTCCCTTCTACAAAGAGCTCGGAAACCAGGGCCTCAAGGCGACCGACGTCCCGGTCGTCGCCTTCTCGGTCGGTGAAGAGGAGCTCCGCGGTATCGACGCGAAGCCGCTCGTCGGCCACCTCGCAGCGTGGAACTACTTCATGTCGATCCCGACGCCGGAGAACAAGGCGTTCATCGACGAGTGGAAGGGCTATGTGAAGTCGGCGAACCTGCCGGACGGAGACAAGCGCGTCACCAACGACCCGATGGAGGCAACGTACATCGGCATGCACATGTGGGCCCAGGCTGTCGACCAGGCGGGCACGACCGACGTCGACGCGGTTCGCCAGGCCCTCGGCTACCAGACCTATCGCTCCCCCTCGGGCTTCGACATCACGCTCGACGCGAAGAACCACCATTTGCACAAGCCGGTGTTCATCGGCGAAGTGCAGGCGAACGGCCAGTTCCACGTCGTGTGGAAGACGGAAGGCCCGATTCGTGCGCAGGCCTGGAGCCCGTTCATTCCGGATAGCGCCAAGAAGGTCGCGGACTGGACGTACCCGTGGGTATGTGGAAACTGCACCGACCCGAAGTTCCCCGCGTCCGACGCGGTCGCGAAGCGCTGATGCGGCGCGTGTGGGCTCGCGTGAAGGCCGCGCTGGCGGTCTTCACGCTCGCTGCGCTCCTGGGCCTCGCCGCGACGCCCGCAGCGCATGCGGACGCGAGCTCTTTCGAGAGCGCCGTGCAGGCGCTCTCCACGGCTTCGGAGGAGGCGCTGGCGAAGGCCGTGGAAACGCTCGGCGCCACGGGCGACCCGCGGGCCATCGCGGTCCTCCAAGCGCTCGACAGTGGTGACCTGCTCGCCACGGACGGGCATCTCTTCGTCAAGGGGCCCGATGGATCTCCGCACGACGTGATCACTGGGGCCGCCGGCACGGGGGCGCTCCGGTCTCCCGAGGTGGACAACAACATCCGGCGCGTGCTGGGGCCGGTGCTCGCGCATCTGCAGCTTGCATCGCCCGATCCCAAAGTGCGCCTCGCCGCAGTGGACATCCTCGCGAATCACGGCAGCGACGAGGACGTGGCGGTGCTCCGCGAGACGCTTGCCAAAGACAAGGACGCGTCGGTCAAGCGCGCGATCGTCTCCGCGCTCGCCGAGCAGGACCTGGCGAGCACGGACCCCGAGCGGAGGCTCGGGGCGGTCTCCGCGATCGGCGCGACCGGGTCGATGCGCTTTCGCGACAAGCTCGCGGCGATGTCCGCGCGGGGCGCGGACGGCACCTACGCGGAGCCGGACGCGCGCGTACGAGCCGCCGCGGCCAGCACCGTCTCGGCGCTCGATCGCAAACAATGGATGATCGACGGCGCGGCGAACATTCTCTACGGAATGAGCACGGGAAGCATCCTCTTGCTCTCGGCGCTCGGCCTCGCGATCACGTTCGGTCTGATGCGCGTCATCAACATGGCGCACGGCGAGATGCTGATGTTGGGCGCGTACGCGACCTTCGTGACGCAGACGTTCTTCCACCAGCACCTGCCCCAATACGAGAGCTATTACCTCGTTGCGGCGATCCCGGTCGCCCTCGTGTTCTGCATGGCGGTCGGCGCGATTCTCGAGCGCACCGTCGTACGATTTCTCTACGGCCGGCCTCTCGAGACGTTGCTCGCGACGTACGGGTTGAGCCTCATTCTCATCCAGCTCGTTCGCAGCATTTTCGGCGCGCAGAACGTGGCCGTCGAGAACCCGCCGCTCCTTTCCGGAGGCGTCGAGATCTTCGAGGGCGTGGTCATCCCGTATAGCCGCATCGCGGTGGTTCTCTTCACGATCATCGTCGTCAGCTTCGTCGGGTACGTCCTTCGTGGAACCTCGCTCGGCTTGCGCGTTCGCGCGGTCACGCAGAATCGCTCGATGGCGGCGTGCATGGGCATTCCGACGAAGCGCGTCGACATGTGGACATTCGCGCTCGGGTCCGGCGTCGGCGGTCTCGGCGGCGTCGCGCTCGCGCAGCTCGGCAATGTCGGGCCGGAGCTCGGGCAGGGGTACATCGTCGACTCGTTTCTGGTGGTCGTCTTGGGCGGCGTCGGCAAGCTCGTCGGATGCATCGTCGCCGCGTTTTCGCTCGGTATTCTCAACAGGGTCCTCGAGCCCATCGCCGGGGCGGTGCTCGGAAAAATCGTCGTGCTCGTCGCCGTCGTCCTCGTGATTCAAAAGCGGCCGCAGGGCCTTTTCGCGCCGCGCGGGCGCAGCGCGGACGGAACATGATCACGCTGCCCCCGCCGCCTCGGCCGGCTCCCCGGTACCGGTGGCAAATGATGATGGTCGCCGCGGTCTGCCTGATCGTGGGCGTGATCGCGCCCGTGCTCAACGTGGCCACGCCCGAGTCGAGCGCGCTGCATGTCTCCGAATTCGCGATCGGTCTCGTGGGCAAACTCACGTGCTACGCGATCGTCGCGGTCGCGATGGACCTCGTCTGGGGCTACGCGGGCATTCTGAGCCTCTGCCACGCGCTCTTCTTCGCGCTGGGCGGATACGCGATGGGCATGTATCTGATGCGCTCCATCGGCACCGAGGGCAACTACCGGAGCGCGCTGCCCGACTTCATGGTGTTTCTCGATTGGAAGGAGCTGCCCTGGTACTGGCGCGGCTTCGACCATTTTCCCTTCGCGATGGTCATGGCCCTCGCGGTCCCTGGCGTCCTGGCATACGTGTTCGGCTTTTTCGCGTTCCGCTCCCGCATCAACGGCGTCTATTTCTCGATCGTCACGCAAGCCGTCACCTATGCGGCGATGCTCCTGTTCTTCCGCAACGCGACCGGGTTCGGGGGCAACAACGGGCTGACCGATTTCAAACGAATTCTCGGTTATTCGCTTCGTGAGCCGTCCACGAAGGCAGCGTTGTGCGCGGCGACCGGCATCGGTCTCGGCCTCGCGTACGTGCTGTGCCAGTTCGTCGTGCAGTCGCGCTGCGGCCGCGTGCTCACGGCGATGCGCGACGTCGAGGCCAAGGTCCGCTTCTGCGGCTACGATCCGGTGGCCTACAAGCTCTTCGCATGGACGCTCTCGGCCGTGATCTGCGGCTTTGCGGGCGCCCTTTACGTGCCGCAGGTCGGCATCATCAATCCGAGCGAGATGCAGCCGTCGAGCTCCGTCGAGACCGCGATATGGGTGGCGGTCGGCGGGCGCGGAACACTGGCGGGTGCCATGCTCGGCGCCTTTCTGGTCAACGGCGGCAAGAGCTGGCTGACGGTCGCGTTCCCGACGATGTGGCTCTTCGCGCTCGGCATTCTCTTCGTCGTCGTGACGCTTCTCTTGCCCGGCGGCGTCGTCCAGATTTTCGCGCGCGTTCATGACGCCTACCGCGCGGCCGTGAGACGGTCGTACGGGGTGCGGCCGGCGGCCAGCCCGCC
>DATHQY010000636.1:0-15780 GCA_035482215.1 Polyangiaceae bacterium | reverse complement strand
TGCCCGCGTTCGAGTCGTTGCACCACGCCGGCACGAGGCCGTTCGACGCGTTGCCGTTGTTGAGTGAGTCGTTGATCGTAGCGTAAACCTGGTCAATCGTGCCCATCCAGTCGTCTTTGGGCTGGGCTCCGTTGTTCGGGTCGAGGTTCGCGAAGACGCGATAATACGCAGGCGCGAAGTACGATGGATTCAGGTTCGCGTTCGTCGCCCAAGTGCCGTCCCCCGCCCGAACGTATTTGAATTGGTAGATTTCGCTATTCCAGATGTTCGTAATCTGGGTGATCGCAATCTGCTTGTACGACTTGGACAGCGACCCCTGCCCGCCCCACTGTTGATCGGCCATGGCGAGAGCGAACGCCATGTCCTCGTCCGCGTCCGTCGCGCCGCCCGTGCAGCCGTCCGTGGCGTCCTGCGGGCCGCCGGGAGCCCAGTTCATCAAGCCGTTCATGTCGAGGTTCTCTTGCTCGTAGAGCCAGAGCCCGTCGAAGAGCGACTGATCATCCATGTAAACCGCAACCAGCATTCCGTAGCCGATCCCCTCCGACACGGTGGAATTGGCGGGACGGCATTTGTCGACGCCGTCCGTGCTCGTTCGTTGGACGCGGTATTCGCCGTTGCTTCCCGCCGAGACGACCAAATCGGTCTTCCATTGCTGGTAAGCCGCCTGGACGTCGTCGTTGTCGTACGCCGTTGGAAAAATGCAGTTGTTCGCCTGGCGATTCTGGGGAAATGGAAACTTCGTCGTGCCGGTCGACGGCGTAGGCCCGCGCGTCAGCGCGGCCGCGTCTTTGCCGCCCGAGCTGCCGCTCCCGGATCCCGTCGACGAGCCGCTCGACCCGCTCGATCCGCCGCTGCCCGCCCCCGTGGTGCCGTTCGTGCCGGTCGCGGACGCACCGGTGCCGGAGCCGGCGGAGCCCCCGGTCGCCGAACCCGCCGTCGCCGAAGAACCAGACGAGTTAGCCGAGCTACCGGAGCCGGAAGCCCCGGACGGCGCCGTCTCCCCCTGGTCGGGGTGGGTACAGCCGGTGGTGCAAAAAGCGACCGCTGCCACGCAGAGCGCCGGGCCCGAAGAGAGATGCCAAAGCCGGTGATAAGCAATCATCGAGGTTGCGATTCCTTGCCCCCAAGAAGTCTGTACGCGAAGTGCCTTCTCTTTAGCCGCCGGCTCGCGGCCTCACCAGCTGGCGCATCAGGTCGTCGCATCATGCGAGACCGTCCGCGGGACGGTCGCGCTGGCCGCCGCTGCAATTGCACGCGATTGCACGCGCTCGGCATGTGCGACGATTTCTATACGAATCCAAGCTCCACCGAAAAGAACCTCCGCATCGAAATCGCGTACACCACGGCCTTTCGTTCGGAGTACGATACGATGGTTGTGGTTTCCGCGCGAAGCGCCCGCCGCCTGCCGCTGCCCCTCGAATCCGGGTCCATGCAAGCCTCCGTATTCGATGGGCGCAACGCCGCTCACGGCGGGGTCCTCACCGCATTGGAGTTTCGATCGTGAGCGATTTGACGGAACGCGATAGGCATCGGCTTCTCGTCGAGTGGAACGGTCCGGACGTGCGCGATCGGCGCGATGCCACTGTTCACCGGCTGTTCGAGGAGCAGGCGGATGCGCGCCCGCACGCGATCGCCGTGGAGCACGCGCACGGGCGGCTGACCTACGCCGAGCTCGACGCACAAGCCAATCGACTCGCGCATCATTTGCGAGCGCGTGGGGTGGGGCCCGACGCGCGCGTCGGCGTTTGCCTCGACCGAAGTGCGGACGCGATCGTGGCCATTCTCGGCATCACGAAAGCCGGTGGCGCGTATTTGCCGATCGATCCGGCATACCCGCCGGATCGCATCCGCTTCATGCTCGAAGACGCGACGGTGTCCGTCGTCATGACGCAGGCGTCGCTTGCCTCGCGCACCGCCGACTTCGTTGTGCCGGGGCATCTCGTGAGAATGGACACGGACCGCGCGGCCCTGGCTGTCGAGCCGGCCGAGCGGATCGACGTGCCCGTCACGGCGGACCACCTCGTCTACGTGATGTACACGTCGGGTTCGACCGGCACGCCCAAGGGCGTGGAGATCGTGCACCGCGCCATCAACCGGCTCGTCCGGCACGTCACGTACGTCCGCCTCGACGAAGCACAGTCGCTCTTGCACGCCGCGCCGCTCGCTTTCGACGCGTCCACCCTGGAGATCTGGGGCGCGCTCCTTCTCGGCGGCAAAGTCGTGCTCCACCCGGAGCCGTTCCCGACGGCCGGCGGTCTGCGCGCTTGCATCGAACGCCACGGGGTCACAACGGCGTGGCTTACGGCGGCGCTCTTCAACACGATCGTCGACGAAGACGTGGGCGCGCTGGCGGGCTTGCGCCAACTGCTCATCGGAGGCGAGGCGCTCAGCGTCGGGCACGTGCGCCGCGCGCAGGCGGCCCTGCCGGAGACCCAGATCATCAACGGGTACGGGCCCACGGAGACGACGACCTTCGCGTGCTGCTATTCGATCCCGCGGCCCGTTCCCGACGACGCGCGATCGATCCCGATCGGCCACCCGATCCGCGACACGCGGGTCTACATCGTCGACAGCGAGCTTCGTCTCGTGCCGCCCGGAGAGGTGGGCGAGCTCCTCATCGGCGGCGACGGCGTCGCGCGCGGCTACCTCGCGCGGCCCGAGCTGACGGCCGAGCGGTTCCTCGACGATCCATTTCGCGCAGGCGAGCGCGTGTACCGCACGGGCGACCTCGTGCGATTTCTGCCGGACGGCGCGATCGACTTCGTGGGCCGGGCCGATCGCCAGGTGAAGATCCGCGGCTTTCGCATCGAACTCGGCGAGATCGAAGCCGCGCTCACCGCCCAGCCCGCGATCCTCAGCGCAGCGGTCGTCGCGCGCGAAGACGTGCCCGGTGTCAAACGGCTCGTGGCGTACCTCGTCCCGCGCGGCGATCGCATACGGCCCGCGGACTTGCGCGATGCCCTCGCAACGAGACTCCCGAGTTTCATGGTGCCCTCGGCGTTCGTGTGGCTCGAGCGAATGCCGCTTACGGGAAACGGGAAGCTCGATACCCGCGCGCTGCCGGCTCCCGCGAGCGATCGGCCGGAGCTCGCGAATCCGTTCGTTCCGCCCGATGCGGAAATCGAGCGGTCCCTCGCCGCGCTCTGGGCCGAGGCGCTCGGGGTCGCGCCCGTCGGCGTGACGGACAACGTCTTCGAGCTCGGCGCGACCTCGCTCCTCGCCGTACGCGCGGCCGCGCGGATGCGCAAGGATCTGGGACTCGGCGCGTCGGTACTCCAGATCTTCGAGCACCCGGCGATCCGCGACTTTGCGCGCGCGCTGGGGAGCACCGCGGGCAAGCCGAACGGGTCGCCGCGCGCCCGCCGCTCCGTGCTCCGCGACGCCGGTGCGCCGATCGCGGTGATCGGCGTCGTGGGGCGCTACCCGGGAGCTTCGACGATCGAGGAGCTCGAGAAGGTCCTCTGGGCGGGTCAAGAGACCGTCCGGTTCTTTCGTGACGAAGACCTCGATCCATTCGTCCCGCCGGAGGCGCGCAATGACCCGCAGTACGTGAAAGCGCGCGGCGTGCTCGACGGCGTCGACCGCTTCGACGCGGGATTCTTCGGTATTCCGCCGAAGGAAGCGGAGCTCATGGACCCGCAGCAGCGCGTCCTCTTCGAGCTCGCGTGGGAGGCGCTCGAAGACGCGGGGCACGTGCCCGAGTCGTTCGATGGGGACATCGGGATCTTCGCGGGCAAGTACAACGACAGCTACTGGAGCGAGAACGTCGTCACGCGGCCTGAAGCGATCCAGGCGTTCGGTGCGTTCAACGCCATGGTCGGCAACGAGAAGGACTACGTCGCGACGCGCATCGCCCACAAGCTCGACCTTCGCGGTCCGGCGGTCAGCGTGCACACCGCTTGCTCCACGTCACTCGTGGCGATCCAGCAAGCGGTCCGCGCCCTCCGGGCCGGCGATTGCGACATGGCCCTCGCCGGCGGCGTGTCCATCACGGTGCCGGTCCGCAGCGGCTATCTTTACCAGGACGGCGGCATGCTCTCGAACGACGGGCACACACGCTCGTTCGACAGCGAAGCGCAGGGCACCGTGTTCAGCGATGGCGCCGGCTTCGTGGTGTTGCGCCGCCTGGAGGACGCGATCGCCGACGGCGACCAGGTTCGCGCAGTGATCCGAGGCGTCGCGATCAACAACGACGGATCGGCAAAGGCGAGCTTCACGGCCCCCAGCATCGAGGGTCAGGCACAAGTGATCGGCCGCGCTTTGGCCGATGCGGGGGTCGACGCGCGGTCCATTTCGTACGTCGAGGCGCACGGCACCGCCACGCCGCTCGGCGATCCCATCGAGGTCGAGGCGCTGACACGCGCGTTTCGGGAGCAAACAGGCGACGCGGGTTTCTGCGGGATCGGATCCATCAAGAGCAACCTCGGGCACACGGTGATCGCCGCCGGGGTCGCGGGGGTCACCAAGGTGGTGCTCTCGCTCGAGCGGGAGGCCATCCCTGCGAGCCTCCATTACCGGGCACCCAACGCGAAGATCGACTTCCCGGCGAGCCCCTTCTACGTGAACGCGGAGCTCCGTGCCTGGCCACGAGGCGCCACTCCGCGGCGCGCGGGGGTGAGCTCGTTCGGCGTCGGCGGGACCAACGCGCACGCGGTCATCGAGGAGGCTCCGCTCTCGCCGCGCAACGGCGAGGTCAGACCCCGCCAGGTGCTCATGGTCTCGGCGCGGAGCGCCGCCGCTGCCCAGGCCGCGGGGCAGGCGCTTGCCGCGCATTTGAACGCGCACCCCGACGTAGACCTCGCCGACGTGGCGTTCACGCTTCATACCGGCCGAAAGGCGTTCGCACACCGGCATTGGGTGGTCGCACGCGATGCGCGCGAAGCCGCGGCACGCCTGGCCGATCCGCGAGGCTCAGGCACGACGAGCGCTGCAACCGGCGCGGGGAAGAGCGCCGCTGCGGTAACGCGCGACCCGTTCGTGGTTTTCATGTTCCCGGGGCAGGGCGCGCAGTACGTCGGGATGGGGCGCTCGCTTTACCGCGACGAGCCGCTCTTCCGTGAGTGCGTCGACGCATGCGCGGAGGCGCTCCGCGCACCGCTCGAATGCGACTTGCGCGACATGCTGTTCCCGAGCGAGGACGCGAAGGAAGCCGCGGCGACTTCCCTCGTCGACACGCGCTTCACCCAGCCGGCGCTCTTCACGATCGGCTACGCGTTGGCCAGCCTCTGGCAGTCCTGGGGCGTCGAACCCAAGGCGATGGTCGGGCACAGCATCGGCGAGTTCGTGTGCGCCGTCATCGCCGGCGTGATGCGCCTGGAGGATGCGTTGCGGCTCGTGGGCGCGCGCGGGCGGCTCATGTCCGACATGCCCCGCGGCGGGATGCTCTCGGTGCGCGCCGCAGCCGCAGACGTTGCGCCGAAACTGCCGGTCGAAGCAGCGATCGCGTCGGACAACGGCCCGTCGCTGTGCGTCGTCGCCGGGCCGCACCCCGTCATCGCGGAGGTACAAGCGCGTCTCGAAGGCGAAGGCATCGCATGCAAAGCGCTGTTCACCTCGCACGCCTTCCATTCGCCGATGATGGACGCCGTCGTGGATCCGTTCACGCGGCTCGTTCGAACGGTGACGCTGAGCGCCCCGCGCATTCCGTTCGTGTCGACCCGGTCGGGCACGTGGATCACGCCGCAAGAAGCGCAGGACCCCGCGTACTGGGGCCGTCATCTGCGCGAAACGGTGCAGTTCGCGGGCGCGGTGCGCACGCTGTGGAAGGAGCCCAACGCGGTCCTGCTCGAAGTGGGCCCGCGCGCCACGCTGGCCACGCTCGCGCGCCAGCAAGTGACAGACCGCGCACGGCAGATTGCCGTATCGTCGCTCGCGGACTCTGACGCGTCGGAGTGGGAGGCGCTCCTTTCGGCGGTCGGCCAGCTATGGGCCGCGGGCGTCCGCGTCGAGCCGACGGAGTTCTGGCGGCGCCAAGCGCGGCGGCGCGTTTCCCTGCCGACGTATCCGTTCGAGCGCCAGCGCTATTGGCTCGACCCCGCCGGTCCCGTTGCTCCGGCGACGCTCGTCGCGCGGCGCAACACCGCCAGCACGTCGAACGGCGCGGTCGCACATACCGCGGCGCTCACCGCGCCGCTTGCCGACGCCGCGCCAATCGTCGACGTCCCGCCGATTGTCAACGCCGCGCCGACGGTCGACGCCTCGCTCCCTGCCGCGCCCGCGACGCCCGTCGCCGATGCGACGCCCCCCACCAACGCCGCCCTTGCCCAGGAGATCCCCATCGTGACCGAACCTGCTGCGCCCCGCACCGCCCGCATCGCCGACGATCTTCGAACCATCTTCGAAGACGCGTCGGGGATCGAGATCGGCGACGGCGACCTCGATGCTCCCTTCGTGGAGCTCGGGCTCGATTCGCTGTTTCTCACCCAGGTCGCCACCGCCGTTCAAAAGAAGATGGGGGTGAAGGTTACCTTCCGCCAACTGGTCGAACAGCTCCCCACCCTCAACGCATTGGCAGAATACATGGATCGCCAGCTCCCGCCCGACCCCGCGACGCCGGCCGTCGCCGCCTCTGCTCCGTCCGCGCAGCCGAACCCGCCCCCGCCACAGTCGTCAGGCGTGGCTCCCGCGCCCGTTGCGGCCGCGCTCCCCGCCGCGGCGCTTCCGATGGCCGCTTTCGCGGCTCCTGCAAGCAGCGCTCCGCCCGGTACGATACAAGCGGTCATCGAGCAGCAGCTCCAGTTGATGAGCCGGCAGCTCGCTGCGCTGCAGGGTGCCGCGTTCCCCGTCGCGACGCCGTCGCTCCCCGCCGCCTTGCCCGCCACTGTTTCCGCTGCGGCCGCGACCGCGGTGGCGCCCTCAGCCGCAGCCAGCGTCGCGACGCCCGCTCCGGTGAAAGCCCCCGCGACGCAACCTGCTGCGGCAGCCGCGTCGGTCGCGCAGGGCCCGGCTTCCGTGCGAAGCAAGGTCCTCGCGGAGCTGGCGCCGGAAGATGCGGAGGCCGCGAAGAAGCCGTTCGGCGCCATCGCGCGAATCGCACTTCATCGCGACGAGCTCTCGCCGCGCCAGAAGTCGCGCCTCGAAGCGCTGACGCGCCGCTACAACACCCGCACCAAGGCGTCGAAGCAGTGGACCGAGGCCAACCGGTCGACGATGGCTGACCCGCGTGTCGTCACGGGCTTTCGCCCCGCGATCAAGGAGCTCGTCTACCCGGTCGTCATCAAGCGATCGGCCGGCGCGCGCATCTGGGACATCGACGGCAACGAGTACGTCGACTGCTTGAACGGCTTCGGGTGCAATCTCTTCGGCTGGCAGCCGGATTTCGTCACGCGCGCGGTCGAGGAGCAGCTCCGCACCGGCCACGAGATCGGACCGCAGTCGCCGCTCGCCGGCGAATGCGCGAAGCTCGTTTGCGAATTCACCGGCTTCGACCGTGCGGCGTTCTGCAACACGGGAAGCGAAGCCGTGATGGGCACGATCCGCATCGCGCGCACCGTGACGGGACGGAACAAGATCGCGATCTTCGCAGGCAGTTACCACGGCATCTTCGACGAAGTGATCGTCCGTGGCACCAAGAAAGGCCGCAGCATTCCGGCCGCGCCGGGGATCATGCCGTCCACGTCGGAGAACGTGATGGTCCTCGATTACGGCACCCCGGAAGCGCTCGCGACGATCCGCGAGCGCGCGAGCGAGCTCGCCGCCGTGATTGTCGAGCCGGTGCAGAGCCGCCGCCCCGACTTCCAGCCTCGCGAGTTCTTGCACGAGCTTCGCAAGGTGACCGAAGAGGCGGGAACGGTGCTCGTCTTCGACGAAGTGATCACCGGCTTCCGGACATGCCCCGGCGGAGCGCAGGAGCACTTCGGCGTGCGCGCCGATCTCGCCTCGTACGGCAAGGTCATCGGCGGCGGCCTTCCGGTCGGCGTCATCGCGGGCAAGCGGGCCTTCATGGATGCCCTCGACGGCGGCCAGTGGCAGTTCGGCGATGCGTCCGTTCCGACAGTGGGCGTCACGTACTTCGCCGGGACGTTCGTTCGCCATCCGCTCGCGCTCGCGGCAGTCAAGTCGGTGCTTCTCCACCTGAAGGAGCAGGGACCGGCGCTGCAGCGCACGACGAACGCGAAGGCCGAGCGGCTCGCCAAGGAACTCAACGCGTTCTTCCGGAGCTCGGAAGCGCCGCTCGAGATCCGCTACTTCGGCTCCCTCTGGAAGACGTTCTATACGGCGGAGCAAGCGTGGGGCGATCTGCTGTTCGTGCTCTTGCGCGATCGCGGCATCCACATTCTGGATGGCTTCCCCTGCTTCTTCACGACGGCGCACAGCGACACGGACGTGGACACGATCGTGAACGCCTACAAGGCGGCGGTCCTCGAGATGCAGGAGAGCGAATTCTTCCCCCAGCCGAAGGCCAAGGCCGCCGCGACGGCCCCCACGTTCGACGCGACGCGGCCGCCGGTGCCGGGGGCTCGCCTGGGGCGCGATCCCGACGGCGCCCCGGCCTGGTTCGTCCCGAACCCCCGCGAGCCCGGCAAATACGTGAAGGTCGAGAGCGCGTCGTAGCTACTTGCGCACGATTCGCGAGAGCCAGTCGCGAATCCCGGTCCCTCGCGGGGGCGCGGTCTCAGGGTGCCGCGGGCTCTCCGCGGCACGTTCGCCGGGGCGTGCATCCGCCATCGACGCCGCCGTCGCGGACGGCGCCGGCGCGCTCGCGACCTGTCGCGCGACCTGCTCGAGGGTGTTCAGCAAAAAGAGCCGCGGGCTGAGGCGCACGCCTTTCTCTCGCTCGATCCGCGCGATCACGCGGAAGCACAGCAGCGAGTGCCCTCCGAGATCGAAGAAGTTGTCGTAGACGCCGATGCGCCCGACGCCGAGAGCTTCTTGCCAGGCCTCGGCCATGTACCGTTCCGCATCCGTGCGCGGCGCCACGTAGTCGCCCGCGCTCGATCCGGCGTACGGCGAAGCGAGCCGCTCTTCGTTGACCGCGCCGGTCACGTCGCGCGGCAACACGTCGAGCTCGACGAAGAGCCTCGGCAGCCGCCCTTCGCCGAGGGCGCCGCGAACATGGGTACGGAGCTCCGTCTCGGTCCAGGAGGTCCCGGGTTTCGGCACGCAGAACGCCACGAGCCGGCGCTCGCCGGTCAGATCCTCGAACGCCACGACCCACGCTTCGCGCACCGCCGGATGTGTCTCGAGGACGCGGGCGATCTCCCCCGGGTCCACGAGGACGCCGTTCATCGGAATCCGCCCGTCGAGCCGGCCCGCGGATTCGAAGGTGCCCGATTCGAGGAGACGAACGCGCTCGCCGGTGGGGACTTCCCCGCCGCCGACGTTCACGAACAGTTGCCCCGGCACGCCGATCGGCACAAGCTGCCCGTTCGCGTCGAGGACGCGCCATCGCTGACCGGCGAGCGGGCGCCCGAGGATGACCGCGTCGGGTCCCCCCCGTAGCGACGCGGGCGACGCCGACGAAGGGGGCCGCACCGACGACGGGGGCCGCACCGACGACGGGGGCCGTACCGACGCGGGGGAGGACGACGACGGGGGCGACGCCCACGACGCCGAAAGCAGAGGATGCACCGCGATCGGCAAGCCCAGGACGGCGTCCATCTCGACCACCAGTGCCGCGGGATGCTTCGCGCCGATCGACGGCGACGGGCGACCGACGAACAACGTCTCTCTCGGTGACGTACCGTCGATCGAGCGCGCATCGCTTGCGTCGACGACGCACGCCGCTCCGGGCCCTCCCAGCCGGCTGCGCAAGGACGCCGCATCGGCCACGCCTACGAGCGTCGCCCCCGCAGCGAGCGGCAACAGCAAGGCGACCAGCGACGCTACGCGCGGGTTCGGCCCGACGAGGACTACGCACTCGCCGCGCAGCTGCCCTTGCGCATGCGCCTCCGCGGCGGCGGCGCGGATCGCGCGTGCGAGCGGCCCCTGCTCCACCGACGCATCCCCCAGGACAAACGCCGCTTGTTCGGTCGACACCGCGGGCGCCGAGGCGGCCCCCCCGGACGGAACCGCTTCGAGCACGCGCCCGGATCCTTCGGGCCCCAGATCGATCGCCGCCCCCGCGCGGAGCGACGCGAGAACGAGCACCACGCGATCGCGCACGTTCGCAGCTCGAATCGCGACACGCGCACCGCGCCCGATCCCTTGCGCCGCGAGCCCGACGGCCGCGACAGCCACCTGCTGGTCGAGCTCCCGATACGTCGCACGGACACCGTCCGTCTCGAGCGCGATCGCGTCCGGATGCGCGGCCGCGACCTGCTGGAGCAACGCGGGCACCGTCTCGCCGGCCGCCCGGACCTCCCCGCCCGCGCGGGCAATCGCCTCGAGCTCGAGGGGCGGCAGAATCGGCAACGTCCCGATCGGTCGGTCCGGGGCGCGCTCGACCTCCTCGAGGAGCGTGTCGAGTTCGCGGAGCCACCGCTTCGCCGTGACGCCGTCGAACAGGTCCGCAGCAAAGTTGAGCATCAAGAGGAAGCTCGAGCGGCTCTCCATGACCCAGAGCATCAACTCGCTCGCGGCGAACGGCGGCAGCGCGTGTTCTTGCGCGATCGCGACGGGCCCCAGGCGGACCGGCCGGTCGGTCGCGTCTTGCAGCGAGAAAATCGCGCGCATCATCGGCGGGCGGATACCGATCGTATCGAGAGGGACCTCCTGGTTCGTGAACGCGTCGAGGGTCGTCTCGCGCACCTGCGCGAGCAGCTCGAGGAACGTCATGGAAGGGTCGAGGTGGCTGACGAGGGCCACGGTATTCACGAAGGGCCCGATCGGCGCTTCGAGCTCGGGCTGCGTGCGGGCACGCATCGGGGTGCCGACGAGCAGCTCGTTCTGCCCAGTCAGGCGCTGCAAGAGCACGTTGAAGGCCGCGAACAGCACCATGAAGAGCGTCGCGCCGTGCTCGCGGGCCATCGCGGTGAGCTTCTCGGCGCGCTCGACGGGGAGGCTCAGCCCCTCGTTGCGCCCCCCGTGCGAGCGCGTTCCCTTGCGCGCGCGATCGCTCGGGAGCTGCAGCGCGAGGATGTTGCCCGCGAGCTTCTTGCGCCAGAACGCCGATTGCTCGGCGCACTCCGCGCTCGCGAGCCACTCGCGCTGCCAGAGCGCGAAGTCACCGTACTGGATGGCGAGCGGCGCGAGCGGCGACGGCTCCCCGCGCACGAGCGCGGAATAGATCGTCGTGAGCTCGCGCAGGAAGAGGTCGAACGACCATCCGTCCCAGATGATGTTGTGCTGCACGGTGCTGAGCACGTGCCGCTCGGGCGCGAGGCGGTAGAGCGTGATCCGCAGGAGCGGGTCTTCCGCCAGGTTGAAGGGCGCAAGCACTTCACGCGAGCGATCGGCGTCGACGGCGGCCTGTTGCTCGCCCGCCGGATGCGAGGCGAGATCCACGCGGCGCAGCGCGATCTTCCGATCGGGATCGAGCGTCTGCACGACTTCGCCGTCGACCGCACGGAAGCGCGTGCGCAGGATCTCGTGGCGCGCGCAGAGCTCGTCGATCGTGCGCTCCAGCACCCCCTCGTCGAGAGGTCCTTCGAGCCGCCAGCTCGCCAGGAGGTTGTGCACGAGGCGCTGCTCGGGATCCATGTCCTCGAGGAGCCACAAGCGGCGCTGCGCGACCGAGAGCGGCGCGGAGTCTCCTCGCACGCCGGCGACCGGCCCCGTGCGCCTCTCGCCCTTCTTGGCGCCATCGATGACGGCAGCGAGCTTGGCGACGGTCGGCGCTTCGAACATCTTGCGGAAGCTGATGTCGACGCCCTGATCGCGCCGCAAGCGCGCGATAACCTGGGACGCGAGGAGCGAATGCCCGCCCAACGCGAAGAAGTCGTCGTCCACGCCGACCCTGCCCACCGCGAGGATCTCCTCCCAGAGCCCCGCGAGCTTCTTCTCCGTGTCGGTGCGCGGCGCGACGAAGTCGTCGTCCGTGTCGGAGCGGGACGCTTGGGGCGCCGGCAGCTTCCCCCGATTGACCTTGCCGTTCGGGAGGACGGGCATCGCGTCGAGATGCACGAACTGCTGCGGGACCATGTAGTCCGGGAGCGTCTTCTTCAAGTGGGCGCGCAGGTCGGCATCGGTCGTCGGCGCGTCGGTCGCGCGGTCCACGACGTACGCGGTGAGGCGCTTGTCGCCCGGCCGGTCCTCCCGAACGATGACCGCCGCCTGGGTCAGCGCCGGGTGTTGGGCGAGCGCGCTCTCGATTTCTCCGAGCTCGATGCGGTACCCGCGAAGCTTGACCTGCGAGTCGTTCCGACCCAGGCACTCGAGGTTTCCGTCGGGCAGGAACCGAACGAGGTCGCCCGTTTTGTACATGCGCGCTTCGCCGCCGGCGAACGGATCGGCCACGAAGCGCTCGCGGGTGAGCTCCGGTCGCTCGTGATAGCCGAGCGAAACGCCGGCTCCCCCCAGGTAAAGTTCTCCGATCGCGCCGATGGGAACACGCTGGAGGCGCGGGTCGACGACGTACGCCGTCGTGTTCGCGACCGGCTTGCCGATGAGAATGCGCTTCGCGGGCGGGTCGACCCGCCAGAACGTCGACCAAACGGTCGTCTCGGTCGGGCCGTATCCGTTCCAGACGCTCGCGCAGCGCGCGACGAGCTCCGCGGCGAGGTCGGGCGGGAGCGCCTCGCCGGTGCAGATGGCCTTCAGCCCCTCGCCGCCGCTCCATCCGGCGGCGAGCAAGAGGCGCCACGTCGTGGGCGTCGCGTCGAGGAAGGTCGCCTTCGACGTGTGCATGAGGCTCAAGAGGCGCGCGCCGTCCGCGGCCACCTCGCGGCTCGCGAGGACGATCCGCGCGCCGACGACGAGCGGCAAGATGAGCTCGGAGACCGCGATGTCGAACGAGAGCGTTGTGACGGCGAGGACGACGTCGTACGGCTCCATCCCGGGCGTCTCGCGCACGCTGCCGAGGAGGTTCACGGCGGATCGATGGGGAACGAGCACGCCCTTGGGGATGCCCGTCGACCCGGATGTGTAAATGACGTACGCGGGATCGTTCTCCGTCGCGTCGCCGTCCGGCGAAACCCGCTCGATAGCGGGCACTACGCTCTCCATCACGACGACGTTCGGCGCGCTGAGCGGGAGCTCGGCGCGGACTTTCTCCTCCGTGACGAGCGCCAGCATCCCCGACTCACGGACCATGAACGAGAGGCGCTCGACGGGATATCCCGGGTCGAGCGGCACGTACGCCGCGCCAGCCTTCAGGACGCCGAGCAGACCCACGATGAGCGAGGGCGTTCGCTCGACGCACAGGCCGACGAGCGCGCCGCGCCGTACGCCGAGTTCGCGCAGCCGCTGCGCCAACCCGTTCGCGCGCGCATCGAGCTCGGCATACGTGACCCTCTGATCGCCGGATTCGATCGCGACGTCGTCGGGGCTTCGCGCGACCTGGCTCTCGATGAGTCCATGGACCGTGCGAATGTCGCTTTCCGGTCGGCGGCTCTCGGCATTCCAGGCATCGAGCAGGGCGACGTCGCCGTCCGGCAGAATGCGGAGCCAGCCGATCCGTTCACCCGGGTTCTCGCAAATGGAGCGCAAAATACGCGCATAAACGGAAAGCCAGCGATGGATCGTGCCGGGCTGGAAGAGGTCCGCGTTGAACTGGCATTCCAGCGTCACCTGGCCGCCAAGCTCCACGGCATTCAAGAAAACGTCGAAGTTCTCGAAGCGGCGCGGATTGCTGGCCAGCGTCGTCCGTAGCCCCTCGAACGGCATACCCTCCGAGCCGAGCCCGCGATCGAGATTGAAGACGACGGACACGAGAGGGAGCCGGCTCGGATCGCGGGCGATGGGGAGCCGCCGGAGGAGGCGCCCGAAGGTGTACTGCTGGTGTTCCTGCGCATCGAGTACGGACGAGCGCGTTTCCGCGAGAAACTCGCGGAACGGTCGCTCGGCTCCCGGCTTCGCGCGGAGCGGCAGCATGTTCACGCAATGGCCGACGAGCGTCGCGTGCCCGCCAACCGATTGGCCTGCAGCCGGTATACCTACGACCACATCGTCCTGGCCGCTGAGACGGGCGATCGTCACTTCGAAGGCCGCGAGCAACGTCGCGAAGAGACTGGCCCGCTCGGCGCTGCTGACGCGCCGCAAGTCGCGGATGAGCGCTTCGTCGAGCACGTCGTCGATACGAATCGACGCGTACGTCTTCAGCGGAGGCCGCGCGCGATCGACCGGGAGCTCGAGGACGGGCACGTGGTCCGCGAACTGCGCGACCCAATACGCCTCGTCGGCCGCGCCTTCCGCCTCCCGGTCCGGCGACGAGAGCTCGGCCGCGTATGCGCTGAAAGGATACGCCGGGGGCAGATCCGGCACGAGGTTTCGCACGCGCGCGGTGTAGAAAGCGGCCCAATCGCCCACGATGACGGCGCTCGACCACCCGTCGCAGACGATGTGATGTGCGGTGAAGACCACGCGATGGCGCTCGGGTCCGAGGCGAAAGACGCGAACGCGCGCGAGCGGGCCTCGAGCGAGGTCGAACGGAGTGCTGACCTCCGCGTCGAGGAGGCGGCGCCACTCGGCTTCCTGCTCGTCGGCCGAACGAGACGACACGTCGGTCGAATCGAACGGTATGTCGTTCGAGTCTTGGCTCTCGCCGTTCCCCGCCGCGGCGACGAGCATCGACAGGCCATCGCTGCTGAACGTTGCGCGGAGCGACTCGTGGCGCGAGACCACCTCTGCGAACGAGAGCCGGAGCGCGTCGAGGTCGAGCGCCCCCTCCATCGAAAGAGTAATTGACTCGTTGTAGGCGAGCGATGCATCCTCGCTCACTAGGGCAGCCGTCCAAATTTCGCGCTGCGACTCCGTCGTCGCCAGCGCGATCGCGATGGCCGGCCCGGCGAAGGGATTGTGCTCGTGGGCTGTATGCTGTTCCGTGCTCGTAGAGCTAGATGTGGCCATGGGTTCCTCGGCGCACGCGCGCGCCTTATTGCGGGACCATATGCTACTGTGTTTGGTGGAGAGTGAAGCCGGCTTATTTCGGGCAATCCGCCCGCCCGCTCTACGGCGTGCATGAACCGCCAAGGGCCGCGCCCGTTCGGGATGCGGCCGTGCTGCTTTGCTACCCGGGCGTCCAAGAATACAACAGCTCGCATTGGTCGTTTCGACGTCTCGCCGGAATGATCTCGCGCGAGGGATTTCACGTGCTTCGCTTCGACTGGTCCGGCACGGGGGACTCCTGGGGCGACACGACGGACGGCGGAGTCGACCGCTGGATCGACGATGTCGCCGACGCCGCGCAAGAGGCCCGCGACGCCGCCGGAGTCAAAGCCATATCCATCGTCGGGATGCGGCTCGGGGCGGCCATCGCTGCAATCGCATGTAATCGAGTTGTCGAGGCGGGTGACCTAGTTCTCTGGGAACCGGTCGTGAGCGGCCCTGAATACATCGAAGAGCTCGAGGAGCTGGACGCGAGAGAGAACTTGCGACTCCTTCATCGCATTCGCAAGTCGCGTACGGAGCTCGTCGGCTTTCCGTTCACGCCGGCGCTGCGGCATGCGATCGCCGAAATCGATCTCACGACGACCAAGCCCCTGCGGGTCAAGCGGCTCGCCGTGGTCAGCGGCGAAGCCCGGCCGGATTTTCGCGATTTCGTCGAACGGAGCGGCCGCGACGGGATCGACGCGCGCTTTCTGCACGCTCCCGAGGACGCGGCGGCGACCAACGCCGCCAACCGCGACGCTGCGCTGCTTGCCAATCGCAGCTTGACGGCGATCACCGATTTTCTAGCGGACCGAGCGGAACATCGATGATTGAGCGAGCAGTGGTCTTCGGGGCCAACGGAGCGCTCACGGG
>DATHQY010000635.1:0-3377 GCA_035482215.1 Polyangiaceae bacterium | reverse complement strand
CGGTCTACAGTGCATTTTTGAAGCGCTGTGCCCGCCCGCATGAGCCGTCAAGAAGGTTCCCACCGGGCCGCCAATTTGCATTCACCATGGAACGCAAACCGCAAGAACGGGTGATCCACTATGAAAACATATACTTCTTATCTCGCGATCAGTCTGTGTAGCGTTCTGGCCACGCTGGCAGGGTGTTCCAGCGATGACTCAACCGAGACCAGCACGTCGGGCACCTCGGCGACGAGCGGCAGCACCGGTTCGACCGGCAGCACCGGTTCGACAGGCGCCGCCGGCTCGAGCGATATCGATAGCTCCGTGACGGGCTCCGACGAAGCTTCGACCGACGATGCAACAGCGGCGGAAGCGGCGACCTGCGGCTCGTTTACGACGGGCTCGGCGACCTGCGATCAATGCGTTCAGACCAACTGCTGCGCGGCGGCGGCGACCTGCGATACGGCGGACAGCAACGGCACGGACGACGGCGGCTTCACGAGCTGCGAGCAGCTCGTGTCCTGCGTGGACGACCTGTGCGCCGCGGACGCGGGATCGTCGCTCGCGGACTGCGAATCGACCTGCAACGGGAGCTACACGCCGACCGAGCAGTCGAACGCTGACATGCTGCTGACCTGCGTCAGCACGAACTGCATGACCCAGTGCATGTGAGCAATCCCCTCCGGACTGTCGCCCGATAGGAAAAACGGTGCGCCGGGGCACCCCATACGCCGGCCATCGAGTTGGAACCGACGCTCGGCGTCCCCCCCCAGACCCTGGCTAGAGCTTCAGCGCTTTCTTGAATCGCTTCGCGTCGGCGAACATGTCGACATTCGTGAAGACGTACGTCGCATGCTCGTTTTTGGCCGCCCTGGCGATCTCCGCGAGCTTCTCGATGGCTGGATCTTCGTAGCGGCTCTTGTGGCCTGCGGGACCGGGAAGGCGGTAGTAGGCGAGCGCAGCCTTGCTCGTGCCGCTGGCAAGCGGATCGCGCGCCGCAATCGCCCCGCTCTCGCCGGCGAGCGCCTGGGCGTCGTCCGCCGCCCATCCCGGCGGCGGCTCCCAGACGATGCACCTGAATTTGGTCTTCACCGCGGCGAGGAACTCTTTCACCGCAGCTTTGTTTCCCCGTGACGCCGTGAATTCGGCCGGCGCGACGAAGACGGCCGTCTGCGCTTCGAGCTCGCTCGCGACGTCCGTCAGATTGCCGAGCGCCGTCGCGGTCACCTTGCCGTCGCGGAAGCCTTCCTGCCCGATATCGCGGGGGGCGAGCAGCGCGAACCCGAATCCAGGCGGCGCTTCCCTCCTCCAGCGACGAATCGTACCCGTGCCGGGTTGGGCGACGTGCGTCTCCTGGACTTCGACGAAGAGAAACTCCTTGAAATAGCGCGTCGCGGGGACGGGAAAACCGGCGCAGCCGATTGTAATCATGCGGCGGCGCGAGCTTAGCACGGCATGTTCTCCGCGAGCCCACGCGGCGAAGCGCGTCGTTGACGACGAAGGCTACAGGTTGTAGTCTTGCAGTCCGTGGGCGAATCCCTGCTCGACGCGGCATCGACCCTCGCTCCGACGTCGGCGATCGCCGCGATATCCTGGCGCGCCATGCCTGCGCAGCCCAAGACGTCCGACGCCGAGATCGTCTCCGCCGCCCGCACGATCATCGAACGCGAAGGGCGCGACTTCTCGATGGCGCAGATCGCCGCCAGCGTCGGCATTCGTGGGCCGTCGCTGTACGGGCGGTTTCCCGATCGCGGCGCGCTCCTTGCCGCGGTCGAGATCGAGCTGTGGCGCGAGCTCCAGCTCGTGCTTTCGCGCGCGGCGCGCGGAGACGAGCCGCGCGAACGGCTGGCCGCGGTGGCCCGCGCTTATCGGGCTTTCGGGAAGGCGAACCCGAAAGGCTACGCCCTCATGTACGACGCGCGTGCCGAGCGCACGAAAGAGGGGCACGACGCGCGCGCGGCGGCTTACGGCGCGGCGCGCGCGTCGTTCGTCGCGCTCGTGGGCGAAGCCGATGCCCTCCTGGCTGGACGCACCGTGACCCCGTTTCTCCATGGCTTCGTATCGATGGAGCTAGCCGGAGCGTTTCGGTTCGGGTCCGGGTTGGACGAGGCGTTCGAGTTCGCTTTGGCGACGATCCTCGACGGCCTCGTGCGCGGGCATTCTTCGCCCGCCGCACCTCGTCCGAAGCGGCGGCCTTCGAAGAATTCGAGAGCGCCGAAAACAACGAAACCACCCGGAGTCGGTTGATGTCGTTCATTCTCGGAACGGTCCTTTTCGTCGTCGTGATCGGCATTCTCGACGCCCGGCTGCCCTGGCCGCGATCCAAGGGAGGCTCGCGATGATCGCGGGACATTTCGGCTTCGCCGCGGCGATCAAGTCGCGGACGCCCACCGCGCCCCTCTGGGCGTTGATGCTGGCCTGCGTGTGGCTCGACATCGTGTTCGTGCCACTCCTCGCTGCCGGAATCGAGTCCATCGATTCGGTGCCCGGAGCGCCGAAGGGCGCCTACGGCGCCTCGATCATCCACGCGGACTACACACATTCGCTCCTCGGTGCGATCATCCTCTCGGCGCTCTTCGGCCTCGCCTTTCTTGGCCGTTACGCGCGGAACACCGCCTTCGTGCTCGGCCTCGTCGTGATGTCGCACTGGCTTCTCGACCTGCCGATGCACCGGCGCGACATGCCGCTCTTGCCGGGCGGCATCGACCCAGTGCGCCTCGGCTTCGGCCTCTGGCGCTGGCCGGTCGCGTCCGCGTTGGTCGAACTTGCGCTCGTCGTCGTCGGAGCCGCGCTCTATTGGCGGGCAGTCGAAGCGCTCACCGCGACGCATCCGGAGAAGCGAACACTCGGGCGCGTGTGCGCCGTATCCGTGCTCGCCGCTGGGCTCCTCACGCTCGCGCTCGGCGGCCTCGGCTCCTGAACGGAAGTCGTCACGTGGAGAGCGTGGCCGTCGTGTCGGCGGGGTGCACGGGTCGAGGAAGCACGCTAGCTCACCCACCGCGAGACAAGGGTCGACGAGCGCGGGAGTTGGTCGTCGCGCAGTCCGCTCGTGTAAACGACGAGCGACGCGCCATCGCCGAAGGCAAGCCGTATCAACCGCAGGAATTCTTCGGCCCGCGCGACGGAAACATGCGTGCACCATTCGCTATGCCAGTGGCGGGGCTCGAGCGCCGAACGAAGTGCCAGCTGCGCATAGCCCCACCCGATGAATTGCCGTATCGCGCGGAGAATGCGTGCTCGCCCTTGGGTCGTCAGCGTGACCGTCCGCTTACGCGTATCGTTGGTGACGACGTCGCGTTCGACGTAGCCCATTTCCTCGAGTCGCTTGAGCATGCGACTGACGACCGAGGGGCAGACACCGAGCGTGCGCCACAATTGACCCTGTAGGGTCCGGT
>DATHQY010000634.1:0-14297 GCA_035482215.1 Polyangiaceae bacterium | reverse complement strand
TCGTACCTCTTCGTTTCGTACCCCGCGACGACCGCCCGGCGCTCGGTGAAGGAGCTCAAAGGATTCCACCGAACGCCCGTGCCGCTGCAACCCGGACAGACGACGACCTTCACGATCCCGCTCCGCGTTCAGGACTTGAAGTACTGGGCGACGAAAGCGAGCCCGCCCGGGTGGACCGTCGAGAGCGGCCCGGTGCAAATCATGGTCGGCCCCAGCTCCGACAACCTGCCTCTGCAGGGCATGATGACCGTGCAGTAGCGAGGGGGCGAACCGCGATTGTCGCTCGAGGCGCGACCCGCGCTACGCGCGCCGCCAGCGCTTCCACAAATCGCCCCACTTGCGCGGCCACACGGCTTCCGGCGGCTCGCGCAACTGCACCAGGAGCGCGAGCAGCGCCTCGTCGTCCGGCTTCGCCGCCAGCCCCTGATGCACGGTTTGGATCGCCTCGTTGCGGCGGTCCGCCGCGGCCTGGGCGCGCGCGAGCAGACCGAGCGCTTCGGTCGTGGGGCCGTCGAGCGCGATCACGGCCTCCGCGCAGGCGAGCGCCCCGGAGGCGTCGCGCTGCCCGAGGAGAAGGTTGCCCATCTCGAAGCGCACGGCCGGAGCCCCTGGCGCGAGCTCGGAGGCCGCATCGAGCGCGCGCGCCGCGGCTTGCAGCCGACCGCACCGGCGCTCGGCGATCGCCGCGGCGAGAAACCCGGTCCACACGCCGTGGGCGTTCGCGAGGTGCCGCCCGCGGGCCGCGACGTCCGCGAGGTGCGCCTGCGCGGCGGTGCGCGCCGCGCGCAGGACGCTCGTGAGCTCCTGATCCACGCGCGGATCCTCGAGCGCGAAGCGCGCCACGTGCGCCTCTGCGGCGGCCGCGGACTTCGGGGCGATGCGCTCGATTTGGTCGAGGCGGGCGCGCGCCCGGCCCTTCTCGCCGAGCACGATCTGCGCGCGGGCCAGCACGAGGAGCGCCGCGGCGTCGTCGGGCACACGCTCGACGAGCCGCTCGCAGAGGCGCGACACGCGCGAGGCGCGGGCGAGCCCCTCGGTCTCCGATTCGAGCGCGAGGCGGACGGCGCCGCGGAGCACGTCGGGATGCGCGTTGTGCGCAGCCAGCGCCGCGTCGATGAGCCACTGCGCCGTCCCCGCGTCGCGCGTACGGAGCGCGATCGCGCCGAGGCGCCCGTACGCCACCTGGCTCACGGGATCGGCCGCGAGCACTTCGCGGAACGCCGCCTCGGCGCCGGTCGTATCGCCGATCGCGGTGAGCACCATTCCCCGCTCGATGGTGAGCGAGAGGTCGCCCTTCGAGGCGGCCGTGCCCGCGGCGAGCGCGGCGAGCGCCGCGTCGTGCCGACCCTGGGCGCGCAGCGCCTGAGCGAGGAGCGCGTAGGGCCGCGCGCGCGTGGGGGCCATCGCGATCGCGGCGTTCATCCGCCGCTCGGCCTCGCGCGGCTGTCCGATGCGGAGCAGCGTCGCTGCCAGCGCCTCCGCGAGCTCCACGTGCATCCCCGCGTCGGCCACGGCGCGCTCGAGAGCGCGCACCGCGGCGAGAGCGAGCTTCTGGTCGGTCACACCGCTCGTGGCCGTCTCGAGCGCGATGGACGCGAGGCGCTCGGCCGGGTAGCGCGCTTCGGGCGCGTCGCCGATGGCGCGACCGAGGTGGGCCATGGCGGCCAGACGGTCGTGCCGCCCGCCCCTCGCAGGATCGTGCAGTGCGCATCGTTCGGCCCGGAGGACGCTCTCGAGCGACTCCCACTCGAGCTCGCCGAGGCTGGCGAGCGCGCCGATGCCGCCGCCGAGCTCCGTCCAGAGCGCGTCGAGCGCCGACACGAGCGAAGCCCCCGTGCGCTCCTCGTCGAGCGGCGCGTCGGTCTTTGCGCAGGTGCGCCCGTCGCGTGGATCGAACGCGAGAAGCTGGATCGTGCCCGGCCCTCCCGCGGGCGGCTCGAAGGCGCCCGTCACGACGATCGCGACGCCGGAGGGGCCATCACCGCGGCCTGCGATGTCGCGCCACGCGGCGGGCGACAGAAAGGCTTCGACGGGCGACGGCGGCCGGTCCACACGCTGGCCCTTGCTGCCATTGCTACCGTCCGCGGTACGCGCCTCCAGCTGCGCAATGGCGATGCCCGCGCCGTCGACCTGCGCGAAGGAGTGAACGAGCGCCGCCAGCCCGAGGCCGAGGCCGCGGCCCTCCTCCGGCACGCCAAAGGGAATGACGACGGCGCGGGGGCTCGGCATCACTGCGGCGTGTCGGGACCGCCGCCGAGCATCCCCATGACGGCGAAGCGGTGCCCGTTCGGGCAGCGAAGGGTCCCCTTCTCTGCCTCCTTTGCGGTCGTTTTCACCACGGCACCGCACTCGGGGCACTCGATTTCGATCACTTCGTCGTCGCGGCGGCCCAGCATCGGGTCCTACTGTCGCGCCAAGGCGCGCCTCGCGCAATCGTTCTCGCGTAGCGCCTGGCGCGCGACGCATCACAATGATCGAAACGACGTGCTCCGCCGGTCTCTCGCCTTCGCTTGCCTCACGAGCTTGTTCGGCGCGAGCTCCAGCGATCCGGTGCGCGACCCCGCGGCTTGTGCAGGCGCCTGCGAGCAGCCCATCCATTACGCGCTCGACGTGCGCTTCAATCCCGACGAGCGCAGCCTCATCGAAGACGCGATGAGCGTGTGGGAGCGGGGCACGGGCGGGCGTGTATGCTTCGCCGCCGGCGGGCACGATCTCGTGATTGAGCGGCTCGAGCGGTCGGACGAGCTCGCGCCCTACGACCCGGATTGGTCGCGGCACGTCGCGCTCACGAAGGGCGGGCGCATCTGGATCGTCGCCCCGCGCATCGACGATCCGGGGGAGTACCGCGCGCTCGCCGTGCACGAGCTCGGCCACCATTTGGGCATCGGGCACATCGAAGACACGACCCGCACGTACATGCACAGCACGATCAACGACACGCCGGCGGAGCTGTGGACACACGCGCGCCTGCCTCCGCGCGATGGGCAGGCGTTCTGCGAGGTGCATCCGTGCCGCTGCACGCTGTGACGGGCGAACGCGGCGACTGCGATGGCACCGCGCACGCGCGCTAAGCTCGCGCCTGCCTCGATGAGCAAAGCGCCGCACAAGAAGCCGATGTTCAGCCTCTCTCCGGTCGAGTTCCGGAATAGCCCGATCGCCGGCCGTGGCGTCTTCGCGCGGCGGGCGTTTCAGCCGGGCGAGCGGGTCGTCGCCTACGCGCCCAAACAGCGGAAGCTCGACGCGCGCGACCCGGAGGCCATCACGGCCGCCGAGACCAAGCTCACGCTCCTCTCGGAGAACCGGCTCGTCATCGTCCCTGACACGAGCGTGCCCGGAGGATGGCTCTGCAATCACAGTTGCAACCCGAACGCGGCGATCTTCTCGGACTACGAAGGGCGCATCCAATGCACGCGCCCCATCGCGCCGGGCGAAGAAGTGACCATTTTTTACGGATGGGTGACCCACAACGAGCCCCAGCGCGATCCGTGCCGGTGCGGTTCGTCACGATGCCGGGGATACATCAACTTCGATTTGAACGACGAAGACGCCGCGCACGTCGAGATTCTCGCGGACAACCAAGTCGTCATGGACGACGTGATTCGCGCGAAGCTCTCCGCGTACGGAGAATTCCTGCATTCGATTGGCCAGGAGCAGGTGCAGGAAGCGATTGCCAACACGCTCGTTCGCATCAAAGTGCGAAGGAAGGGGAGCGTGGTTTGCGCGTATTGACCGGCGCGCCGCCGCGCCCTACTTGGCGCTTGGGGGCGGCGACGCGACCGCGGGTCCCGACATGGGGGCCTTGCCCGGCATGAAATCGACGAGCTCGATGTCGAACACGAGCGTCCCGGCCGGGGCGCCCGGCCGCGCCGGCTTGTCGCCGTACGCAAGACTGCCCGGGATCCAGAACCGGGCCTTCTCGCCTTTCGTCATCAGCTGAACGCCTTCCGTCCAACCTTTGATGACGCTCCCGAGCGAAAAGCGCGCCGGCTGGCCGCGCGTGACGGAGCTGTCGAACATGTTGCCGTCCGTCGTCCAACCTGTGTAGTTCACGGTGACGTTGCTCGATGCATCCGGATGGACCGTACCGGTGCCCGGCGTCAGCACGCGAAACGCGAGCCCCGACGGCGTCTTCTTCGCGGTCGCCGGCGCGGCCTTCACGTCGTCCGGAACGGGCGGAGGCTTCGGAGCCTGGATGATGTCGAGCACTTCGACGTCGAACACGAGCTCTCCGGAGGGCGCGCCCGGCCGCATCGGCTTGTCGCCGTAGGCGAGGTTGGCCGGGATCCACAGGCGTCGCTTCTCGCCTACGACCATCAGCTTGAGCGCTTCGGTCCAGCCCGGGATGACCATGCCGAGCCCGAACGTCACGGGCTGCCCGCGAACGACGGAGCTGTCGAACATGCGGCCGTCTTTCGTCCACCCCGAGTAGTTCACTTTGACCTTGTCGGCCCCCTGGGGATGATCCGTGCCGGTCCCGGGTGTCAGCACCTTCGTGATGAGTCCCGAGGCTTCCTTCGTCGCGTCGGCGGGAGGCTCGGCGAGGTCGGGCGGAGCGGGAAGCGCGCCGGGAATGGGCGGCAGCGATGCGCTCGCGGAGGGCTTCGCGGATGCCGCGTCCACGATCCCCGCTGCGCTGCCCGAATTGCCCTTCGAACAGCCCGACGCCGCGAGCGCGAGCGGCACAAGACACATGGCGACAAGCAATGCAATCGACGTTTGGCGCATGGGGCGCTGTCTCTAGCACGTTGCGAACGAAGTCTGAGCCGTGTAGAGATTCACTCGTGGCGTCCTGTCGAGTTCCGCGTGTACGCACTTCCCTCCCGACGGGAAAGTGGCTTTCTCGCGAAATCCGGCCGGTCTTTGCCTAACGAAAAGGAAGGACGCGGCCTCGACGGGTCGCTCCTCGCATGATGGTCATGACGTCGGGTGGCTTCGAGGCCCCGAAGGCGACGAATGACCGACCGTTATACCTTTGGGGACAACCCACGCGCAGCGTATCGCCTGACGCTTCTTGCCTCGCTCTTCGAGCCGAGTAGCACTGCGCTTCTGTCCGGGACACGCGGCCTGGGGCCGTCACGGGCCCTCGATCTAGGCTGCGGACCCGGCCATACGACGGACATGCTCCAGCGCGCGCTCGGAACTGCCGAGACCTATGGCATCGACGCATCGGCCTCGCTCGTCGACCGCGCGCGCGCCCGCTTCGCGCCGTCCTGCGTGTTCCTGGTTCACGACATGACCACGGTGCCATTTCCGGTCCCGATCGTGGACGTGGCCTATGCGCGGTACGTGCTGACGCACCTGCGGGATCCGGCCGCGGCGCTCGCCGCCTGTTCGACGGCCGTGCGCCCGGGCGGCCTTCTGGTGCTCGAGGAGAACTGCGCGCTCTCCTCCGAGGATCCCCTGTTTGCCAAGTACTACGAGCACGTCGAAAGGCTCCAGCGGCACTACGGGCAAGACCCGTATCCCGGTCACAAGCTCGTGGAGTTCGCGGAGCAGGCGTCCTGGACGGTGCGTTCGTTCGAACCGAGGAGACTCTCGCTCGACCCCCACGCGATGGCGGAACTGCACACGTTGAACATCCGGACGTGGAGCCACGATCCGTACGCGCTCGCGGCGTTCGACGAGGCCGCGATTGCCGAGATGACGGAGGCGCTCGACGCCATCGCGTGGGGCGACGCGAAGGCACCGGAGGTCACCTGCATCATGGGTCAGGCGATCCTGCAGCGGGCGTCCTGAGCCGCGCCGCTCGCTACGGAGTCGGCGCCACGGTGATTCGACGGCTCATGAAGGTCGAGGTCTTTCAGTCGTCGAGGCCATTCGTATAGAAGAGATACGGTTCCGTGCCTCCGAGCTCGACGCTCGATTGCTCGCCCATGAGGCTCGGATAACGATCCGCCCCTCGTGCGCAAAGATCGGACGGACGATGGGGAACTCGGGAGCCCCTCCAGGCGTCCACACAGGTCATGCCCTCCCCTATCGACCGCGCAGGCCGTCGCGTGCTCTCGTTCTTCGTGCTCGTCTTTGCGACGACATGGCTGTTTCAACTACCGGCGATCCTGGCCCGCAACGGGCGGCTTGCCGGCCCGACCGACCGCTATGTACCTCTTGTCGTGCTCGGCTACTTTGCACCGGCGATCGCCGCGCTCGTCCTGTCGGCGCGTGCCCTCGGCGGCGACGGGGTCCGTGCCCTGCTTCGTCCGTTCGGACTCGTTCGCGGGTTGGCGGGCTGGTACCTCCTCGCGCTGGGCCACCCAGCCGCCATCTTGATCGCCGGGATGACCGTTGCGCGGCTGCTCGTCGGTCCGACGGCCGGGAGCGCGTTCTATCCGCCCACGGTGGCTCAAATGGCAGCGATGATCGTGATTCCTTTGACGGAACAGGTCCCCTGGCGCGGATTCGCGTATCCGCCGCTCGAGCGGCGCTTCGGTCCTTTGGCGGCCAGCCTCCTCGTCGGAGTGGCCTGGGCGCTCTTTCACGTCCAGAAGCAATCGCTGCTCGGCGGCTTGCGCGTCGACGTCGCACTCTGGACCACGTTGCTCATGACGGCCGGGACGGTCGTTTACACGTGGTTTTACCGGCGGACCGGCAGCATGTTGCTCGTCGTCGTCGCCAATGCGGGCATATACCTCGACAATCCCGTGCAAGCTCTCCCGGCGAGTGTCATTCCACTCGCGGTTCTCGCGCTCGGATACACCGTTTTGGCGCTCGCGCTCGTCCGAGCGCGCGCGCCGTCTATTGCTTGGTCAGCACGATGAAGCTTCCAGGAGTCCCGGCGGAGCCCCCCATCGCCGAGGCATCCACATAGAGCGTATTGCCTTGCACGCAATAGCTGCCCACAGTGGAGGCCCCGCCATCTGCGGGATTGATCATGACCGTATTTCCCGAGAGTACATACGTACCGGACGAGGCATCGGACGAAGTCGTCGTCGTTCCGGAGCACGTGCAGCTCGACGCCGAGAGCGTGCAGCTACCCGTCGAGCCGCCGTCGGCTTGCGCGAATAGGAGGCTCTCTTCGTCGCATAACGTACCGGCGTCGAACCCCGCGACCGAGAGGCATGCAATCGGGATTGTCAGTGTCTCGCTCGACGTGCCCTGAGTGGCCGAGACGCTGTACGCCCCCGCGTTGAACGTGAGAGTTTCCGAGCCCGACTGGACGGTCACAGTACCGGTTTCTCCCACGCACCCAGCGTCAGCTTCGGCGGAACTGACGATACAGTCGCTGACGATCGTCCACGTGCCGGTGACGTCACCGCCGCACGGAGTGAAGGCTTGGTTGCACGACGTCGTCGAGCCGCTGGTCCCGCTCGTCGTTCCCGAGGTGCCGGTGCCGCCGCTCGCGCCGGTCGTTCCTGCGGCGCCGCTCGTTCCGCTGGAGCCCGTGGCGCCGCTCGTTCCGCTCGACCCCGTGGCGCCGCTCGTTCCGCTAGAGCCCGTCGACCCGCTCGAGGTGCCACTCGTGGAGCCGTCGGGGGTTCCTCCGTCCACGGTCGCCGTCGTGTCATCTCCGCAAGCCGACGCCACGGTCGCGAACGAAATTCCGAGCGCTGCAATGAGTTTCTTCATCATCCAATCCTTCTCCGAAGTTCGTTTCGGCCACGCTTCGGACGGAATGTGCAGTCGATCCATTCAAAGCGGCCTTCTCTCTTCGCATGACCGCGACATTGCACCTCGCTTTCGCGCCACTTCGCGTCCTGCTGTCCCGACACTTTGGGCCCCTTTCGAGGACCGACACGATGCCGCGACCCCACGACGGCCGCGGGCGGCGATCGGTGCGTCAGCCTTCCGTCGCCACAATCGACAGAATCGCGCGCCCGTATTTCTCGAGCAACGCCGGGCCGATTCCCGCGACCGCAAGGAGCGATTCCTCGTCGCTCGGGCTCGCGGAGGCGATTCCCTGCAGTGTGCGATCGGTGAGAATGCGAAACGGGGGCACCCCGCGCCGTTTCGCTTCCTTCGTGCGCCACGCGCGGAGCGCGCCTTCGAGCCCGGTTCGTTCGCGCGATTCGCCACTTTCCGCGTGACGCACGCGGCGCTCGCCGGCGCGATGCCCGCTCTTGCCTCCGGCGTCGCGCGCACCCCGCTCGTCCCGCTTCTTCTTCTTGCCGCGGCGCGCGGCGGTCCGGATGGAGACCGCGATGCCGAGATCGAACGCCGCGCCCTCCGCCGTCTTTCGCCCTTCGTCGGTCAAATACACGCGAGCGAACACGATCGTCTTGCCGTCCTTCACGAACTCGTCGGCCACGACGCGTGCTTTGGACGAGCGCGCCAGCCCTTCGAGCACGTGGTCCAGCATCTTGCGATCGACCTCGCTGCCTTCGAAGAGATCCCTGTGCATCTGCCCGACGGCGCGCCCGTCCCTTTGGCGTAGCGCTTCGAGCACCGTACGCGCCGCCTTTTGCTCGACGGGCGTGGCGGTGCGAAACGTCTGGGCGACACAGGTCTCCGGCGCGCACACGTCGCAGAGCCCGCACGGAGTGCCCGCGTCGTTCTGATCGCCGAAGTGCCCGACGAGCTCCAGCATCCGGCAGCCGGGTCTTTCGGCGTAGTGCCGCATCTTGTCGATCTGCTCGCGCTTGTAGGCCCTCTGCCGCTCGTAATCGGGGCGGTAGTCGCTGCGGCCGCGCCGGACCGTGTCGTCGGGATCGACAAGTGCCCCGCCGTGAACCCACAGCTTTTCGAGCGCCTTCTCGAACGCCGGTCCCTCCATCCGCGATCGCGCCGCGACTTCGCTCGCCGGACGCCCGTCGTCGGAGAGCACGTCGTAGATGCGCGCGAGCGTTTCGACCGGCGGATAGTCGCGTTCCAGAAAGAACTCGTGCGTCTTGACGTCGACGAACGAATGCAGGAGCACCGCGCGCGAGGGCTGCCCGTCCCGGCCCGCACGGCCGATCTCCTGGTAATAGCCTTCGACGCTCGCGGGGAGCGCCGTGTGAATCACCGTGCGCACGTCGGGCTTGTCGACGCCCATGCCGAATGCCGTCGTCGCGACGATGACGTCGATGCGCCCGGCGAGAAATTCGGATTGCGCCTCGTCGCGCACGCCGCCGCGAAGGCCAGCGTGGTAGGGCGCCGCGCGGATCTTCGGCGCGAGCTCGCGTGCGAGCTCCTCGGATTCTTTGCGCGTGGGCGCATAGACGATGGCCGGGCGGCGCGCCGGATCGGCGAGCAGGCGCGCGACGACCTCCGCTCTTTGTCCGGGGCTCCGTTCCACGATTTCGACGCCGATGTTCGTGCGCCGGAAACCGTGGATGAAGCGCATCGGCGCCTCGAGGCGGAGCTCGCTGACGATGTCGTCCTGAACGAGCGGCGTCGCCGTCGCGGTGAGCGCGACGACCGGTGCGGGCCGCAAGAGAGGCAGCCGCTCGCCGAGCATGCGGTACTCGGGGCGGAAGTCGTGGCCCCAATGCGAGATGCAGTGCGCCTCGTCGACGGCGATGAGCGTCGGCTTGCGGCGGGCGAGCATGGCCGGAAACCCGGGGACTTTGAGGCGCTCGGGCGCGATGAACAGGAAATCCAGCGCACCGTCGAGATAGGCCCGGCACACCGCGCGCGACGCCGCGCGATCGCGCCCCGAGTGAATTCGTTCGGCGGCGAACCCACGGCGGACGAGTTGCGCGACCTGGTCCTCCATCAGCGCGATGAGCGGGCTCACCACGAGCGTCGTCCCTCCCCGCGCAATACCGGGGAGCTGGTAGCAGAGCGATTTGCCCGCGCCCGTCGGCATCACGAGCAGCACGTCTTTGCCGGCCGCAGCGGCTTTGCACACGTCCTCTTGGTAGGGACGGAACGCCTCGAATCCGAAGGACCCCCGCAAGAGGCCCTGCAGATCCGATCCACGCGGCGGCCTCGCCACGGCGGGCGCCGCTACGCGCTCCGCAGGGCTCGCCGGCCGAGGCGAAGAGCCATCCGGACGCGGCGCGCCCTGCGCGGGCGGAGGCGCCGCCGTGACGTTGCCGACGACGGTACGCACGTACTCTTCGATTTCGCGCATGAACGCAACGAGCTCGCCCTGCCCGCGCTCGATGAGGCCGAGCTTCGCCTCCCACTCCCCGGTCATCGCGGGGCTCTTCACGTGCGGATGCACCCGCTCGATGAGCGCGATGCCCTTCTCCGTCGGCTGCAGCATCTTGCCGTCGCGCGCGAGATACTCACGCCGGAGCAAGTTCTCCAAGGTCGTCGCGCGCGTCGCCGGCGTCCCGAGGCCGCACTCGCGCATCGCTTCGTAGGCCTCCTTCTCGTCGAGCGTCCGTCCCGCGGTTTCCATCGCCGTCAGCAGGGTCGCGTCCGTGAATCGCGGCGGCGGCTTCGTGCGCTTCGTGATGCTCTTCGCTTCGAGCACGCGCCGCGGCAACCCCGCCGCAAGGCCACCCGGCAACGTCGGCTCTTCGCGGCGCGCTTCCCCCCGCGGCGGCTCCGCCTCGAGCACCTTCCAGCCCACCGATTCGATGCTCGTTCCCGAGCTCGCGTAGAGATCGCGCGCGTCGTTCCACGTGACGGCGGTCACGACGTTCGTCACGGAGAGCACGTGGTCCGTGTGCCACGCGGAGAGAAGCCTGCGGCACACGAGATCGTAAATCGCGCGCTCGTCGGACGTCAGATTCTCCCTCGGCGCGGTCTCCGTCGGAATGATCGCGTGGTGGTCCGAGACGCGCGCATCGTCGACGAAGCGACTCACGAGCGGCGTCTCTCCGGTGCCGGGTGCAAGGCGCGCGGCGTACGGCGCGGAAATCGCGCGCACGATCGCCGGAAGCGTCGCGCTCACGGCCTTCGAGAGGTGCCGGCTGTCGGTGCGCGGATAGCTGAGGAGCTTGCGCTTTTCGTACAGGCTCTGGGCGGCGTCGAGGGTGCGCTGCGCCGTGAAGCCGAAGAGGCGGTTTGCGTGCCGCTGGAGCTCGGTGAGATCGTAGAGCAGCGGTGGGGGAATGCGCCGCTCTTTGCGTTCGGCGGATTCGACCCGTGCGAGGCCGCGTTTGGCGCGCTCGACGATCGCGTGCGCCTCCTTGCCGTCGAACGGCAAGCGCCACGCACCGTGCGCCGCCACTCCTGGACGGAAGTACGTGCCTTCGTAGCGTCCGTTCTCTCGCGCGGTTCCATCTCCCCCGCCGTCGGCGATCGATGCCTTCGGATCGCCGAACGTCGCGACGACTTCGAGGTAATCCTCAGGCACGAAGGCGCGGATCTCGAGCTCGCGCGTGACCATCATCGCGAGCGTCGGGGTCTGGACGCGACCGACCGAAAGCTGGTCGTCGTACAGCATGCTGTACGCGCGCGACAGGTTCATCCCCACGAGCCAGTCGGCGCGGCTTCGCCCGCGCGCAGCGTCAGCGAGACGGTCGAATTCCTTGCCGTCGCGCAGGCGGCGAAATCCTTCGGCGATCGCGTCGGCCGTGAGCGACGAGATCCACAACCGACGAACCGGCTTGTCCGCGCCTGCCGCTTCGTAGATGTAGCGAAAAATGAGCTCGCCTTCGCGCCCCGCGTCGGTCGCGCAGATGACCTCGCGCACCTCGGGCGCGAGAAGAAGGCGGCGCACGACGTCGAACTGCTCGCGCGTCGCCTCGGGCACGACGAGCGGCCACGCCGACGGGAGGAGCGGGAGGTCGGCGAGACGCCACCTCTTCCATTCGGGGTTCATCTCGCCGGGCTCGGCGAGGCCGGCGAGATGACCGATGGCCCACGTCACGATGTGCGTGCTGCCCCGAAGGTGTCCCTCGGCCCGGGTGCGCGCGCCGACGACGTCGGCGATGTCGCGCGCAACGCTCGGCTTTTCGGCGACGACGAGGACGGTCATGAAGCGAGGGCGCCAGCGATCGGCATGGAGACGGGAAACGTAGCCGCCCGGCCATATTTGTCGCGAACGGGTCCTCTGTCGAGGATGCCGAAGGCCTGCGCCGGAGTGCACGCAGCGAAATCGGACGGGAAGTGCGGCGTCTCCTGCTCTACACCCCAGCGAAATGCCCGTCTCGACCGATTACGCCGCCGCCCCTCGCATCACCGAGCTGGGAAACGACTTCTACGACGCGGTGGCGCCCGCGCGGTTCCCGAAGCACGTCCTGCGGTTTCGCAATCGTGTGTGGGATGCACGCATCGGCCTCGGCCTGCTCACGGACGCCGAATGGGAGGGACACTTCGCGCGCTTCGAACCGCTGCCCGGCAACCTCGCAGAGCCGCTCGCGCTTCGCTACCACGGCCACCAGTTCGACGTGTACAACCCCTACCTGGGCGACGGCCGCGGCTTTCTGTTCGCGCAGCTCGAGCACGGCGGCCGCATCCTCGACCTCGCCACCAAAGGGAGCGGGCGGACGCCGTGGTCGCGCGACGGCGACGGCCGGCTCACGCTCAAGGGCGGCGTGCGCGAAGTCCTCGCAACCGAGATGCTCGAAGCGCTCGGCGTGCGCACCTCGAAGTCGCTGAGCCTCTTCGAAACCGGGGAGCGCCTCATGCGCGGCGACGAGCCTTCACCCACGCGTTCGTCGGTTCTCGTGCGCCTGGGGCACTCGCACATTCGCTTCGGGACATTCCAGCGCCTCGCGTATTTCAACGACAAGGCGAACCTCGAGCGGCTTCTTTCGTATTCGATTGCCCATTACTTTCCGGATGTCGACGGGCCGGACCGCGTGCTCCGGTTCCTGGCGCGCGTCGCGCACCTCTCGGCGGAGCTCGCGGCGAGCTTCATGGTCGCCGGGTTCGTGCACGGCGTCCTCAACTCCGACAACATGGTGATTACCGGCGAGAGCTTCGATTATGGCCCGTACCGGTTTCTGCCTCGATTCGACCTGCAGTTCGTCGCGGCGTATTTCGACCACCAGGGGCTCTATGCGTTCGGCAGGCAACCCTCGGCGATCGTGCGCAACCTGACGAGGCTCGCAGAGTCGTTGCGTCTCCTCGAGCCGGCCATGCCCCTCGCGCCCGCTCTTTCCGACTTCGCGAACACTCTCGACGCGGGAGTCACGCGCGGGATTCTCGCGCGCCTCGGCCTCCGCTCGAACGGCGAGACGGATACGGGGCTCGTCGAGGCCATCTTCGGATTCCTCGGCGAAGCGGACGTGGGCTACGACCGGTTCTTCTTCGATCAACGCGGTTTGCGCGGTCTCGGGCGACAGGACGCGCCTTATCGCGGTACCCGGTGGCACGCCCTCCGGTCGATTCTGGAGCTCTACACGCCGGTCGTCGCGGACCACCGCTATTTCGAAGGCGACGGGCCGTGCACGCTGCTCATCGACGAGATCGAGTCGATCTGGGCGGCGATCGCCGAGCGTGACGATTGGCGGCCGTTCCTCGCCAAGATCGAACGGATTCGCGCGACGGGAAACCTCCCCCAGTCCGTGTAACTCATTGTTCGCACTATGTTTTCGCGATCTGTGCGGGGCTCCGCGTCGCGGCAAAGTGCCACAGTGAGGCAATTACGTCCCTCACGCTGCGCGCTTTTTCGGCGCTCGGCAGCGTTCGCGAGAGCCGTGCGGGCGCGCGCGTCTTCCGTGGATCGCCGCTCACGCGCGGCGCCGGCCGCCGCCTCGTGGATTGGCATTCCGCGGGATTGCTCTCTATTTCGTTTTGGACGGTCGGCCCGCGACGATCGTCAGGGAATTGACGCCTCGCCCGCGCTCGCGCGGAATCTCACTGCGAGTCCGGCGCTGCGTCCGCCCGGCACAGCCGTTGCGATGCCCTTCGCCCTTGTCCCTGGATTGTATGGGTCTGCGATCACCGCTCCCCACGTCATCACGCCTTCTTCCCAACACGCGTACAACGGAGATCGCATGACCAGCAAGTCGCTTCGCGTTCTCATGATCGACGATTCTGAGCTCGACAGCCTTCTCGCTATTCGTCACCTAAGCCATGGGGGTTATTCGCCGACATTGCGGCGTGAAGAAGACGAAGTAGGCACGCGAGCGGCGCTGACGGAAGGAAAGTGGGACGTTCTCTTTTGCGACTCGTCGATGCCCGGGTTCGGCGCGGGCAAGGCGCTCGAATTGCTCCAAAAAATGAAGCTCGAGGTTCCCCTGATCGTCGTTTCGGGCAGCACGGGCGAAGAAGCGGCGGCAGCGGCGCTCCGTCTGGGAGCGGTGGACTGGGTCTCGAAACGAGATCTGTCGCGACTCGTACCGGTCGTCGAGAAGCACGTGCACCGCGACCCTGTGCCGGCAGCGAAGCCGGCGGACGGAACCCCGGCCCTTCACAGTTTCAACAACGCCCTATCGGTCGTCTTGACCTACGCGAGCGTTCTCTTGAACGAGACGCCGCGGGACAATCCGATTCGCGCGGATATCGAAGAAATCGAGAAAGCCGCGAATACCGCG
>DATHQY010000633.1:0-7338 GCA_035482215.1 Polyangiaceae bacterium | reverse complement strand
GCGGCAATCTGTACCGGTTCACCGGAGCCGGAGCGACGCGCACGCAGGTCGCGACGGTGAGCGCGGCCGCCGGCGTCGGATTCGGGATGGCCGCGAGCGGGCAAGCGCATCCGGCGGTATTCCTCATCGGTACGGTCAGCGGGCAATATGGATTCTTTCGAGGCGACGACGGAACAGGTATGTCTTGGACGCGCGTCAACGATGATGCGCACCAATATGGGAGCCTTCAGGGCAACTACGTGGCGGGCGACGAAGCCGTCTTCGGGCGCGTGTATTTGACGACCGGCGGACGGGGGTACGTCTACGGCGATCCGCGTTGAGCCGTGACGACGAGCGTTGGGCGCTCGAGGTGGTCCGCGCGCATTGCCTAGACCCACCGCGAGACGAGGGTCGTCGCGCGCGGGAGTTGGTCGTCGCGCAGGCCGCTCGTGTAGACGACGAACGAAGCGCGGTCGCCGAATCCGACGCGTATCAAACGGAGGAACTCCTCCGCCCGCGACACCGCGACGTGTGTGCGCCACTCGCTGTGCCAATGCTCGGGTTCGAGCGCCGAATGAAGTGCCAATTGCGCATACCCCCATCCGATGAATTGCCGTATCGCGCGGAGAATGCGAACGCGCCCTTTGGTCGTCAAAGTGACCGTCCGTTTGCGTGTGTCGTTGGTGACGACATCGCGCTCGACGTAGCCCATCTGCTCGAGTCGCTTGAGCATGCGGCTGACGACCGATGGGCAGACACCGAGGGTGCGCCAAAGCGCACCTTGTTGCGTCGGATATCGCCCCCTCTTGTGGATCACGTAGAGCATATCCATACGAGCCGCGGTAAGGCCCATTTTGCCGAGGTTCCGTCGCGTGAGCCCGAGCGTCGCGTAATACGCGCGCTTCAAACCAAAAAACACGGGGTGCATACCCCGTCCAAGAACACGTCGCGTGCCAACGCAGGGGACCGCCTTTCGAGCGCGCGGTCGCCGGCGGGGCCCGCCTGAAATCCGCGCGAAATTGGCCGGGCTATAGGCCTTTCATTGCCAAGGCAATGGAAGGCCCATAGCCGCGGTACCCGGCCGCGGGCTTTCCCGGCCGCGGCTCTCGCGTGTCGCGCGCCGTCATCCGGCTGTCCTGGGACAGGCCGCGGCGGGATTTTCGCAGAAGGCGGGGCACGCGCCTCGTCACCGTCGCAGTGAAACGTCGCTAACTCCGGCGAAGGCCGGGCGTCGTCTTCAGCTTCTCGAGGAGGGTGGCGCGTGTCACCGCGTGGTCGTCGTTGAATCGCTGGCCGATGCGCGAGGTCACTTCTTCGAGCTTGCGGCGCTTCTCGGCTTTCGTGTCGGGAAGCAGCGTGCGCGGAGGCGGGCCGCCGTCGATATTCGACACGCTGACTCCGGTCAGGCGCACGCGGCGCCCTTCCAGGGGGATGCGTGCGAGCAGGCCAAGTGCGGCTTCGTGGATCGCGTCGGTGTCCTGAACCGGGTAGTCCAGCGTGACGCGGCGGCTGCGAATCGTGAAGTCGGCGTACTTCACTTTGACGGCGACGGTGCAGGCGCAGAGGTTCGCGCGTACGAGCCGCCGTGCCACCTGGCTCGCGTGATCGAGGAGCGTCCGCGCGACGGCCTCGCGCGTGGCGAGGTCCGCTTCGTACGTCTGCTCGGTGCCGATCGAAATGTTCGCGTGGTGCGGGTCGACCCGGCGCGGATCGTCGCCGTTCGCCAGCGCGCGCGCATGCGGACCCCACGCTCCGAACGCCCGCTCGATGGCGGCCGCATCGGCCTCTGCGAGATCTCCGAGCGTGGCGTAACCCAGCGCGCGCATCTTCGGCGCGGTCTTGGGGCCGACGCCCCACATTCGCTCCACGGGCAGCGGCGCGAGGAAGGCTGCGACGCCGCCTTCGGGGACGACGAGCTGCCCGTTCGGTTTCGCGAGGTCGCTCGCGACCTTCGCCGCGAACTTGCACGGAGCGACGCCGGCGGACGCGGGGAGGCCGATTTCGCGGAACACGTCCGCCCGGATCGACTGGGCGATCGCCTCGCCACTCCCGAAGAGGGCGCGGCTCTCGGTCACGTCGATGAACGCTTCGTCGAGCGACAGCGGCTCGACGAGCGGCGTGTACCGCCGAAAGATCGCGAACGCGCGCGCACCGGCTTCTTCATACGCGCCGCGGCGTGGAGGCACGACGAGGGCGTGCGGCGCCCTGCGGAGGGCCTCGGCCATCGACATCGCGGAACGAACCCCATAGGCCCGCACTTCGTAGGAAGCTGCGAGCACGACGCCGCGGCGCGAGCGCGCCGCTCCGACGATGACGGGCTTGCCGCGAAGGCTCGGATCGTCGCGCTGTTCCACGGACGCGTAAAAGGCGTCCATGTCGACGTGAAGGATTGTCTTCAAGGCGGCGCGGCCCCTCTGGTACGACTCGGTCGGCGGAGGAGGCTGAGGAGCAAAATGCCCGAGGAAGAGATTGAGACACAGGAGCTGAAAGAGCGCCTGGAAGAAGCGCACGAGCACGCCGAGCACGCGGGGCATGCCGGACACGGGCACGGTGGCACCGCCTGGCTGACGTGGCTTTCGCTGTCGACGGCGATCGTCGCGGTGCTCGCGGCCATCGCGGCGCTCGAATCGGGAGCGCGCGCCAACGACGCCATCGTGCAAAAAAACGACGCCATCTTGCACCAATCGAAAGCGGACGACGCCTGGTCGTATTACCAGGCGAAGAGCATCCAAGCCACGGTGTACGCCGTGCAAGCGGAAGCCCTGGCAGGCACGAACGGCGAGCTGGCCGCGAAGCTACGCGGCGAAGGGGATCACGAGCGGGACGACCGAACGGAGATCCGCAAAAAAGCCGAAGAAGAGGAGAAAATCGTCGCGGAGAGGAACGAAGAGTCGGAGCACAGCCTCCATGTCCACCATCAGTTTGCGAAGAGTGTGACCATCTTTCAGGTCGCTATCGCACTCGCGGCCATTGCGGCGTTGACGCGTCGCAAAGCGATGTGGTGGGTCAGTATGGGCATTGGCGCCATCGGCGTGGGGTTCTTCGTCATGGGCCTTCTGGCGGGCGGCTGATGCTCGGGGCCCGCGGGGGCCGGATGCTCGGGCCCGACGCCGGATGCTCGGGCCCGACGCCGGATGCTCGGGGCCCGCGGAGCCGGATGCTCGGGCCCCGACGCTTTCCTCTCTCGCGTTTGGCCGCGCGTGGCTGTACAAAGGCGCGCATGCGAGCTGTCTTCTCGGGTGCTGCTTCGATCGCGACCTGCACTTGCGCCGCGCTGGCGGGTTTTCTCCTCGGCGGATGCCAGGATTCCTACGCGAGCAATGCGCAGCGAGACACGCACATGGGCGAAGTCCAGATCGCCGCGGCGGCGTCCACCACGATGTCCCCGTTCTCCGGCCTTCCGCCGGCCGCGCCCACCGACGTCGCGACGCCGGTCGCCCCGACGGCCGCTGCTGCGCCGGCGCCGATCGACGCAGGCGCAGCCAGGGACGCGGCGCCGCCGCGCCCCGCCCGCGGGCACGCCAAATAGAGCAAGCCGCGTTTACTTGTTGGGTTGCGGCGTCGTGCGCAAGTACGGGCGCACGACAGTGTAGCCCTTGGGAAATTTCTGCTTCAGCACCTCGGGGTCCTGGAGGGACGGCACGATGATGACGTCGTCGCCGTCCTTCCAGTTCGCCGGCGTCGCGACCGCGTGCGAATCGGTGAGCTGCAGCGAGTCGATGACGCGCAGGATCTCGTCGAAATTGCGTCCGGCGCTCGCCGGATACGTGATCGTGAGCCGGACCTTCTTGTTCGGATCGATCACGAACACCGAGCGGACCGTCAGCGTGTCGTTCGCGTTCGGATGAATCATCCCGTACAGCGTCGAGACTTTGCGATCGGGGTCGCCGAGGATTGGGAAGTTGACCTGCGTGCGCTGCGTCTCGTCGATGTCGGCGGTCCACTTCTTGTGCGACGCGACGTCGTCGACGCTCACGGCCAGGACTTTGACGTTGCGCTTGTCGAACTCAGGCTTGAGTTTTGCGACGGCTCCAAGCTCCGTCGTGCAAACGGGGGTGAAGTCTTTCGGATGCGAGAACAAGATCCCCCAGGATTTGCCGAGCCATTCGTGAAAGTGAATCGGCCCCTGGGTCGAGTCTTGCGTGAAGTCGGGCGCTACGTCGCCAAGTTGGATCGCCATCAGTTCGCCTCCTCAGGTACGCGTCGTCGCGCGTTGTGCGTCGTTTGGGCGGATCCTATGTTCGACATAGCGAACGTCAAGGCAAACGCGCACGCCTGAGAAGAGCCGCCGAGTCGTCACATCCTTGCTAACAGACAGCGCTCGTCCTCGGTACAATGAGGGAGCTTGGCCGACGACGTCGAGATTCTTTCGCGGGCGCGCATCGGCGGCGTGCTCGATGAAAAGTGGACGCTGGAACGGCTCCTCGGTGTGGGCGGGATGGCGGCTGTCTATGCGGCGCGCCATCGCAACGGCGCGAAAGCCGCCGTCAAAGTGCTGCACCCGCACCTCGGGCGGTACGCGGAGGTGCGCGAGCGATTCCTGCGGGAGGGCTATGCCGCCAACCGCGTCGAGCACCCGGGCGCGGTCAAAGTGCTGGACGACGACATCATCGCGAGCGGGCCGGACTCGGGCACGGCGTACATCGTGATGGAGCTCCTGGAGGGGACGTCGCTTCAGGAGCGGCTCGACAAGGGGGCGCCCATCAGCGAGCTCGAGTTCTTGCGCATCGCCGGCAGCGTGCTCGAGGTTCTGGAGGCGGCGCACACGCGCGGCGTCGTGCATCGCGACCTGAAGCCGGAGAACTTGTTCCTCATGCGCCCCGAAGAAGGGGACTCTCGCGATGCTGGCGCGCCGCTCGGCGGCCGCGCACGCATCAAAGTGCTCGACTTCGGTCTCGCGCGCCTGCTGCAGGCGCAGGCCATCACGACCTTCGGTCTCGCGCTCGGGACGCCGTCGTTCATGTCGCCGGAGCAGGCGAGCGGGCAGAGCGACCAGATCGACGGCCGCACGGACCTCTTCGCCCTCGCCGCGACGGGCTTTCGCGTGCGCACCGGGCGCCGCATTCACGAGGGCGCGAACGCCATCGAGCTCGTTCGCAAGATGGGCACGATGGCCGCGCCGCGCTTGCGGACCGTGGCGAGCGACGCGAGCGAGCCGTTCGCGCGCGTCATCGACCGGGCGCTCGAATTTCGTCGCGAAGACCGTTACGCGAGCGCGGAGGCGATGCGGCGCGACCTGGAGCGTGCCATCGGCGAGCTCGACATCGCAGCGGGGGCGACGGCGATGGCGGGGACCACCGGTCCGGCGGTGCCTGCGTCGTCGTCGCGCCTGCCGTCGTTCGAGCTGAGCGACCCGGGAGTCTCGGTCGAGACGAGTGCGGCGCCGACGACGCGCAAGGTCGAGCCCCTCGTGCCGCTCGAACCGCCGCCGCGGCCGGAGCCGATCGCGCCTCGGGCGCGGCCCGCGTCCGTCGAGCGGCCGCCGGCGGCCGCGGCGGTCGAGCCGCACGATCTGCCCACGGTGATCGCGGGCCAGCCGTTCACCCGCGAGGCGGCGCCGCCGCTTCTCGCGCCATCGAATGTGGCCTCGGCAGCACCTGGGGCCGCGGCACGGGTGGCCCCACCTTCGGTCCCCGTTGCGTCGCCGGCGGCTCTCGCGGCGACGGCTCCGGCCACGCGTGCGCCGTCGCTACCGCCCGCCGCGCTCGCCCGGATTCGGGCGTCGCGCAGGGGCCGCGCGCTCGTCATCTTGGTCCTCGCGGTTCTGGCCGCCATTGCGATCAAAATCGGCGTCGATGCGCTGCGGGCGGGGGTCGCGCCCGCGAGCGGTGCGCTGTCGCCGTCGTCCGCGACGTCGGTCACGCGCGGTCGTTCCTGGGCGCGATCGACCGTGACGCGCGAAGTGTTGGCCGTTCCCCCGCGCGGTTTGCCGCAAGAGGACAATGCGGCCGGCGCAACGGCGGAAGCGCTCCCTGGGCCCATCACGGCGCCGGTGTCCTCGTCGGCCCCGGCCGCATCGACGCCGCGATCGCCGCGCCCCGCTTCGGGCAAAGCGGGTCCTGCGCAGGTCCCCAAGCTCACCCACAAGCGCCGTTCGACACGGTGAAGCGAACGGAGCGTTCCGCTTCCGACTTCGGCTCTACCCGACCTGCAACAGGCCGTGCGCCACATACGCGGCGGCGGCCAGGGCGACGAGCGCCACGAGCACCGCAATCCAGGTGCGCCCGCCCCGCTTCGTTGCGGGAGGTGCGAATGGATCGGGCTCGTCCGGCGAAGCTTCCGCCGCGCGTTTGGGCGCCGCGGCGAGAGCGGCCTCGAGGCTAGGCGCGCGCGCGGGGGAAGCGGGGGTCGCGCGCCGGACGGGCTCGATGGGCTCGGGGTCGTCGCTCCGCCGGAGGAGGGGAATCGCGAGTCCGGGTTCCGCGCCTGCGGGGCGCTCGTCCGCCGTCATCGAGGCGGGCACCAGGGGAGTCACCAGGGGCTCGATCGCGTCATCCTTCGGCGCGGAATCCGCATCGATCGCGGGCGCCGGTTCGGTCGGCATCGAGTGGCGGGCCGCGGGCGCCGGTTCGGTCGGCATCGAGTGCCGTGCTGGGGGCGCCGGTTCGGTCGGAGCTACCGCGGTGCCTACGCCCAGAATCGTCTGGTCAAAGGTGGCCGCCGCTGCCGAGTGCAGTCCGATTCCCGGCTCGGTGGGCTCGCGCTGGTCGACCAGGCGGTCGATCGCTTCGACGACCGCGTCCTCGACGTCGATGAGTTTGACGCCCATCCCGCAGGGGCGGTCGTCCCCGTCGTGCGAGGCCCGCGCCCAGATGACCCGGCCGAGCGCCGGCCAGGGCGTGGGCTCGCCGGTGACCCGCACTTCGAGCGACAGGCGTTTGCCGATCGCCACGAGGTTCGCGGTCTCCAGAAAAAGCCCTGCGCGGCTGATATTGAAGACGTCGGCGTGCCCGTCCGTGCCGTCCGCGCTTTCGTAGGTGGCTCGCAGACCTGCGAGGCGGCTCCGTTTGGCGCTGCGTCGTTCCTCGGGCATCCGGCGGGAGAATAGATGCGATGGGGCGCGTTGGACAAATCTCCCCGGTCCTTTCCTCAGGGTGGCGTGCACGCCGGGCGTACTTCGGTCCCCCCGTTCGTCGGAACGAGCCGGCAAGGACCGAGGCCTTCCCCAAGGCAATCGAGCGCGGCCGGGGCCCCGCGAACGCACCCTACGAGCGTGGAGCCCGGGCCGGCGTCGCCCTCCCCGCACGCGTCGGCCGTGCATTCCGGAGGCGTGAGGGCGCACGGGCTCGTCCAATCGAAGCCGGCGCCGAGGGGGCCCGGCGTGCACGCCGCGTTCGTGTCACCCACACCGAGGAGCGC
>DATHQY010000632.1:0-7918 GCA_035482215.1 Polyangiaceae bacterium | reverse complement strand
CGCTGCGTACCTGAAGCGCAAGTACAACCTCGCCATCGGCGAGCAGACGGCCGAGCGCATCAAGATCCAGATCGGCAACGCCTACCCCGTCGAGCGCCAGCTCACGACCGAAGTGAAGGGCCGCGACCTCGTGGCCGGCGTTCCGAAGACCGTGATCGTCAACAGCGACGAGATCCGCGAGGCGCTCACCGAGCCGATTCACGCGATCGTCGAAGCCGTGCTGACGGCCCTCGAGAAGACGCCGCCCGAGCTCGCGGCGGATATCGTCGACAAGGGGATCGTGCTGACCGGCGGCGGGGCGCTCCTGCGCAACCTCGACGTGCTCCTGCGCGAAGAGACCGGCCTTCCCGTCATGGTGTGCGACGATCCGATCAGCGCGGTCGTGCTGGGGAGCGGCAAGGCGCTCGACCACATGGAACTGCTGAAAGACGTGACGATCGCCTAGGGGCGGCAGTAGCAGCGCCGTGTCCCCCGCACTCAAACGATCCCTCGACATCGCGGTCGTCGTTGGCCTTCTGGCCGTGCCGTTCTTCGTTCTCAAGGCGAACATGAAGGCGCCGGAGAACCAGAACGTCCTCGATCACACGCTGCTACGCCTCTCGACGCCGATCGAAGTCGCCGCGTCGACGTTCGCGCGCGGCGTGAGCAACGTCCTCAGCGACTACGTGTATCTGACGGACGTGAAGCAGGACAACGAGCGCCTCGGGTACGACAACGCGCGCCTCGCCGAGCGGGTGCACGCGCTCGAGATGGCCGAGGCCGAGAATCGCCAGCTCCACCGCCTCCTTCAGCTGAAGGACTCGACGTCGAGCGAGACGGTGAGCGCGCAGGTCATCGGCAAGGATTACACAGAGTTCTTCCGCGTGACGCGCCTCGTGCTCGACAAGGGCGCGCGCGAAATCCGCCCGCACATGCCGGTCATCGCGCCGGACGGCGTCGTCGGCGCGGTCCTGCACGCGGCGGGCGATACGGTCGACGTGCAGCTCGCGGTGGACGCGGCCTTCGGCGTGGACGTCGAAGACGAGCGGACGCACGCGCGCGGCTTCGTCCGGGGCACCGGCGACCCCGCGCGGTACGGATGCAAAGTCGAGATGGTCGATTCGCGCGACGAAGTCGAGATCGGCGATCTGCTCGTCACGAGCGGCAAGGGCCGCTGGTTTCCGCGCGGCATCCCCGTCGCGCGCGTCTCCAAGGTCATCAAGCGCGAGCTCGGCCGCGATCAGGACGTCGATGCCACGCCCACGGTCGACTTCTCGCGGCTCGACGCCGTGCTCGTCCTCGTCTCGAGCCCCGGTGAAGACGCGCTCACGACGACGAGCCCTTCGAGCGCGACGAGCGGACAGGGTTCGGGCAGCCCACGCGGCAGGCCGTGATGCGGAGCGGCCGGTCTTTCGAGGCGGTGCGCTGATGCGCAACGTCGCCTTCCTCGCCGTGGGCCTCGCCCTGCTCGTCCTGCAAGCGAATCTCTTTCGCGGCCTCGACCGCGTCTCGCTCGCCGGCGCCACCCTCGTCCTCTTCGTGGCCATCGTCGTCGACACGGTCCGCGCCCTGCGCCGAACGCCGGGCTACCCGCGCGCGGTCGCCACCTTCCGGCCGGATGCGCTGCTCCCCGCCGTGGTCCTCCTCGGCTACGCGCTGCTCGTCACCGTCCTCCACGCGCACGTCGCCCGGCCGATCCCCGCGCTCGTCTTGCCGCTCATTCTCTTCATGGGCGTGCACGAGTACTCGCTCGCGCGCGGCGCGATGGTCGCCTTCGTCCTCGGCTATGCGACGGACGTGATGGGGATCGCGCCCGTCGGGCTCTACACGTTCACGTACGTCGCGACGTTCGTGCTCGCGCGCGCCATCGGCGTGCGCCTCGCCGCCCAGACCATGTGGATCCAGGTCCTCCTCGCGTTTGCGTTCGCCGTCCTCCAGAGCACGGTGATCCTCGTGCTCCTGGCGATCTTCGGCCGCGATCCATGGGTCCCCAAGTCGCTCTACCCGCTCACCCTTCCCCATGCGCTCGGCACCGCGGCGGTCGCACCGATCGTGTTCCGCATCGCCCAGGCGCTCGACACGGCGTCGGCAGGGCCGTCCCGGTTCGAAGGGGGCGCGCTGTGAACGTCGCCGCTCGCAGGGCGCGCGCAAGGAACCGCGCGCGACCGAGGAGGGCGCCATGAGCGCCTCCAGCTCCAATCTCTCGCGTTCACCCGTCGGCGAGTTCCGGCAGCGCTACAAGTGGATCACCCTCGCGGCGCTGATCGCGTTCCTCGTCGTCGTCGGGCGCCTCTTCCAGCTGCAAGTGCTCGACGCGGCCGAATACGCCGGCGTCGCCCACGAGAACATCATCCGCCGCGTGACACTCGCGACGACGCGCGGCGTGATCCGCGACGCCAACGGTCGCGTCCTCGCGTCGAGCCGCCCGTCGTACAACGTGGAGGTCATCCCCGGCCGCGCCATGCCGAGCGCGCGTCCGCCGCGGTACCGCAACGGGCAGCTCCTCGCGCACGACCCCGACTCGTGGCCCGAGCTCGCCGACACGCTGCGCCTCAACCCCGAAGAGCGGCGCGCGTTCGAAGCGCGCATGCGCGCGGCCTGCGTCAACGACGAGGACAAGTCGCCCTGCTTTCGCACGCCGATTCTCGTGCGCGAAGACGTCCCGCGCGACATCGTGGCGGAGCTCCGGCAACACCGCGACGAGCTCGCGGGCGTCGACATCTCGTCGGCTCCCGTGCGCTTCTATCCGTACGGCAACCTCGGCGCGCACATGCTCGGGTACGTGGCCGAGATCGACAGCGAGACGCTCGCGAAGTACCGCCCGCCTGGCTACGAGGACCTCGCCAGGGACGACCAGCAACGCATCAACCCGCTGGGTTACGAGGCGGGCGACACGGTCGGCGCCACCGGCATCGAGCACGCCTGGGAGTCGTACTTGCGCGGGCAGCGCGGCTGGGAAAAGCGCGTCGTCGACGCGCGCGGGCGGTACCGCTCCGGCCCCGAAGCCGAGCGCCTCATCGACGCGCCGGGGCGCCTCGATCCGATCGCAGGGCGCGACCTGCGCCTCTCGATGGACGTGGACCTCGAGCAGGCGATCGCCAAAGCGATGCGCCCGCATGCCGCAGGGGCCGCGGTCGTCGTCGACGTGCGTACGGGCCGCCTCCTCGCGATGTACTCGAAGCCCGACTTCGACCCGAACGACCTGTCGGGCGGCGCGGGGCGCGCGCGCGTGCGCGAGGCGTTCAACCATCTCTACGCCGATCCGCTGCGCCCGATGCTCGACAAGACGATGAGCGGCGCGTTCCAGCCCGGCTCCACGATGAAGCCGTTCAGCGCCCTCGCGGCGCTCGAAGATCACCTCATCGATCCGGACCACACGGAGAAGTGCGAAGGCTACGTGACCTTCGGCCGCCGCATCTTCCGTTGCAGCCACGTGCACGGGCCGGTGCGCCTGCACGAAGCGATCGCGCGGTCGTGCAACGTGTACTTCTTCCACCTCGCCGAGACGGTCGGCATGGACCGGATCGCGCGAATCGCCCAGTCGTTCGGGCTCGGCGAGAAGACGGGCCTCGGGATCAATCCGGAGGCGCCCGGGCGCATTCCGACGCGCTCGTGGTACGCGCTCCGCTACCGCGGCCAGTTCCGCGTGGGCTTCACGCTGAACATGGCCATCGGCGAAGGCGACGTGACCGTGACGCCGTTGCAGCTCGCGGTGGCGTATTCCGCGATCGCGAACGGCGGCACGCTCTACCAGCCGCAGGTCGTGCGCGCGGTCGAGACGAGCGACGGCACGGTCGTGCAAGAATTCCCCCCCCGCATCCGCCGGCAAATCGCGGTATCTCCGGACAACTTGAAGCGCGTGAGCGACGCGCTCTACGAAGTGGTCAACGACCCGAACGGAACCGCGTACCCCGCGCGCGACGCCGTGCTCGACGTCGCGGGCAAGACGGGCACCGCGCAGACGGGCTACGTCCCGAAGAAGGATGACGAGCCGAAGATGGCGTGGTTTCTTTCGCAGAACCACGCCTGGTTCTCGAGCTTCGCGCCGGCCCGCTCGCCCGAAGTCGCCGTGACGGTGCTCGTGGAGCACGGCGGATCGGGCCCGGAGGTCGCCGTGCCCGTCGCGATGCAGATCATTCGCGAATACGAGCGGCTCGAAGCGCTCCGCCTCGGGAAGCCGCCGCCGCCCAAGCCGCCGCCGATGAAGCCCAAAGCCGTCACCCATGCAGAGCCAGGAGGCCACCCGTGAGGCGCCGGAGCGACGGAGCCGGGCTGCTTCTCAGCCGGATGCGCGAGTCGTTCGACTGGACGCTGTTCATCGCGGTCGCGGCGCTCGCCGTCATCGGCATCATCAACCTGTATTCGGCGACGAGCGTCGTCAAAGGCTCGCACTCGGACGACTACATCCAGCAGATCTACTGGCTCGTCGCCGGCGGGATCCTGGCGTCCCTCGTCGCGGCGATCGACTACCGCCATTACGAGCGGCTCGGCTATGCGCTCTACGGCGTCGGCGTCGTTCTCTTGCTCCTCGTGTTCATCCTCGGGCGCGAGATTCGCGGCAGCTCGCGGTGGATCTACATCGGGTCGTACAGCTTCCAGCCGAGCGAGTTCATGAAGCTGTTCCTCGTGATCGCGCTCGCCAAGTACCTGCACGACGACCCCAAGATCGAAGGCCGCACGCTGCGGGACCTCCTCGCCCCCGCGCTGATCACCGCCGTTCCCACCGCGCTGGTCCTCCTGCAGCCGGACCTCGGCACCGCGCTCATTCTCGGCCTCGTGTTCGTCTCGATCTGCGCGCTGACGCGCATCCAGCTGCGGAGCCTCGGATGGCTCGGCGTGTGGAGCGCCGTCGTCGTCGCCGTCTTCTGGAGCCACGGCCTCCGCGGCTACCAGAACGAGCGCATCAACGCGTGGCTCAACCCCAACGAGAACATCCTCGGTTACAACTGGGACCCGCGCGAAGCGCGCATCGCCGTCGGCAACGGCGGATGGATCGGCCAGGGGTTCATGAAGGGCTCGCAGAACCAGTTCATGTTCTTGCACGAGCAGCACAGCGACTTCCCTTTCCCCGTGTTCGCCGAGGAGTGGGGCTTCTTCGGGAGCCTCGCGCTCGTCTCGCTCTACGCGCTCCTCGTGCTGTGGTGCGTGCGCGTCGCCTCCGGATCGAAAGACCGCTTCGGGGCGGTGCTCGCGGTGGGCGTCGGGAGCATCATCTTCTGGCACGCGGTGTTCAATCTCGGCATGGCCACGGGGCTTTTGCCGGTGGTCGGCGTCACGCTGCCCCTGTTTTCGTACGGCGGGTCGAGCGTGATGACGGTGCTCATCGGCGTGGGCTTCGTGATGAACGTGTCGATGCGGCGTACCCAGGGGTCGCCGTCGCGTCTCTCGAGCGCGCTGCGGTTCTAGCCCCTGGAGGAGGCGCGTGCGGCCTTCATCGGCGCATCCGGGAGCCTTCACCCCTTTCCTCTCTCTCGTCCTGGCGTCCGTGGCCTCCTGGCGGTCCCCTTCCCGACCCCCGTCGCCCCGGTGCCCGCACCGACCTGTGGCGAGCGCGGCTAGGACTTCGACGTACCGCGCGCGGGCGTGCTCCGCGGCGGCGGCGTCGACTTCGACGTGGTCACGCTTCGCGTCCGAAGGACCTGCCCCTCGGACACGACTTCGATCCCCACGGTGCGGCAGCGGCGCACGAGGCGGTCGACGTCGATCCCCGGCGCCACGAGCAAGCCCCCCTGCGGCGACGGGTCGATGAAGAGCTCCTGCGTCGGGCGGCGCGTCCGCAAGAGTTCGCGCACGTTGCCGTCTTCGACCCAAAGAAATCCGCTCGACGCCGCCCATGACGCGCGCCCCACGACGACGCTCGCCTGCGCGAGCGTTCGCGACAGCGTCTCCGGAAGCGGCGCGACGGCTTCGATGCGCGATCGCAGGACGTCGGCTTCGACGCCTGCCGAGAGCGCCCGCGCGAGCGTCTGCGGGGCGATGATGAAGTCCAGCGATTCGGCCACGCGCGCGACTTCGACGAACGGCGCGATCGCCAGGATCGCGCCTACGCGCGCCTCGCCTCCGATCCGGAGCACGTGCGTGTCGAGAAACCTGGACGGGGACGGGTCGGCCGGCGGCGCCTTGCCCGCGACGAGCGCGCGACCGCGCGCCGTGAGGCGGAGCGCGACGGCGGACTCTTTCCCGCGAGCCTCCGCATCGCCGGACTCGCCCGCGTCGGCGCCTTCATCGAGCTCGCCCAGGTCGAGAATGCCGAGCGCCGGAAGACTCTCGTGCACGATGCGCCGCGCGACTTCCATGGGTTCGACGGTTTCCGTCCCCACGCGTTCGGCCCAGCGCCGCAAGAGGCGCGTCAGCCCCGGAACGCGCTGATCGCTCCTCAGCCAGCCCGCGAGGGACAGCCAGGGAACCCAGCGCCCCTCGCCGAGCTCGTGGAGCGCCTCGAGCACGACCTCGCGGAGCACGCCCGCGGGGCTCGAGTCGCGCGCTTCCTGCGTGAGGCGCAACGTTTCTGGCTCGGCACGCGCTTCGTCCCATGCCCCGCCGCGCCGCCACGCCTCGAAGAGGCGCGGCGTGAGCTCGCTCATCGTGAAGCTGCCGGGGGGCGACGACACGTTGGTCGCCGACGGGTCCCACAGGCCGATCGCCCGCGAGAGCGCCATGATGAGCGCCACGTGCGTCGGGTCGCGCCCGAAACGCACGGACTGCTTTTGCACGAGGGACTTCGGCGTGCCGACGCCGGCGCGCACGTCGGCGAACGTGCCCGAGGGAGCCCGCCCTTCCGGCGTTCGCGTGGACATCTCGCGCGCGGCCGCGGCCAGGCCCACGGTGAGCGGCGCCGGATCGAGCGAGAAGCGCGCGCGGCGCGGCGCATGGTCGCCCGAAGCGACGAACACCCGCACTTCTTCGCGCCGTGCTTCTCGCGCCGTGTGGCGCGAGGCGCCGATGATCGCGCTCACTTCGGTCGGCACGACGTGGCGGTTCGGATGGACCGGCACGAGGAGGGCGCGCCGTTCGAGCGAGAACCCCACGCCCCGGCGCGACGGCGTCGCGCCCGTGGCCGTGCGCAGGCGGAGCGGCTCGCGTTCGAGTTCGAGGAGCTCCTCGGTGTCGACTTCGCCGCCTTCCGCCTCCACCCCGTCGAGCACGCGCCGCTCCATCGGCGAGAGCTTCGCGAGCTCCTCGGCGAGGCGCTCGGGATCCCCCAGCACGTCCCATGCCGCTTCGAGGGACAGCGCGATCGGGGGCGTCGCCGGTCGGCCCAGGTAGTGCGAGGCGACCGCGCTCATCGTCTCGAACGAAGCTTGCGACATGAGCGCGCGAAGACCGCGCGGATCCTCCCCCTCCCACGACTTCAACTGGACGAGATACGCAGCCGGCAGAATGAGCTCCACACCGTCTTCGGCCGCGCGTGCGAACATGAGCCCGCGCCCGAGAAGGGGCTCGAGTGCCGGCGGAACGGCGGCAACGGCAAGCGAACCGCCGGCCTCCGCGACGCGGTGCATGAGCTCGACGCTCGCTGGGTTCAAGCGGGACGTGTCGCGCAGCTCCGTCAAGGACACGAGCGCGCGCGCGACCTGCGACGGCGCGTCGATGCGCTTCGCAGGATCGATGCGTATCGCCAGCCGATCGATAAGACCGTCCAGCTCTCCGCGCGGAAGCGCGCGCAAGATGTCAATCAGACGATGATTCGCCGGGGATGATCGAATGGGGGCCACGGGCCTTACGACCAGCATCGAAGACTAGTGCAAAAGGGCAGAGGGGGCGAACGCTTGGACCATAGTACGTCTTGCACCGCATTCTCGTTTGCTCATTTTGCCAAACGCGAAGGGGGGACCCTCGCCGGGCTGCACCCGAACCCGCACCGGAACGTGCATCGTCCGCGCTCTTGCGTTCGCCGAGCCCGAGATTTCGTCAGGCCGTCTTCAAACACTCGCCAAAT
>DATHQY010000631.1:0-2305 GCA_035482215.1 Polyangiaceae bacterium | reverse complement strand
CGAGCCTCCGCGCGCGTCGACGGGCTCGGCAGCGCCGAGGACGACTCGATCACGACCCCGTCGGGGTGGCGAGGCGGCGCGGATCCTTCCGGCGCGACCTGCTGTGGCGCGCTTACAGCGGGCTCGGCACGGTCCACGCAGCCCGCAGAGGCGAGCGCCAGCGCAACCGCGAGCTCACATGACTTCGATGCGCGGGTCGATGTCACGCGACATCATGACGATGGCACGATCAGGCACGACCTTCCAGCGACCGTTCGGCACCGGATCGTCGAAGTCGCTCGCAATCACGGTGAAGTGCGTGCGCGCGATTTCAGGGACTTTGCGGCGCAATTGCAGGTCGTCTCCGATGACCATCTCGGCGTCGGCGCTTCCCGCGAACGTGCGAAGGCGCATGGGTGCGTCGCTCCGGTGAACCGCCACGAGGTAGTCACCGTTCGAAACGAGGATGTTGAGCTTGGCCTCGGTGGCCCCCACTTCCGCCGTCATTCCGTCGATGACCGCGAGCGTCGACACGAGCGCCTCGCGCACGACGGGCGCCTCCACGTTCCCATTGTTCAGGAGGCTCGCGTCATGCAGAAATGAAAGGAAGACGTGAAAGACGACTTCTGCGTCGGTCTCGCCACGGATGCCACTGCGCAAAAACTCCGGCACGCTCGTGACAAGGCGATCACGGATATGCTCGAAGTCGGTGACCGTGCCGGTCTCCGCGAAGAGCCATTGGCGGTAGCGAAAAGGATGCGTGTTCTCCGTGCGGAGGGCACCGACTGTCGCATGCCGCACATGCCCGATGAGCAGATCCGCCCGCACGTCGGCGCCGAGCTTGGCCACATCGAGCTCCTCGCGCTCGTCGATGGGACGGCGCCTCATCAACACCTCGCCCCCTTGATAGAAGCCAAGGCCCCAACCAAGCGGAACTCCTTTGGATCGGGCTCGCAGCGCATCTGCCTCGAAAGCGAGGACGCGCCCCGTGAGGTCCGGGCGATTGCCAATAATACCAAACAGTCGTGCCATCGATCTTCACTCCGAACGCTCGGTGCGCGAAGGGCTCGCATCGGGTGCGTTCATGCGTTTGTGATGAATCCGAAGACGCGCGTGAAAGACCTCGCGGCAAGGCCTGCGGCAGAATGCGCAGGGGGGGCGAGCAAGGCGGACAAGAGAAACATACGTGCCATCGGCGTCATCGTCGACGCCGCGCGATGGCGCCGCAAGATGGAGCGCATGCCTACGGTCGCCACGGCGCGCTCCGCATTGCACTGCTCATACCATTACACGTAATCGCTCGAGCGTCATGCTCGAGCACGCAATAGGCACCTCTTCTCCTCGTTCCAGCCGTCGTTACGGCCGTCGTTCCGGCGCGCTACGTTCGTGCGCGCGACGGTGTCCTTCCCCTGCTCATAGGTCGGCGGCGCGCCACTCGCGATCACCGCGGGCTCATCTTCTAGTCTCTAGCCGTCGCACGAACCGTGTTTCATGAAAAGGACGAGCCGTGTTTCACCGGCTCGTCTCGATGCGCGCAGGCTTCAGGACTGGTGCCAAGGTCGATGCCGGCGCTCGCGAGAAGCCTTCGCGTACGTCGCTCGACACGCCTCTGCATCGCGGTGGTCAGCGCACCGACGACAGCCGGTGCGATAGCCGCCAGCAGCAACGCGCCTATCCACAAGTTTGCCCACAGGAAGTCCCACACCGACGGCACCCCATCCGGCGACATGCGAACGGGCTCCGCGTTTTGCGGGGGCGCGCGTTCTTGGTTCAGTGCGCCTTGGCCGTCGTCTCGGGCGGGACGATGAACGGCACGACGTGCTCCTTCGCCTCGAAGCTCGCCCGGTATTGCGTTGCCGCGTGCTGGGTCGGAAACGGACCCACACGGACGCGGTACCACGTGCCACGACCAGGCACGCGCGCCTCCATGACGTACGCGCGGTGGCCGCGCGCACGGAGCTGATCGGCGAACGCGTTCGCCTCGGGTTGCGTGTGGAAGCTCGAGACTTGCAGCTGGTAGCCGCCGTCGTGCCCAGCCTGCGCGACGTCGGTCGAATCCGGAGGCGTCGTAATTTGCGCCGCGTCGGTCGCCACCTTGGTGAGCGGATCGCGCGGGCGGGTCACGATCGGCGTCGCCTCGAGCACCGTCTGCGCGGGAAGCGGCACGACGGGCAAGCGATCGGTGGGCGGCGGGGGCTGCGCGGGCACGAGCGCAGCCAGCGCGGCGGACCCGGACGAAACCGGATGCACCGCGGCGAGCGCCGTCGTGGGGCGGTCGTCATCGCTCAGCATGTGAGGGAACGTGACTTCGCTCGGCGACGGATCC
>DATHQY010000630.1:0-2671 GCA_035482215.1 Polyangiaceae bacterium | reverse complement strand
TACTTGCCGGCGATCGGATGTCTCACCGCCCTCCTGCCCGATCTCGAACCAGAGCGGCGGGCGCACGCACTCGCGGCGCCCCGCGGATGAAGGGCGGGGCGCCGCAGGCTCGCATCACGCGTCGCGGTCTCGCATCACGCGTCGCGGAGACTCAGCGTGCCCAGGTAGTCGCGCTTGCCGACGTTCACGCCGTTGTGGCGCAGGATCGCGTACGAGTGCGTCAGGTGGAAAAAGAAGTTCGGAATCGAATGCTCGAGGAAGTAGTCCGCCCCGCGCATGACCTTCCCTTCCCAGCGGGGATTGGTCACGATGCGCGTGGCCGCGCCTTCGAAGTCCTTCGCCGAGAAGGTATCGAGGTAGGCGATGGTCGCCCGGATGCGCGCGTGGAGCTCGTCGATCGTCTGCTCCGTGTCGGCATTCTTCGGCGCCTCTTTGCCGGTGATCCGGGCCGCGGCAAACTTCGCCGTGTCGCAGGTGCTCTGCACTTGGCGCAAGAACGCGAACTGATCGGGGGCGAGGCGAAGCGTCAAGAACACGTTCGGGTCGAACGAGCGCGATTGCGCATAGGCCGTCGCCGCGTCGAGCCACTTGTCGAGTTGACCGAGCATCTTTTTCATCTGACCGATGGTTTCGTTGTACATGCGCGGCATCTTACGCTCGCCCGCGCTGCTCGGCGGGACGTTCGCAATGGTACGTTCTCCCGGCATGGCTGAGTTCACTCTTTTCGACACGCCGATCGGCCGTTGCGCGATCGTCTGGACCGACCGCGGGCTGGCCAGCGTCCTGCTGCCGGGCGCGCACGACAAAGAGACGAGGGCCGCCGTGAAGGCGCGCTTTCCCAAAGCGCGCGAGGCACCCCCGCCGTCAGGCGTGCAACGAACCGTTGACGCGATCGTGGCGCTCCTACGCGGCGAGTCGACGGGTTCGACCGATCTGGCCGCATTGCCAATCGACATGGAGGACCTGCCGCCGTTCGCTCGTCGTGTCTACGAGGTGGCTCGCACGATTCCTCCCGGCCAGACGTTCTCTTACGGCGAAGTGGCAGGGCGGCTCGGCAAGCCCGGTTCGGCGCGCGCGGTCGGACAGGCCCTCGGGCGAAATCCGTTTGCGATCGTGGTGCCGTGCCACCGGGTCCTCGCTGCCGGTGGCCGCGTCGGGGGATTCTCGGCGCCCGGCGGCGTCGCCTCAAAGGTCCGATTGCTCGCAATCGAGAGCGCGCGGGCGGCGGAATCTGGGATGGCGAAAGCGGGCGAAGGCGCAACGGAGTCCGCGGCCGGCACGACCGAGCCCGTCGCGTGCGCGGTTGATGAAGCCCGCCAGAGCGCGGGCAAAGTCGCCGCCGAAGTCGCGGACGCTGCCGAGGAGATGGCGCTGCAGATCGATCTCGAGGAGGCGCTCCTCCATTTGCGCAACGCCGACAAGGCGCTCGGCCGGCTGATCGATCGGGTCGGGCCGTTCGGCATGCGCGTTGCGAAGACCCAGAGCCTCTTCGCGGCACTCGCGCGCGCCATCGTCTACCAACAGCTGACGGGGAAGGCAGCGGCAACGATCTTCGCGCGCGTGAAGGCGCTCTTTCCCCGCGCAGAGGGAGGCCTCACGGCCGACGGATTGCTCCGCGTCTCAGATGACAAGCTTCGCGAGGCCGGCCTCTCTCGATCGAAGCTCCTGTCGTTGCGGGATCTCGCAAAGAAAATGGTCGACGGGCATCTGCCATCCATCGACGACGTGCACGCGATGGAAGATGACGTCATCGTCGAGAAGCTCACCGAAGTGCGGGGCATCGGCCGATGGACCGCGGAGATGCTGCTCATGTTTCGCCTCGGCCGGCCGGATGTCCTGCCCATGGACGACTACGGCATTCGAAAGGGGTTTTCGGCGGCATTCGGGCGTCCCGATCTTCCGAGCCGCGACGATCTGGAGAAGCGAGGGGCCCGCTGGAAGCCCTACCGGACCGTAGCGAGCTGGTATTTGTGGCGCGCCGCGGAGCTCGAAAAGAAGAGCAACGAGAGGAGCCCCGCCAAGGAGGGGTCCGCCAAGAAGAGCCCCGCCAAGGAAACGAGTCCCAAAAGAGGCAATGCCAAAAAGGGGCGCGGCAACAAGGCCAAGCGAACGAGGCGCTAACGCGTCGCAGTCGCTCGCTGGCGCCATTTCCGAGGCGTCCGCTCGCGAAGCGCACGCACTGCGCCGAGCGAAAACCAGGGTCTGTCCGAAGACATCCTGCGCCGTCCTGCGACACGAAGCCGGCGCTACGGGGACCGGCCCGCGGCCGACAACCCGGCTATAGGCCTTCCATGGCCCTGGCAATGAAGGGTCGATAGTTCGGCCATTTTCGCGCGGGTTTGGGGATACCCATGGATGGCGACCGCGGATTCGTAAGGCGATTTCTGGCGTTGGCACGGGACGTGTTCTCTGGATGGGAATGGATCCGGTGTTTTTCGGTTTGAAACGCGCATATTACGCGACGCTCGGGCTCACACGACGGACGCTCCGCAAGATGGGCCTCACTGCGGCTCGTATGGATATGCTCTACGTGATCCACAAGAGGGGGCGATATCCGACACAGCAAGGCGCGTTGTGGCGCACGCTCGGTGTCTGCCCCTCGGTCGTGAGCCGGATGCTCAAACGGCTCGAGGAAATGGGCTATGTCGAGCGGGACGTCGTCACCAACGAT
>DATHQY010000629.1:0-7048 GCA_035482215.1 Polyangiaceae bacterium | reverse complement strand
GCATCCGATCCGTGGATGCGAATCGATCGAATGCTGGCGAACGAGCCCCTTCGCTTCGTGCACTTCGAGGTCGGATGTCGGGGGGCGTCGGACCATCTCTGCGTCATTGCGGAGATCGCGAGCGCGGCCCGTTGAGGTGTCGCGCCCGTCCCCGCGCGCGTGTGTGCGCGCGCGCGCCAGACAATTCACGACTTCGCGGGCACGAAGCTCATCGCGCGTTCGGCCAGGGCCGTGATCGTGAGCGACGGATTGACACCCGGATTGGCCGAGACGCTCGACCCGTCGATCACGTAGAGTCCTTCGTATCCGAACGCGCGGTGCCTCCCGTCGATGACGCCGTCTTCTGCGGAGGCGCCCATGCACGCGCCGCCCAGGATGTGCGCGGTCGACGGGGTTCCGAGGAGCATATCGGTGACGAGAGCGAGCGGTGCGCCCCCGACCTTCTTCGCGAAGCGTTCGGCGAGCGCCGTCGCGTCCGGCATGAACGCCTGCGGCGCCTCGGCGGGGGGATCGAGCCGCGTGACCAGTCCGCGCGTGAAACCGGTGAATACGCTTCGGCCGAGGCGGAGCGACAGATTGCTCTCCAGCGTTCGCATGTAGAGCAGAATCTGCGTGTGGCGCGCGAAGTCGCGTACGGAGAGCGCGCGCGCCCAGAGCCGCGGGTTGCGCGCGAGCTTCGCGATTGCGCCTGCGATGCGCGCAAGGCTGGTCTTGCCCGGGGCGTAAGGAAGCGCCAGCAATCGAAAGAAGCCCGAGCCGGCGCCGTAGCGAACCGGTTCCAGGTGGCTGTGATCGTCCGTATGGAGGATCGAGGTGATCGCGATGCCGTTCGACAGATCGTCGCGGTCGGGTGCGACGACGGCAAAGAGCGCCTCGCTGTTCGTTCGGACGAAGTCGCCGACGCGCGGCGACAGGCGCGGCAGGCCCTCCGGGTCTTCGCGCATGGCGAGCAAGAGCGGCACGGTGCCCATGACGCCGCCCGCGCAGACCACGCGATCCGCAGTGAGTCTGCGGCGTGTGCCGTAGCCGCCGAACGTGTCCTTCGCTTCGACGACGTAGCCGCCACCCGGCCTTGCGCGGAGCGCGATCACCTCGGTCTCGGCCCGCACCTCGGCGCCGCGTTTCTCTGCAAGGTACAGGTAATTGCGATCGAGCGTGTTCTTGGCCCCCACGCGGCAGCCCGTCATGCAGGCGCCGCAAAACGTGCACCCCGCGCGGTCGGGCCCGGCGCCGCCGAAGAAGGGGTCGCGTGCGGTTTCGCCCGGCGCGCCGAAATAGACGGCGACGTCCGCGGGACGAAAGTCGTTCTCGCGGCCGGACTCGCGCGCAATCTCGAGGAGAACGCGGTCGCCGGGCGTTTCGCGCGGATTGCGCGCGGCGCCGAGCATGCGGCGCGCCGTTGCGTAATGCGGCTCGAGCTCGGTCTCCCAGCCCGCGGACGCGGACGCGGACCAGGAACGCGAGGCGAAGAAGCTCGCCGTCGGGTAGGCGAGCGTGTTGGCGTAGACGAGCGAGCCCCCGCCGACGCCGACGCCGTGGAGCACGGTGACGTGCCGGAAGAACGACATCTGGAAGATGCCGCGCAGGCCGAGCGACGGGCGCCACATCCAGCGTGGGAGGTCCCAGTTCGTGCGCGGGAAGTCGTCCGCGGCGAAGCGCCGTCCCTTCTCGAGGACGAGGACGCGGTAGCCTTTCTCCGCGAGGCGGAGCGCGGAGACGCTTCCGCCGAAGCCGGAACCAACGATGATCCAGTCGTAGTGCGATGCGGACGAAGCGGAGGACGGCATCGGCGGCGGTCAGCCGGCGATCGCGGCGATCCACGCGCCGAGCCAGACGAACGCGGCTGCCGTCGCGTACGCGACGCTCGCCGAGCGGACCCCGGACGCCCAGCGCGCGGCCGCGCGCGACATCCCGCGCGCGTGCATCCCTGCGAGGACCAGGAGCGCGCACGCGAACACGGCGAGGCCCGCGACGGCGAGCGGCGCCGCGGGAAACAGGTGCCAGGCCGCGGTCCAGCGGCCGTGCAGTGCGAACACGAACCCCCGGGTTGCGCCGCAGGCCGGGCACGGCTTGCCGAAGCGCGCGAGGACCGCGCAGTGAAGGACGAGCGGGTGGCCGAGGATCGCGGCGGTCTTCCCGTCGGTGGAGAAGACCGCGCGCACCGCCGCGAGCTGCAAAAGGATCGCGAAGCCCGCGCATGCGGAAGCCGACGCTGCACGCAAGGACGGCGTGGCCATCGACGGACGCTCAGCGCGAGCGGTTGTAGACGACGAAGCTGTTCACGGCCTTGTCGTGGAGCGTCTGCCGGGCCGGATCCCAGAGCGGCCAGAGGAGATCGAGCAGGCCTGCGAGGGGAATCATCGCAATGCCGACCTGCGCGAGAAGGCGCAGAAACGCCGTGCCGAACGTCAAAAGATTGCCCTGCAAATCGACCACCTTGAGGCTTCGCATGCCCTGGCCGATCGAATAGCCACGCTTGCTCACGAGGAAGGCTCGATTCCAGACGCCGACCCCGAGGCTCGCGAGCGGAATGCCCACGCCGAGCAAGCAGCACATGGTCGACGCGGAGCCTGCGGCAATCGCGTTCGCCGCGTCCGAGCTGCCGGCCGCCGAGCTCGCGGCGCCGAGGAGCAGCACGAAGACGAAGTAGATGGTGACGACGACGGCGAGCGCCGCCGAGACGAGCAAGTGATCGACGATGTAGCCGATGACGCGATCGGGCCACTGCGCGAAGTCCATCACGACGGCGACAGGAGCGCCCGCAGGAAAGGCGAGAGGCGCCGCCGGCGGCGCGTACGGTGCGTTCATTCCGGGCGGCGGAGCGGCACCGTATCCGCCGGCGGGCGGCCCATAGCCGGGTCCAGCCGGAGGGCCTCCGAATCCGCCCATGGCCGGCGCGCACATTCCAGGGCCGCCCATAGCCGGCGCGCCCATTCCAGGGCCGCCCATTCCCATGGCAGGCATCTGCGGCATCACTGCCGTTCCGCCGAAGAGAGGCGCGAGCGTGAGTGTGGAAGAGCCCAGGCGAATGGGTTGATTCGGTTGCATCAGCATGGGAGCGCCGAGCCGCTGCCCGCCCGGATCGTAGGTTCCGTTCGTCGAGCCCAGATCGGTCACGACGGCGCCGCCCTGGCGCACCTCGATTTGCGCGTGTGCGGTCGAGACGTTGGGGTCGCCGAGAACGATGTCGCCCACTTCGCGGCCGACGCGATAGACCCCTTCGCTCAGCATTCGCTCTTCGACGTGGCCGTTCGCGTAACCAATCCGGATTTTCACCGCGCTCATGCCGCCTCCGCCTTTCTTCAATCCGTATCACAGGGCTACTCGCCCTGGGCAAGGCAGAGGGGCATCCGGGAGGCAAAGCGCCTCTTCTCGCGCGGGAGTGTGTCCGAGGCGCATCGGCCTCGCCGTGCGAGCGCGCGTCCGACTACGATGCGGCGCGTGTCGACTCACGCCGAAATGCTCGCCGATGTCCCTCTCTTCGCGCTCCTCGACGACCAGGAAAGGGCCGCCCTGGCCGACCGCCTCGACGTCGTGACGCACACGTGCGGCACGTGCATCTTCTCGCGCGGCGATCCGGGCGACACCCTCTTCATCGTGCGCAAGGGCGCGGTGGAGATGTGGTTCAAAAACGACACCGGCGAGCGCATCGTCCTCGAGACGGCGCGAGCGGGGGACTTCTTCGGCGATCTGTCGCTGCTCGACGGGGGACCCCGGACGACATCGGCGCTCGTCGTCGAAGACCTGGAAGCGCTCGTGGTCGACCGCGGGGATCTCGACGAGTTTCTGCATGCCCGTCCCGCTGCGGCCCTCGACTTCCTCGCGGCGACCGGCCGGCGCCTGCGTGACACGTCCGAGCGTCTGCGCCACGCCGTTTCGCGCGACTCGAACGTCGTCGAAGCCGACAAGCGCACCCGGGTCATGATCGTCGCCGATTGGATCAGCGATTTCTCGGGCAGCTTGCGGTTTCTATTCATTCACATCGTGATTTTTTCATCTGGATTGTTCTGAACGTCAAACCATTGTCCGGGACCGCCATTGGGGGCTTCGATCCGTATCCCTTCGGTCTTCTGACGATGGTCGTTTCGCTCGAAGCGATCATTCTCTCGGTCTTCGTGCTGCTCAGCCAGAACCGACAGGTTGCGCGCGATCGCGTCCGCAACGACATCGAATATTCCGTCAACCTGAAGGCCGAGCTCGAGATCGGCCACCTTCACGAGAAGATCGATCGCATGAACGACGAGCTTCTCGCGCGCCTCGACTCCCTTCGAAAGGCGAATCACCGCGCATGATTCACGGTTTCGCGACTTTGCGGATCGCGCCCGATCCCGAGTCCGTCCAGTAGACGGCGCTCGAGTCGACGGCGACGCCGTTGGGGCTCGATTCGCCCGATGACAGCGTGAGGATCGGGCCTCCGCCCGCGATGGCCGTCGCGAGAACGAGGCCGCTGTTGGCGTCGGTCCAGTACGCGTAGGTGGCGTCGACGACGATGTTGGTGGGCAGGTCCTGGTTGCTCGCCAGCGTCACGATCGGAGCGCCCGCGGCTTTCGGAGCCGCCATCACGGACCCCGTCATGGCCACGCGGTTGGTCCAGTAGACGTTGCTGCCGTCCACCGCGAGACCCCAGGGGCTCGTCTGGCCCGTGACGAGCGGCGACGGCGTCGTCCCGGCCGTCGCCGCGATCGCGAGCCGCATGATCGAATTGCCGTTGGTCCCGGTGCCGCTATTCGCCCAATACATGTATGTCGCATCGACCTGGATGATCGCGGCGCCGCTCTGCCCCGTCGCCGCGACGGTCGGCGTCGTAGACCCCGCCGACCCCTTCGGCAGGAACGACACCAGGTCGGGCGAGCCCGCCTCCACGCCTGCGTCCGTGCTGGTGCTCGTGCTCGATTGCGTCCAATACGTGTTCGTCGTGTCGACCGCGACGCCGAGCGGGTGATCGAGCCCCGCCGCGAGAGACCGCGCCGCCGTCGTCCCGACCGCCACGGCGTTCACGTATCCGGCGGAGCTCCACCCCGTCCAGAACAACGTCGTCCCGTCGAACGCGAGCTGCTCCGCCGCGCTCTGGCTCGCGGCGAGAATGCTCGGAGTCCCGCCCGAGACCGGTACGCTGGCCACCGTGCCGCCGGCGTTCGTGACCCAATACACGTTGGTCCCGTCGGTGACGGCGTCGCTCGGAGACTGCTGGCCGCTCGCCAGTGTCACGGGCTGGCACGCGCCGCTCATGCAGGTGCCGCCGAGGCACGAATGGCCGCATCGGCCGCAGTTGGCCGCGTCGCTCGCGACGGTGGCGCACGCCGTGCCGCACATCGTGAGGCCCGTGGCGCAGCCGCACGTGTTCGTGCCGGGGCCCGTTTGCATGCACGTCGTCGTCGCCGGGCAGCCGCCGTTGCTGCTCGCGCAGTTGTTGATCGCGGCGCACACCATCCCGGTGCCCGAATAGCCGGCGTTGCACGCGCACGTATTGGTGCCGGGACCGGAGCTCGTGCAGGTCGCGTTCGGATCGCACCCGCCGTTCTTGGTCGCGCAAGAATTGACCGCGGTGCAGGTCATCCCGTTGCCCGTGTATCCGGGATTGCATGCGCAGGTCACGGTGTCGGCACCCGTCGACGTGCACTGCGCCGTCGATGCGCATCCGCCGTTCCCGACCGCGCATCCGTTGATTCCGGTGCAAGTCATCCCGTTGCCCATGTAACCGACGTTGCACGTGCACGTGTTCGTGCCGGGCCCCGTGCTCTTGCACGTCCCGTGGGGATCGCACCCTCCGTTGCTCGTCAGGCACGAATTGACCGCGGCGCAGACCGTTCCCGTGCCCGTGTAACCGGTGTTGCACGTGCAGGTGTTCGTGCCCGGTCCCGTCGACTGGCAGCTCGCGTTGGCGTCGCAGCCGCCGTTGCTCGTGACGCAGTTGTTGATCGGCGTGCACGTCTTTCCGCTGCCCGCGTAGCCGGTGCTGCACGTGCACGTATTCGTGCCCGGTCCCGTGCTGAGGCACGTCGCGTGCGAATCGCACCCGCCGTTGCCCGTGGCGCACGCGTCGATCGGTGTGCAGGACGTGCCGGTTCCGGAATACCCCGCGTTGCAGGCGCACGTCACCGTGTTGGGACCGGTCGAGGTGCATTGCGCGGTCGGCGCGCACCCGCCGTTGTTGCTCGCGCACGCGTTGATGCCGGTGCACGTCGTTCCCGTTCCCGTGTACCCGGTGTTGCAGCTGCAGCTGTTGGTGCCGGGGCCCGAGCCACTGCACGTCGCGTTCGGATCGCACCCGCCGTGGTTCACGGCGCACGAGTCGACCGCGCTGCACACCATGCCCGAGCCGCTGTAACCCGTATTGCAAGCGCACGAATTCGTACCGGGGCCGGTGGACGTGCACGTCGCGTTCGGGTCGCACCCTCCGCCGGCGATCGCGCAGCTGTCGATCGGGGTGCACGTCGTGCCGTCCCCCGCGTAGCCCGCGTTGCACGCGCACGTATTCGTGCCGGGTCCCGTGCTCTTGCAGCTCGCGTGAGCGTCGCAATTGCCGTTGTTCGTCGAGCAAGAGTCGACCGGCGCGCACACGATGCCGTTGCCGGAATAGCCGGTATTGCAGGCGCATGCGGCGGCGCCGTTCTGGACGGAGCACGCGGCGGTCGCCGCGCATCCCCCGTTGTTCGTTGCGCACAGGCCCGCTCCGGTGCAGGTCATCCCGTTGCCCGAGTACCCCGGGTTGCACGCACACGCGTTCGTGCCGGGGCCCGTGCTGGTGCAGTTGGCGTTCGGATCGCAGTTGCCGTGGTCGGTGGCGCAGGAGTTGGCCGGAGAGCAGATCGTCCCGTCGCCCATGTACCCCGACTTGCACGTGCACACCGGGACAACGCCGTTCGCCTTGCAGGTCGCGTTCGGATCGCAACCGCCGTGGCTCACCGTGCAAGGGTCGACTGCAGCGTCCGAGGCGCCGTCGTGCGGCGCATCGGCCGTGAACGTCGCGTCGAACGAAGCGTCGAACGTTGCGTCGATTGAGGCGTCGGGCCCACCTTCAGCGGCGGCCAATCCCGTCGTCGTGACG
>DATHQY010000628.1:0-2278 GCA_035482215.1 Polyangiaceae bacterium | reverse complement strand
GACCTCGCGATCGCCGATCGCATGGCGGACGCCTTCCTGCAGACGCACCGCTCGGATCCCCGCGCCAACCCGCAGGCTTTCGAGAAGCTCCGCAGCGCGGCGGAGGCGCTGAAGATCGAGCTCTCGACGAGCGACCGCGGGCGGGCGACCGTGCGCGATGTCGCTCTCGGCATGACCGGCGCACCGCTCGGCCTCGACTTCACGATGACGGCCGCCGAGCTCGACGCGCTAGCCGCGCCGCTCGTCGAGCGCACGTTCGCGGTATGCGACGAGGCGCTCCACATCGCGCGGCAGCCGCCTTCCTCGTTCGACAAAGTCATTCTCGTCGGCGGGTCGACGCGCAACCCGTTCGTGCGCCGGCGCGTCGAGCAGTTCTTCGGATCAGCGCCCCTCGATCGCGTCAACCCGGACGAAGTCGTGGCCATCGGCGCCGCGATCCAGGCCGCTGCGCTGACCGACGCGGCTCGCGTCCGAAGCATCCCCGCCCCCCCCGTCCCCGGCCGCCGGCAATCCTTGCCCGAGCCGGAGGACGAGGACGAAATCACCAAGACGACCCAGATCCCCTCGCAGCTCGCGGCGCTGCAGAAGGCGAACCTCGGCGCCGGCACGAGCGGAACCGGCGCGGGCGGCGGCGCGAGCAGTGCACCGGCGAGCGGCGTGCCCGAAAGCCCCCGGCGCCTCGCGCGTCCCACGACGCCGCCGGCCATCGGGATCGATCGCCTCTCGTCGCCGGTGCTGGTCGACGTCACGCCGCGCGCCCTCGTCGTGCAGACCGTCGGCGGGTTTTGCGACGTCATCGTGCAACGAAACGCAAAAATCCCCTGCGAAAGGACGCGTGCGTATACGACGTCGAGCGACATGCAGACGAAAGTTCGCGTGCGCGTCGCCCAGGGCGAAGACGCGCTATTCGACGCCAACACGTTCCTCGGCGAAGTCGAGCTCGCGGGCTTGCACGCGGCTCCGCGCGGAACGGTCACCGTGCAAGTCCGCTTCGAGGTCGACGAGAGCGGCACGCTGAAAGTCTATGCAACCGACCTCGCGACCGGCCGGCAGGCCCACGCCCTCTTGCAACTCGTGGGCATCGCCGGGGCGCAAAGCGTGTCCGCCATGCAGGTGCGCCACGCCGCCCTGCACGTGCGCTAACGCGAGTCACGGTCGACACGCGTACCGAAGAGCAACTTTCTTGGATGGCCGCCCCGTGCGGCTTGGGTCACAATGTCGCCTTCGCTCGCAAGGGGACGCACGTCGATGTCGAGATCGGGAGAATTCATCTTTTCGTGGCTGCAGGTTCTCGACCAACTGACCTACTACGAGCTCTTCGGGATTCAAGAAACCGCCGGTGCGGACGAAATCCGCATTGCCTTCCACCGGTTCTGCGACACCTTTCACCCGGATCGGCATTCGGCGCGTTCGCAGAGCGAGCGCGAAGCCCTCACGATCATCTTCAAGCGAGGCACCGAAGCGCATCTGGTGCTCTGCGATCCGGGCCTGCGGGAGCACTACAACCGGGAGATCGGCGCCTCGCGCTCGAACACGGCCGCGAGCGTCCGGCCGCCACGCATCAGCTACTCACCCCGGACACGCTCGACGAGCGCCCCGCCGGGTCCCGCGAAGCTCGAAGATGCCGTGCGCTCGCCTTCCTCGCGGCCCTTCGCGCGGCGTGCCGAGGAGCTCATCGCGAACGGCGACCTGCGGCAGGCCAAGCTGCAGCTGGTCATGGCCAACCACTTGGACCCCAAGAACGAAGCGCTCGAAGCCGCCCTGCGCGACATCGAAGCGAAGCTGCTCGATCGCAACTGGTGATCCCCGAGCGGGCCGTCGCGCGGTGCAAACGCTGCGCACGGTGCAAAGTGACGGCGTCGCCATACCGCCACGCGCGATGCGTCCTTTCTGCGAGTCCGGTTGTCCAGGCGGCACGCGCACACTAACGTGGAGCGCATGGCTCGGCCGAAGTCGCGCGCGATCGACTACGCGTTTTACGGACTGCTCGCCGTCACGGCTGCGCTGTTCGTCTTCGAGATCTTTTTCGTCTTCCTGAAGACCCCCATCGAATCGCGCATGGGGATCGTGCAGAAGATCTTCTATTTTCACGTGCCGAGCGCGTACGCGATGTACGTCGGCGCCACCGCGTGCTTCGTGGGCTCGCTCATCTACCTCGTGAAACCGAGCGACACGAGCGACGCGCTGGGCCGCGCCGGCGCCGAAGCCGCCGTAACGTTCGGCGCCATCATTCTGACGACGGGGCCGCTCTGGGGCGCGAAAGCGTGGGGCACGTTCT
>DATHQY010000627.1:0-4323 GCA_035482215.1 Polyangiaceae bacterium | reverse complement strand
GCTCTTGCGGCGAGACGAGCTTTCGCTGGAGCAGGATTTTGCCGAGCGGCCGCTTCTCGTCGCTAGACATGGTCTCGCTGGCCCTCGCACCTCAGAGTAGAGCAAACGCGGCTTCTGTGTCGTCGCTTTCGGTCATCGCGTCCAACGTCGCGCGCGCCCACGCGGCGTAGCGCCCCTCCTCGATTGCGGCGCGTGCCTGCCCCGTGAGCTCACCATACCAATGGAGATTGTGCGTCGACAGAAGGCGCAGGCACAAGATTTCGCCCGCTAGAAAAAGATGGCGCAAGTATGCGCGCGAGAAGCCCCCCGCGCAGCATGCGCAGGTGCACCGCTCGTCGATCGGACGAGGGTCGTCCCGCCAGCGGGCTTGCTTGATGACGATGCGGCCTGCGCGCGTCAGCGCCTGGCCGTTGCGGGCGTTGCGCGTGGGGAGCACGCAGTCGAACATGTCGACCCCCGCGCCCATGGCCACGACGAGGTCGCGCGGCGTCCCTACGCCCATGAGGTAGCGGGGCCTCTCGGGATCGAGCGATGGGGCGCAGGCGGCCAGGGCCTCGTGCATACGCGGCACCGGCTCGCCGACCGAAAAGCCGCCGAGGGCCAGGCCGTCGAAGCCCGAGCCGTCGGAGGCGAGGGCCGCAAGCTCCTCGGCATGAGCTTTACGCAGGTCGGCAAAGCAGGCGCCTTGCACGATCCCGAAGAGGGCTTGCCCCGGCGGGCGAGGCGTTCGAAGGGCGCGGAGAGCCCAGCGCGACGTCCTCGCGACCGCCTGCTCGACGTCGGCGCGCGGGGAATCGCCGGGCGGGCATACGTCGAGCTGCATCTGGATGTCCGCGCCGATCTGGCCTTGAGTCGTGACCGCAAGCTCGGGCGTCAGCGCGTGTTGCGATCCATCGAGGTGCGACTTGAACGAGAAGCCGTCTTCCGCAGCGGCCACGAGCGAGTTTCCCGCGAGCGGCTGGGCCAGCGAGTACGCTTGAAAGCCGCCGGAGTCCGTGAGCATCACGTGCGGCCAGCGCGTGAATGCGCGCAGGCCGCCGAGGGCCGCGATGCGCTCGGCGCCGGGCCGCAGCATCAGGTGATAGGTGTTGCCGAGCACGACACGCGCTCCGGTCGCGGCCACTTCGGTGGGGCTCAGCGTCTTCACGCTGCCCTGGGTACCGACGGGCATGAACGTGGGCGTCTGCACGGTGCCGTGGGGCGTCTCGAGCTCGGCCCGCCGCGCGGCGCCGTCGGTCGCGAGCACGCGGAAGGCGAAGCCCGCGGTGCTCGGTCTCACGTAGCCCTCCGCAGGAGCATGGCGTCGCCGTAGGAAAAAAAGCGGTACTGCTCGCGAACGGCGGCGCGATAGGCGGCCATGACGCGCTCGTGGCCGCCGAACGCGGTGACCATCGCGAGCAGGGTCGAGCACGGGAGGTGAAAGTTCGTGAAGAGCGTGTCGACGACACGCCAGGCATAGCCGGGCTGAATGAGGAGGCGTGTCTCGTCGCTCGTCGCCCGCACGTGGCCGGGGTGGGCAGGATCCGCTGCACTCTCCAGCGCGCGGGCGGTCGTCGTTCCAATCGCGACGATGGGAGCACCGCGGCCGCGGGCGCGGGCCACGGCGTCGGAGGTCGACTGCGTGATCGTGAAGCGTTCGGAGTGCATCACGTGCGCGTCGAGGTCGTCGACAGTGACGGGCTGGAAAGTGCCGAGCCCCACATGGAGCGTGACGCTGGCCATCTCGCAGCCTCGCACCGCGAGGCGCCCGAGAAGCGCGTTCGTGACGTGCAGCCCGGCGGTCGGCGCAGCCACCGCGCCGTCATGGCGGGCATAGACGGTCTGGTAGCGCTCGTCGTCCTCCACCGAGTCTTCGCGCTTGATGTAAGGCGGAAGCGGGACATGGCCGGCTGCGCGAATCGCCGCGTCGATCGGTTCGCCGGAAGGCGTCCAGAGGCCGACTTCGAGTAGCCCGTCGTCCTCGGCACGGCCGAGCAGGCGCGCGCGCAGGATCGCCGGCGCCTCGGGCGAAAGGCGCGGCGCGATGTCGATGTCGGCGCCGAACTTCAGGGGCTTGCTGGCCTTGCCGAGCGCGCGCCACACCTGGACGCTGCGCGTCTCGCCGGCCGAAGCACCCGGCTCGGCGACGTCGCGCGTGCCGAGGCGCCGGAGCAAGAAGAGCTCGACGCGCCCGCCGCTGTCGCGCTTGCGGCCGAAGAGGCGCGACGGAAGGACACGCGTGTCGTTGATGACGACGAGCGATCCGGGCGCCAAGCGATCCGGCAAGTCGGAAACGCGCACGTGCTCGAGCGAGCCGTCCCCGTCGCCGATGACGAGCAGGCGCGCGAGCTCGCGTTCGGTCGCAGGTTGCTGCGCGATGAGCTCGGGCGGGAGCTCGTAGTGAAGGGCGTCGAGGCGCATCCCCAGGGAGAGGCCCGCCCTCTAGCGGGCGGCGCTCGTTTTGTCGAACACGCCTTTGTCGAACACGAGGGGATTCGGCCGAAGCGCGCGGGACGCAGCGAACATCACCGAAGCGGACGAGCCTCGTCGTTCAGGCGGCGGCGAAGGGGGCAACGAAAGGAGGCCCCCCGTCGCTGCCGCCACTACAGGTGAGCTTGCCGCGCAAGAATCGCGCAAGCTCCGTGAGGTCGAACGGCTTTGGGACGAACCCGACCGCGCCGCAATCGACGCGCAAGAGCTGCTGCTCGCTCAAGTGATACGCGCTCGTCAGGATGATGCGGGTGCGCGGATGGCTCTCTCGGACGAGGCGGGCAAGCTGAATCCCGTTCGTTCCGGGGAGCATCAAATCGACCACCGCGGCATCGAAGTCATGGTCCGCCAGCGCGCGCAGGGCGCCTTCGGCGTTGGATGCGACCTCGACGTCGAATCCCTCGATCCGCAGACCGATGGCCGTAATCCGCGCGTGGCTTGCTTCGCCATCGACGATGAGCAGACGAGGCAAGGTGAACCCCGCTTTCTTGGTGAGGAGCCGAGGGCACGGAGCCAGATCCCGGTATGTGGCGCCCGCTCCGTGCCTGTCGGTGCGTTAGCAACCAATGTGCCGCATGTGCGCTAACGAATTCTTCCGGTAGAATCCATCTAGCACGTTTCCTGACGTAACAGACGCGTTTCACATTTGCATCCACACGCGTTCATAGATGCACGAAATGTGCGTCTGGTTCATCCAAACGTGATCCCCAGGCGAGTCATTTTCCGCCAGAGCGTCGTCGGCGAGATATTCAAGACTTCTGCGGCCTTCTCGCGGCTGCCCTCGCTTTCGCGTAGAGCGCCTTCGATCGCGGACCGTTCGGCCGAATCGACGACGTCCGCCAGAGCGCGGCCCCCCATTCCGGCCGGTGCGTGCGGCGTGCTCGGAGGCGGAGGAAGAACGTCGTCCGACGTGATCATGCCGGTCTGGATGAGCGCGACCGCCTGCTCGATCATGTGCTCGAGCTCCCGAATGTTGCCCGGGAAGTCGTAGTGCATCAGCGAGTCGACGACGTTGTCGTGGAGCCTCGGCCGGACGCCCATTTTGCGGGCATATTTGTCGAGGAAATGGGTGACGAGGTCGGGGATGTCTTCGCGCCGCTCCCGGAGCGGGGGCAGCTGAAATCGCGCCACATTCAGGCGGTAGTAGAGGTCCTGGCGGAAGCGCTTCTCGGCGACGGAGATCAAGAGATCCTGGTTCGTCGCGGCGATGATGCGGACGTTCACGCGAATCGGCTTGTTCTCGCCGACGCGGCGCACTTCGTTCTCCTGAATCGCGCGCAGGAGCTTCGCCTGGAAGGTGATGGGCGTCTCGGCGATCTCGTCGAAGAAGAACGTGCCTCCGTCGGCCTCTTCGAAGAGGCCTTTGCGCGCCGTAACGGCTCCCGTGAACGAGCCCTTCGCGTGTCCGAATAGCTCGCTCTCGAGCAACGTCTCGGTGATGGCCGCGCAGTTGACGGGAACGAACGGCCGCTCGCTCCGGCGGCTGTTCGCGTGGATCGCCTTGGCGACGAGCTCCTTGCCCGTACCGCTCTCGCCGGTGATGAGCACGATCGCGTCGGTCGGCGCGACGCGCACGATGCGCCCCAGCACTTCGCGGACGGGCCTCGAGCGGCCGATGATGTTCTCGAACTTGTAGCGATCCTTGAATTCGCTCGCGAGGAACGTGACTTCGCCCGTGAGGCGCCTGTTGTCGAGGGCTTTGGCGACCTTGACCAGGAGCTCCTGCTCCGTGAAAGGCTTCTGAATGTAGTCGAACGCGCCGAGTCGCATGGCCTCGACGGCGCTCTCGATCGTTCCGTACGCCGTCATCACGATGACTTCGGTGAGCGGGTGCGCGTCCTTCGTGGAGCGCAG
>DATHQY010000626.1:0-4180 GCA_035482215.1 Polyangiaceae bacterium | reverse complement strand
GCCCATCGCATCGGGCCACTTCATGACCGCACCGCCCGCGACGTCGACCGCGCCTGTGACGTTCCTCGTCTATGGCGACAACCGCACGGACCCCGATCGCGGGCACGAGATGGTCGTCCACGCGATGGCCGATGCGCCCGGCGATTTCCTCGTGAACACGGGGGACGTCGTGGCCGACGGAGCCCGCGCCGCCGATTGGCTGCAGTTCTTCGCGACCGAAGAACCGCTCCTCCGCGACAAGGCGCTCTTCGTCGCGATCGGCAACCATGAGCTCTACGAGGATCAAGCCGGCGCGAATTTCATCAAGTACTTCGGCTTTCCCGCGACGCCGTCACCGCGCCTCTACGGAACGGCACGCTGGGGCCCCGTGCGTTTGTTTTTTCTGAACGCGCAGCACGACTGGAGCGCCGGTGAGGAGCGCCAATGGCTCGAGCAGGAGCTCGCGAACGCCGATCGCGAAGCGGGGCTCGTTTGGCGCATCGCGGTCCTGCACCAGGGAGCCTGGTCGTCCGGGCCGCACGGACCGAGCGCAAACGTCGTCAGCGCGCATATTCCGGAGCTGCTCGCCGCCCATGGGGTGGATCTGCTCGTGTCCGGGCACGACCACATCTACGAACGCGGGGACGGCGGGACCCTCAAGTACATCGTCTCCGGCGGAGGCGGGGGGCCGCTCTACCCCATCGGGCCCCGTGTACCCAGCGTGCGCAAGGCGGAATCCGTGTATCACTTCGTCGAAATCACGGCGTCGAGCGACACGCTCCGCATCGTGGCTCGCCGGGCCGCCGACGGGTCCGTTCTCGACCGATGCGGATTCGCCAAAGGCAAGCCCTGGGACTGCGACCCGCCGGCGCCGCGCTCGATTTCGGCGCCTCCGCCGCCTCCGCCGCACGCGTCCGACGCGCCCGCGACCCCGACGCAGGCGAGCGCCGCGCGTTGCGGTTGTTTCCTTCCGGGCACACCGGCGGGGGCCGGCGGCGCGATCAGCGCGGCGTGCGCGCTCGTCGCAGGACTCCTTTCGAGGCGGCGCCGGTTTGCTCTACGCTCTCGGGAATGCGTCTCTGGCGAGGATGGGGCTTCGGCGCGGCGGGCATGACGCGCCTTGCGGCTTGCCTGGTCGCTGGGCTCGCGGCCGTCGCGATCCAGTGCTCGACCTACTCGGATTGCCTCGGCCGGGGCCGCAAGGCTTTCGACGCCGGGGAGCACGAGCGCGCGCTCGCGATCTTTCGGTCGATGCAGAACGACGTGGAGAGCCTCTCGCCGTCCGAGCGGGCTCTCTACGGGTACCTGCGCGGGATGACGGATTACCGCATCGGCTATCGCGCGGAGGCGCGCCATTGGCTGGCTCTCGCGTCCGAGAGCGCGAAAGAGACGCCCGGCTCGCTGCCGCCGGACATGTCGAAGCGGCTCGTCGAGACGCTCTCGGACCTCAACGAACAAGTCTACAGCCAGGGCGTCACGTCATTGTCGAACACGGTCGTCGCCACTCCGGCCGTCGCACCGGGCGAAGAGACCGACGAGACGGACGAGGGGCGCGCTTCCGCCGATGGCGGCGCGGAGGCCGCCGCGTCGCCGGCCCCAGCCCCGGCCCCGTGATTTTGCCCTTCAGCGACCGCGCAGCGAGAAGAGCTGATCTTTCGTCGCGAGGCGCTGCTTTTTGAGAATCGACGCGCGCACACGGTCCTCGGGCGTCATGTGCGAACCGCGCCGCTCGAGTCGGTGGATCTCGTTGTCGAGGGTTCGGCCGCGCAGTTCGAGTTCCCGAATGCTGACGTGCTTCATCGAACGATGCCTCCTCGGCGAGGCGGCGAGCCCCGCCGGATTCTGCAGGGCAACGATTGCACCCGCCCTTGCCCGCGATCGTCAACGGAGGCATCTGTTCAGTGACCACGGCAACGCCTTCCTGGCACGTCCAGAGGAGTACGATCGCCCCGCGTGAAGGGTCGGTCGTTCTTTCCGTCTCTCGCGCAGAGCGGGGTGTTGGCGCTGCTGACGCTGCAGGCGTGCCGGCCGCCCGTGGTGCGGGCGCAGCCCGCGCCGGCGTCGATCGCCGTCCATCCCGTGATCGTCACCTCCGAAGAGGTGACCACGGAGGCGGAGCTCTCCGCGCGAGCGGAGAAGGCGCTCATGGAACAGCGCTGGGCCGACGCGGCGATCGCGTACGGGACGCTCGTTGCCGCCGATCCTGCGGGCCCGCGAGCGCCCGAGTACATGTTCAACTTGGGCCTGGCCCTCGAAGGCACGCAGGACCGCGCTCGCGCGCGCGACGCATTCTTGGACCTGTCGCGCCGCTTCCCCGAGGGACCCAAGGCGCGCGCGGCGCTCGTGCGGGCGGCGACGCTCGACGCGTACATCGAGGACTGGGACGCGCTCGCGGCCATCGGTGACACGCTCCTCGCGCGAAACGACCTCGACGACGTGGACCGCATCGTCGCGCTGGGGGCACGCGGGCTCGCGCGCGTCGAAGTGGGGGACGACGCCAACGGGGCCAAGGCCTCGCGCGACATTCTCGACGGCCTCGAGCTCGCCGATCAGTTGCATTACGGCGCGCGCGACGTGCTGCCCGTGGCGGTCGCCCAACTCCGATTCGCGCTGGGAGAGCTTCGCCGCGTGCGCTCGGAGCGGATTCGCTTCGACCCGATGCCGGCCGATTTCCTCGGCGACCTCGACGCCCGCTGCGCCGGGCTTCTGCAAGCCCAGGAGGCGTACGCGCTGGCCGTCCGCTCGGTGGACCCGCACTGGGCCGCCATGGCGGGCTACCGCGTCGGCACGATGTACCAGGCCCTGCATGCCGACCTGATGCGGATCCCGCCCCCTGCGCGCTCGAAGACGGACCGGCAGAAGGCCATCTTCTACGCGTTCATGCACGTCCGGTATCGCGTCCTCCTCGAAAAGGGCCTGCGCGAGATCGAGCAGACGATCGCCCTCGGCGACCGCACGGCGGACTCGTCGGCATGGATCGCCCGCGCCAAAGACGCCCGAGAGCGGATGCGCGCGGCGCTCGCGGACGAGAAAGCCGCCCTCGACGCCATGCCGTTCACCCAGGCGGAAATCCAGCAGGCGCTGGATCTGCTTCAGAAGAAAACCGCCAGTGCGGCCAAATGACCGCCAATGACGCCGACCCGCTCACGCGCGATTGACACGAGGCACCGGCCAAGCTAGCGAGCGGTCCCCCTTCGTTTGGGACGCTGGGCAAAAACGGTGGCCAGAGGCTGTCGTCCACGCTTCCGCTTGTGCCCGTCGGTCCGGCCGAAGGTCGCTTCTGTTCTTAGAGTTGGAGTGAAAACTGCGGTAACTGCCGCGGGTGCTGACGCGGTAACTGCTCATCGGTCGTCGACCAAAAATCGAGGGCCGTGGCTTCCTTGTTGCTTGCGCGGCGGCAGGCTGGGAAGTAGTCTTCGCGCCCCCATAGCGGGGGACCCGCCGCCAAGGCTGGCGTAGCTCAATGGCAGAGCACCTGTTTTGTAAACAGGTGGTTAGGGGTTCAAGTCCCCTCGCTAGCTCGCTCGCCGGATGGTGGATGAAAAACGCAGATAAGGGTCAGGAATAGACAGAAATAACGGAGGGTTACCCGAGTGGCCAAAGGGAGCAGACTGTAAATCTGCCGGCTATGCCTTCGATGGTTCGAATCCATCACCCTCCACGGCCGAGTAGGTTCCGAAGTCCCCTGCGGGAGTAGCTCAGTTGGTAGAGCGTCAGCCTTCCAAGCTGAACGTCGCCGGTTCGAACCCGGTCTCCCGCTCTCCTTCAAGTTCACGTCGTCTCGTTCGGCCTCTTCTTTCGTTCGCGCTTCTCGTTCGTCTTGCTTTCCTCCTCTTCTTGGTCGTCGTCGGATCCCCTTTGCTTCGCTCTTCCCGTTCGCTCTCGCCCGTCACGGAGTCACACGCACCGAACGCCCACCTAGCTCAGTGGTAGAGCACTTCCTTGGTAAGGAAGAGGTCACGGGTTCAAGCCCCGTGGTGGGCTCGAGCCGTAAAGCGTCTTCCCGTCGTTAGCCCCTTCCTCGGTTTCCCCTTTTCCTCGAACGCTCCAGGAGACTTCAGTCATGGCCAAGGAGAAATTCCAACGCACCAAGCCCCACGTGAACGTGGGTACGATTGGTCACATCGACCACGGCAAGACGACGCTGACGGCGGCGCTGGTGAAGGTGCAGTCGAAGAAGAACCTGGCGAAGGTGATCAGC
>DATHQY010000625.1:0-7994 GCA_035482215.1 Polyangiaceae bacterium | reverse complement strand
GTGCGTGCGGCGTCGATGGCGTCGCTCGAAGATCTCTTCGGCGGCGCGATCGAGACGCTCTATTCGAACGCGACGAACATCGAGGAGTCCGTGGCGCGCGCGGACCTCGTGATCGGCGCGGTCCTCGTCACGGGTGCGGCGGCGCCGAAGCTCGTCACCGAGCACCTGGTGTCGTCGATGGAGAAGGGGAGCGTCATCGTCGACGTGGCCGTCGACCAGGGCGGCTGCATCGAGACGTGCCGCCCGACGAACCATGATCAGCCGACCTACCAGGTGCACGGCGTTGTCCACTATTGCGTGCCGAACATGCCGGGCGCGGTGCCGAAGACGAGTACCTGGGCGCTGACGAACGTGACGATCCCGTACGCGCTCGCCCTCGCCGATCGCGGCGTCGCCGCGGCCGCGGAGAAGGACGACGCGCTCCTTGCGGGCATCAACACACTGGGAGGTCACGTCACGTACGAGCCCGTCGCGCGCGCGCACCGGATGGCGTACACGCCCGCGCGAAAGCTCTTCGCCTGAATGGGCAGCTGATGGGGGACTGCACCTCTCGCAACCGGTTGGTTGCCGTGATCCCGGGTGACGGGATCGGACCCGAGGTCATCGCCCAAGCGACGCGTGTGCTCGCGTTCTATCGCGAGGAGCGGGGCTTCCCGCTCGACCTCTGGCCCCTCGACGTCGGGGCCGATCGCTATCTGCGCGACGGCGTGACGTTCCCCGAGGAAGTTCGCGCGCGGATCGCGTCGGAAGCCGACGCCGTCTTGCTCGGTGCGCTCGGCGATCCGCGCGTGCCGGGCTTCGAGCACGCGCGCGACATTCTCTTCGGCATGCGGTTCGGGCTCGACCTCTACGCGAACGTGCGGCCGATCCGCGCGCTCGCGGATTCGCTCGTACCGCTGCGCGACTTCACCGCGCGGGATGTCGACATCGTGGTCTTCCGCGAGAACACCGAAGGCAGTTACACGGGCGCGGGCGGGCAGCTCCGGCGGGGGACGCCCGATGAAATCGCCATCGGCGAAGACATCAACACGCGCAAAGGCGTCGAGCGCCTGATTCGCGCCGGGTTCGAGTACGCCGTCGAGTCAGGCCGAAAGCGCGTCACGATGGCGGACAAGTCGAACGCGATGCGCCACGCCCACGAGCTCTGGCATCGGGTCTTCTTCCACGTGGCGCGCGAGTATCCGGCGATCGAAGCGGTGCATCTCTACGTCGACGCGCTTTGCTTTCAGCTCGTGCGGGATCCGTCCCAGTTCGACGTCATCGTCACCTGCAATCTGTTCGGCGACATCGTGACCGACCTCGGTGCGGCGCTCCAGGGCGGCCTCGGAATGGCGGCGAGCGCCAACATCCACCCGGCGGTGCGCGGCTGTTGCGCCGAAGCGCACTCCGTCCGACGCGTGGGTTTGTTCGAGCCCGTCCACGGATCCGCTCCGCCGCTCACGGGCCGCGACCAGGCCAATCCGTTCGCCGCCATCCTGACCGTGGGCCTGCTCCTCGCCCACCTCGGCTGGCCTGAAGAGCGAGACCGCGTGGAAGCCGTCATTGGACGAGCCGTGGCAGCCAGGCGATGCACCCCGGACGTGGGAGGCAATCTTGGCACGCGGGCCGCCGGCGACTGGGTGCTCGGCGAGCTCGGGCGCGAATTCGGCTAGATCCCGCGACCGGCGTGCCAGACGGGATGGATCGCAAAGACGCAAAGCGAGAAAGCCAGAGAGAGAGAATCGGTTCATCGCTGGCGCTTCGGTCTCGGGCAAACGTGGAGTGTTGCGCCGGCGGCCGTCCCGCTCGCTCGAACGGAGAGCACGCCCACCTTTCTCTTCTTCTTTGCGTCTTTGCGATCCTCCAATCTCGCCCGCGTTCCGCGGACCCGCGAAGTCGGCCCATTGGGCGGACGACGCGCTTGCGGGAACTTCCGCACGAGGTCCGTGTCGTTGGAGATGAGGCGGCCAGGCGCATGGCGCAAGCGCAGGGCCCGTGACAAGATTTCTGGCGCGCCTTCGCGGCGAGAACCTCAGGTGCGATCGCTCATGAAACTATCGCTCTTCGGCCTTGCGGTTCTCCTGGGCGTGTCGGTTCTTTGGGTCATGACCGGCACCCAGCGCGAGAAGCCCCTCTTCGGCGCGCGCGGTTCGGCCGCTCTGGCGGCGCTCGAGGCCAACGCCGCCGCCCGCCCCGACGACCCAGGGCCTACCCTCGCGCTCGCGCAGGCCTACCTCGATGCGCGCCAACCCGGGCTCGCGGTCGTCCTCGTGCAGTCCGCATCGGCCGCCATCCGGGCCGACCTTCGCGTGCAGCACGTCGGCGCTCGCGCGTTCCTCGACGAAGGCCAGAACGACGCGGCGCTCGCCGCGGAACGATCGGTCCTCGCCGGCTGCACCGCGGCGCCGCCGGCTGGGGTTCGGCGCTGCGATGACGTCCTCGTCGCCTCGGCGCGCCGCCGCGTCGCGATTCTCGAGCAGATGGTGGCCTTCGGCGTGAGCGACGTGCAAGCCCAGCCCGAGATGAGCTTCGTCGCGTACAAGAGCGCGACCCGCGAGACGCGCATCAGCCTCGAATAGGCTAGACCTCTCTCCGGAGGCGCCTTTTTCATGTGCGGAATCATCGGCTACGTCGGCCCGAAAGAGTGCGCGCCGATCCTCGTGGAAGGGCTGCGGCGGCTCGAATACCGAGGGTACGATTCGGCGGGCCTCGCGCTTCAAACGGCGCCGTCCGCGTCGGGCAGATCGGGGAGCATCGAAGTCGTGCGCGCGGTCGGCAAATTGGCCAACCTCGAAACGGCGCTGCGCGCGAACCCCCTCGCGGGAACGACGGGGATCGGCCACACGCGCTGGGCGACGCACGGCCGCGTGAGCCAGCAGAACGCGCATCCGCACGTCGCGGGCACGGTCGCCGTGGTCCACAACGGGATCATCGAGAACCATGTCGCGCTCCGTCGCGAGCTCGAGGCGCGCGGCGTCCGGTTCGCGAGCGATACCGACACCGAGATCGTCGCGCACCTCGTCGACGAGGTGATCCGCGCCGGCGAGCCCTCGTTCGTCGAAGCGGTGCGGATCGCGCTCCGGCGCATTCGTGGGTCGTACGGCATCGCGGTCCTATCGAGCCGATTCCCCGGAGAGATCGTCGCCGCCAAGGCCGACAGTCCGCTCGTCCTCGGGCTCGGCGACGGCGAGATGCTCTGCGCGAGTGACGTCCCCGCGCTCCTCGCGCATACGCGCGACGTGATCTTCTTGCACGACGGCGAAGTCGCGGCCCTGACGCGCACCGGCGCGGTGGTCACGACCCTGGACGGCACGCTCGTCGAACGCGCGCCGCGCCGTATCGACTGGTCGCCCACGCAGGCCGAAAAGGGCGGCTACAAGCACTTCATGCTGAAGGAGATCCACGAGCAGCCGCGCGCCGTCGAAGACACGCTGCGCGGGCGCGTCGATCTGACCGAGGGCGACGTCATCGGCGAAGAGATGGGCGTCAGCGCGGAGCTCGCGAGGAGGATCGACCGCGTTTACTTCGTCGCGTGCGGCACGAGCGCCCACGCCGCGATCGCCGGCCGCTATTGGGTCGAGCAGATCGCGCGCCTGCCGGCGGTCGTCGAGATCGGGAGCGAAGTCCGGTATCGCGACCCGGTCTTCACGGAGCGCGATCTCGTGGTCGCCGTGAGCCAGAGCGGCGAGACGCTGGACACGCTCGCCGCGCTGAAGACGGCGAAGGCGAAAGGCGCCACGGTGCTCGCGGTAGCCAACGTGATCGACAGCGCCATTCCGCGCGCGAGCGACGGCGCGCTCTACACGCACGCGGGCCCGGAGATCGGCGTCGCGTCGACCAAATGCTTCACGACGCAGCTGGTCGCGATGCTCCTTCTCGCGGTCCACCTCGGTCGCTGCCGCGGCACGCTCGGCCCGGAAGGGGCGCGGCGCATCGTCGAGGCCCTGGCGCGCGCTCCGCAGCAGATGCGCGAGGTGCTCGAAACCGCGGACGACGTACGCGACCTTGCGAAGAAGCACATGCGCGTGGCGCACATGCTCTTTCTCGGGCGCGGCGTGGGGTATCCCATCGCGCTCGAGGGGGCGCTCAAGCTCAAAGAGATTTCGTACATCCACGCCGAGGGGTACGCGGCCGGCGAGATGAAGCACGGGCCCATCGCGCTCATCGACGAAGACATGCCCGTTGTCGTCGTCTGCCCGCGCGACGCGCACTTCGAGAAGACGTTCTCCAACATGCAGGAAGTGAAAGCGCGGGAAGGCCGTATCATCGCGGTCTGCACGGCGAACGACCCCGACGTGCGCGCGCTCCTCGCAGACGATGCGGGCGGGACCGTGCGCGGATCGACGCGCGCGCGCCGGGCGAAAGCGGCGGAGACCGAATGCGACATTCTATCGGTGCCTGTTGCGGAGCCGGAGATCATTCCACTCCTCACGGTCATCCCGCTGCAGCTCCTCGCTTACTACGTTGCCGACCTCAAAGGCACCGACGTCGATCAGCCGCGCAATCTCGCGAAGACCGTCACCGTGGAGTAGGATCGAGGCCCCCGGGAGGGCCTCTCATGCCGATGATCACGTTGAAGGTCGCCGCCGAAGAGAACGAGGAGATCGCGTTCGAGCTCGCGCGCACGATCACCCAGCTGACGGCGAAAGTGCTGCGTAAGGATCCGCACGTCACAGCGGTCGCGATCGAGTTCATTCCGGCGCAACGATGGTTCACCGGCGAGCGATCGGCCTTGCAGCGAGGGGTCGCGTCGTTCTTTCTCGAGACGCGCATCACGGCCGGTACGAACAACAGCGAGGAGAAGGCTCGCTACGTGACGTCGGCGCACGCCGCGATCGCGTCGATCCTCGGCGGCGCGCACGAGGAGAGCTACGTGCACGTCCACGAAGTGAGCGCGGACGGCTACGGCTACGGCGGCCAGACGCAAGCGCAGCGGCACGGCACTCGCTGAGACTCGCGAGCAGGGCTCGAATTCGGGCTCATGGTGAGGTCCCGCAGGAGAAGACGGGCGTCCCTCCGTCCATGCCCGTTCCGTCGAGCGTGAGCGTGAGGGTGAAGACGACCGTGGCCGACGCAGGGCCTCCGTCCGAACCGCCATCGACGACGAGAAAGCCGGAGCTGGCCGAGCTGGAGCCGAGTTCCACGAACGGCAGTGCGTCTTCGCAAGGGGCAAGGGTTACCGCGGTTCCCGATACGTTCGTTCCGTCGGTGCACGCGATCATGACGGTCGTCATCGTCGAATCGACGGAATAGGTCACCGTTCCGGCGGTCGTCGTGGCGGAGAACGCGTACTCGCTCGCGCTCGTGGTCATCGCTCCGGCGAGGCACGGAGCACCCCGGTCGCTCATGACGGCGAAGGTTACCGGCCCCGCGTTGACCGTAAGTCCGGTGAAGGAGACCGTCTGGCCGGTCGGGTAACTGCACATCGTGAGATCGGCGTTGAGCTGCCCTGCGCCCAGGTGGTTCGGATCGAACGGGGGCAAGCAGCTCTCGGCTACCCCGATCGTCGACTTCCAGCAATTCGCGCCCATGACCCATGCGCAGTCGAGAACGCCGCCGTCGAGCGCCGCGCTTGGCAGCCCTCCCTCGTAGGCGGGGCCCGCATCGCTTCCATTCGCCGAGACGCCAAGCGGAGGACCGTTGTGCGACGTCGAACCGCACGCCGCGGTCACGGAAAGGGACGCCATGGCCAAACGGTAAAGTCCATTCACAGCAACCCGCATTTCAGCGCGCCTCCCCCTGATCGTCGATAGGCGCCGGCCGCTCCGGCTCGAGAAAGGCGGAGCGTCCCTCTCCCAAGTGCTAAGCGCTCGCGCGCTTCAATCGATCCATCGCGGCCATGAGCTGCCGGAGGCTCTGTTGCTGCGCCGTCGCACTCGCCTCGATCTTGGCGGCCGACGCGAGCATCTGCTGGCTGCCCGTCTGCTGGACCTTCTGGCTCGTGTTGAGCTGGCTCACCATGTTCGAGATCGTCTCGATCGCGCTCGAGATCTGCTTGCCGCCGCGCGCCTGCTCTTGCGAGCTCCGCTCCACGTGCTGCGTGATGATGCGCATCTTCTCGGCGCTCTTCATGATGAGCTCCGACCCGCGCGCCTGCTCGGCGGTGGCCGCCGCGATCTGCTGCACCGTCTCGGCGATGCGTCCGATCGCGTCGGTGACTTGCTTGCTGCCCTTGGCTTGCTCCACCGTGGCACGGGCGATCGCGCGCACCATGTTGGTGCTCTTCTGCGAGCTCTCGAGGATCTTCTTCAGCGCGCGCTCGGCTTCGTTCGACACTTCGACGCCGCGGTCGACGTTGTGCGCGCCGCGTTCGACGGCCGTGATTGCGTTCTTGCTTTCCGCCTGAATCGTCTTGATGAGATCCGTGATTTCGCGCGTGCTCGTTCCGGCGCGTTCGGCGAGGTCTTTGATTTCGTCGGCGACGACCGCGAAACCCTTGCCCTGCTCGCCGGCCTGCGCAGCGATGATCGCGGCGTTGAGAGCGAGCAAGTTCGTCTGTTCGGCCACGTCGTCGATGACGTTGACGATCTGCCCGATGGCCTCGATACGCGACCCGAGGTTCGAGATGACCGAGACGGCCTCCTGCGAGCTCTCTTTGATGCGATAAATTTCGCTGATCGTCTTGAGGATGGCTTCGGCGCCTTTCTCGGCGTCGAGCGCCACTTCCTCGGATAGGCGCGCGGTCTCGTTCGCGTTGCTCTGCACCTGATCGATCGAGACGTCCATCTCGTTCATCGAACTCGACGTCTCTTCCGCCGTGAGCGAGAGCGCGTCGACGTTCTTGGCGACTTCTTTGATCGAATACGCCATCTCTTCGATCGAGCTGACCGTCTCGCGCACGCTGCCGGCGAGCTCCCCGACGTTCTCCGCGACTTCGTCGTTCGTCGCCGTCATCTGCAAGATCGAGCTCGACGACTCCTCCGCGCTCTGCGTGAGCGCCTCGAGGTGGCTCGCGATCTCGTGCACCGCGCTCGTCAGCTCTTTGATGAGGCGCGACGTCTCGTCGGACGCGGCGACCTGGCTCTCGACGTTGGCCTCGAGGCGGCGCGCGCTCTCCTCGAGCATCCGCTCGTACTCGTTCATCTGATCGCGCTTCGAGACGAGCTCTTCGCGGTCCTTCCGGCGCTGGTCCGCGACGGCGCCGAGCGACTCGTACAGCGCGAGCGCGTCGCCGGTCACCCCCGCCGGGGCCGCCGGACGTTCCCCTGCAGCCACGCGCCTGGCCGCGTCGACGTAGGCGTTCAGCGACGCGGACCCCGGCCCCCCTCCGCCGATCGCGATGCCGACCGCGCCCAAGATAGCGACGCCCAGGATCCACGGTGCCCCGTCGCGCGCGAGGAAGTTGCCCGCGAACGCTGCAAGCACGACGGCGACCAACAAAACTACCTGCTTCAGCGACAGAGTCATTTCGATGGCGCCGGCTCGGTAGAGCGAAGGTACCGGCGCTCGGTTGCCTCTGGCAAGCAAAGCAAGCAACGCACGGGCGAGCCGGTCCGCTTCGCCTCGTCGGAAAGTGCCCCCGAGGGCCCCTCGTCGGGAGGCTTCGCCGGGGGCCCCTCGTCGGGAGGCTCCGGCGCGCCTACGTTGGCTCTCGTGCCGAGCGAGAACCGACCGCCGTCCACGCCGTTCCAAAATGCGCCATACCCGCCGTTGCCGGCGCGGGTGCCGCACCCGTCGATACGGCCGAACGCGTCGCCGCACCCGCCGAACGCGACCGGGTCGCTCGAAACGCCGGTCGTCCTTCGCTTCGAAGACGTCGCGCAGGACGGGCGGCTCGTTCTCGAGGCCCTACCGAACGCGATCGGCCCGGCGGTATGGGGGCGTCTCCTTGCGCACGACCCGCTCGCGATCGCTTGTCGGCAAAAGGGCATCGTTCCGATTCTCTCGCGGCTCTCGCTCGAAGGTACCGCCGGTCCCTTCTCGGTGGCGGCCGAGGTGACGAGCGAGCTTCGCTACCAGATAGCGCCGATCGAAGACGATCGGCTGGTGCTCGACGTGTGGGCCGAGCTCTTTGC
>DATHQY010000624.1:0-6043 GCA_035482215.1 Polyangiaceae bacterium | reverse complement strand
CGACCCCACGGGCAAGACGGTGCATCACGAAGTTCTGCAAAGCCGGCAGCACCCGTCGCTCGAGGCCGTGCTTCGTGTGTTCCTCGACCACGCCAAGTTACGGGCTGGACGCGGCGGAAAAGACGCGGGCAAAAGGGGCGGACGGACCGCGAGCGGACAGAACAAGGTGCACGCCGCGGCCTTCGGCATCGCCGGCCCGGTCGTCAATGGCCGTGCGGTCGGCACGAACCTCCCCTGGGTCGTCGACGCGCGCTCGATCAGCCGCAAGCTCGCCATTCCACGCGTCACGCTCCTGAATGACCTGATGGCGCTCGCGCTCGGGACGCTCGGCGTGAAACGCTCGAAGGTCCACGTGCTCGGCGACGCGGGCCTTCCGAAGAAAAAGGGGGCGAACATCGCTGTGCTCGCGGCGGGGACCGGTCTTGGCGAAGCGATGCTCGTGTGGGACGGCGCGCGCTTCGTCCCGAGCGCCACGGAAGGCGGCCATACGGACTTCGCCCCGCGCGACGAGATCGAAGTGGAGCTTTTTCAGTTTTTGCGGGGCCGCTTCGGCCACGTGAGCTACGAGCGCATTCTGTCGGGCGATGGCCTCGGCAACCTGTACGACTTCTTTCGCCACGCCAAAGGCGTGTCGGAAAATGCGGAGAACGCCGAGACCATCGCCGCCGCCCCCGACCGGAACGCCGCGATCGCAAACCTCGGCGAGACCGGCAAGAGCGACGCGGCGGCCCGCGCGGTGGAGCTCTTCGCGATGATTTACGGCGCCGAGGCGGGCAACCTCGCGCTGAAGACGCTGTCGCTCGCGGGGGTTTACGTCTGCGGGAACATCGCCGCGCACATGACGGCGATCTTCGATCGCGGCGGCTTCCGGCGCGCGTTCGCCGACAAGGGCCGGTTCATGCCCGTCATGGAGAAAATCCCGGTCGCTGTCGTTCTCGACAACGACATCGGGCTCGCCGGCGCGGCCCACGTCGCGCTCGATCGCGACGCCTGAGTCGCCTGCTTCAGTCGAGACCGGCGGCGGCGCGGTCGACAATCCACGTCACTTCGCCGTGGCACTGGCGCACGAGGCGCGAAGGGGTCTGGTGCAGGTCGCCCTGGGCGGCCCATGCGCGTTCGAGCGCGGGTCTCTTGCCGGCGCCGACGACGAGGACCAGCACGAGCCGTGCGTTTTCGATGACCGGCGCGGTGAGGGTCATGCGCGCCTCGCGCCCGGGCGCCGGTCGCGCCGTCGCGACCAGGCGATCGCGAACGTCGATCGTCGGTTCTCCCGGAAAGAGAGATGCCGTGTGCCCGTCGTCCCCGATCCCGAGGACCATCGCGTCGAACGCGGGCAGCCCACCCGTCGTGGCGACGTTCGCGCGTAGCGCTTCTTCGTAGCGGGTCGCTGCGTCTTCCAAGTCCGCGCTCTCCGCCTGCATGCGATGCACGTGATCAGTGGGAATGGCTGTGGCGTCGAGGAGCGTCAGCTTCGCCCAGTGGTAGTTGCTCCGGTCGTCGGTCGGGGCGACCGCGCGCTCGTCGACCCAGAAGACTTGCACCTTCTTCCAGTCGATCCCCGGCTCGCGCGCGAGGAGCGCGTACGCGTCGCGCGGGGTGTTGCCGCCGGAAAGGGCGATCGTGGCGCGGTCTCGCTCCGCGATGGCCGAACGAATCGCCGCCGCCAGGCGGGTCGCGGCTTCGGACGCGACGAGCGATTTGTCGCGAGGGGTGACGAGCTTGCCGGGGACGATGGTGGTGGTCATGACGGCGCTGACGTTACCGCTCGCGCGGGGCGCGGACAATGAGCGCCGCTGCGGTTCGCTGTCGCTCGTGCGTCATTCGCACGTAAGCTCCTCGCCACGAAGCTCGTCAACCCAGCCGATGCTCTCGGCGAGCGCGTCGTCGTGCAACCGCCTGTGCAGTGTGCGCTCGAGAAGTCGCGCCGGCTCGCCCGCTCGCAGCCGAGCGGATTGCTCGAGCACGCGCTCGCGTGCACCGCTCGACGATACGGTGACACGCCACGAGGCCGAGTCCGTCTGCGCCTCCGTACCGCGCACGATCTCGCCCCGCATCGAGAATGCAGAGGTGCCTGCATCGAGATCGAACGAGAGGATCGCGCCAGGCGCCACGCCCGCACCGCCCGGTTGTCCCTTGAGGTGCACTTCGACGTAACCGCCGCCCCGGCGCGCCAGGCGGAGCTTCCCGGAGAGCGAAGCCGCCTTCCACCCGAGGCGGGTCGCGAGCCACCCGAGCAGGAGCGCGCCCTCCGCACCGAGCGCCGTGCCGGGGGGCGAAGCCTGGACGAGCGTAATCCGCATCACGAGCTCGGCGAGCGGCAGCAGCGGAGGCGAATCGAACATGCGTGCGCAGAGCTCCTGCCACTGCGAGATCCGCGTCCATGCGAGATCGCCGAGCCCGTGCCGTTCGTGCAAGGGGCGCGAACGCACCCAGCGCGTCACGTAGGCGAGGCTTGCGACCGAGCTGGTCGCCGCGTCAAGCACGATGCGGCTCGACTCGTAGGCGAGCGGCGTGAACGTCGCATCGTCGGAATGGACGCGCGCGAGCCACACGAGGGTCGTGGGCACGTCGGCGGCCGAGAGGGCGCTGATGGAGCTCGAGAGGCGCTGGCATGCCGACCCGCGTGCCATCAGCGTAACGCGCTCGGAGCACGTCACGGCGCCGCCGCCGCGCCCGTCCGGCGCGCAGATCGCGGAGACCGTCGCTTCGAGCCCTTCGTCGCCGTCCGGATCGAGGCCGACGACGATCGCGCGCGCGGGGACGTTCATGATCGCCGCGTCGACGATGGTCACCCAGTGCTCGGCGAGCGCGGGGGTCGGTGCGATGACGACCAGGTTCATCGTGCAAGCGCGTGACTTCGGCGGTTGGCCGTCGGCGGGCGGCGTGGCCCACAGAGCGCGGAGCTCGTCCTCCGCGCGGCGAAGGACCGCGGCGCTGCCGCTCACGGTTTCCTCCATTGCCGGCCATCGCGCGAGAGGAGCTCGTCGGCCTGCTCGGGGCCCCAGGAACCTGCCGGGTAAAACCGCGGCGTCGCCCCGTCCGTGTCCCACGCACGCATGACAGGCTCGATATACGCCCATTGCTGTTCCACTTCGTCGCGGCGCGTGAAGAGCGTCGCGTCGCCGCGCATCGCGTCGAGGAGCAGGCGCTCGTAGGCCTCCGGAGTGTTCGACCCGAACGTGGCGCCGTAGCGGAAGTCCATGGCGACGTCGCGGAGGATCGTCTGCTGGCCTGGCTCCTTCGAGATGAAGCGAAGCGCGATTCCCTCGTCGGGCTGGATGCGGAGCGACAGCACGTTCGGTGCGATGCCCCCCTGGCGCGCGCTGAAGAGCGCGTGTGGCGCCGAGCGGAAGACGACGGCGATCTCGGTCACACGTCGCGCCATGCGCTTGCCGGCGCGCACGTAGAAGGGCACGCCGCTCCAGCGCCAGTTGTCAATCTGCACGCGCATCGCGACGTACGTCTCGACCCGCGAATCGGCGGCGACGTCGGGTTCGCTGCGGTAGCCGTTCACATCCTCGCCGCGGACGATGCCGCGCGCGTACTGGCCGCGCACGACGTCGCGCGCGATTTCGTTCGGCTGGAGCGCGCGGAGGCTCCGGAGGACTTTCACCTTCTCGTCGCGCACCGCATCGGCCGAGAGCGAGATGGGAGGCTCCATCGCCGTGAGGCAGAGGAGCTGCATCAAGTGGTTCTCGACGATGTCGCGGGTCACGCCGGTCCGTTCGTAGAACTTGCCGCGCGTTTCGACGCCGATCTCCTCGGCCACGGTGATCTGCACGTGGTCGACGTGCTCGCGGCCCCAAACGGGCTCGAAGAGCGAATTGGCGAAGCGGAAGACGAGCAGATTCTGCACCGTTTCTTTGCCGAGGTAGTGGTCGATCCGGAAGACCTGTGACTCGTCGAATGCCGTGGCGACGAGGTCGTTCAGCGAGACGGCGCTCGCCAGGTCGTGGCCGAACGGCTTCTCGAAGACGACGCGTGACCAGGGCCCGCCCGAACGAGCCGATGCGGCCGCCCCACCGGGAGCCACGAGCTTGGATGCGCGGAGGCCCTCGACGATCGGGCCAAACTCGCTCGGCGGCACGGCCAGGTAAAAGAGGCGATTTTGCCCCGCGCCCCGCTCCTTGTCGGCCTGCTCGAGGCGGGCTCGAAGCGCTTCGTACGTCGCGGCGTCGCTGGCGGACCCACGCACGTAGCCGATCCCTCGCTCGAAGGCGGCCCAGGTGCTGGGGTCGATGGGCTTGGTCCGGGAGAACTCGGCCACGCCCTGCTTCATCTCGGCGCGGAAGGACTCGTCCGTCTTGTCGCGGCGCGCGACGCCAAGCACCGCGAAACCGCTCGGGAGCGAGTTGCCGGCAGCGAGATTGTACAGCGCGGGCATGAGCTTGCGGCGCGTGAGATCGCCGGACGCACCGAAGATGACGACTGCGCAGGCGTCGCGCGTCCGGTCGTCGACGAGCCCCTTGCGGAGCGGGTTGGGCGGCAGCGGCGGAATCATCGAGGCGGAGGTCGTCATGGGCGTGGTCTCAGGGGCGATTGCGAGGTCTTCGGGGAGGCGGCGCCAGGCGAGGGGCACGCGAGACGGCGTGGAGCCAAAGGTGTGGCGTGCGCGCCGAGCATAGCCGTACTGCCGCGAGGCGGGACGCGCCTAGGAGGAAGATTTCGGGGGGAACGGAGTCCGCGGGCAGACGAGGCCAACGGGGCCGAGCTCAGGCCGGCGCTGGTCCGGACCTTGCGGAGCGCAAGGCAGTGTTTAGTTTCTAAGTCAAGAGGAAATGGACATGAGAGTCACAGCACAGCCCAACAGTCGCTTGCTGGGGTACGTGCACGTGCAGGTCGCTTCGCGCGTGTTCGTCCTCCCGGTCGAAGCCCGGTCTTTGACGCTCGATGACGGTTCCGTTCTACAGCCCGGTTTCTTCGGCAACCAGGAAGGCAGCTTCGGAATCCTCGTGGACGGGGACGCTCCGGAAGCCGTGGTGAAAGAGACGATCGAGCATGCCTCGGTCGACGCGGCACGCCACATCGCCCGGAGCGTTTTGAACTGAAGGCGCGTTATCACTTTTGCAAGGGGAACCCGCATTGAGGCATTCGAGACAAAGGAGGATCGTGACGAGGAGGACCGTAACCGCAGCGGGCGGTGCGTCATCCAAGGGCTAGGCGGAGAACGCTCGCGCATCCCCAGCGCGCGCCGCCGCGCGGGACCCGCACTTTCAAAGGGTCCGGCGCTTTTTTGAGCCTTTCTCCGCAACGTCGAATTTCGATTTGTTTTCTCGGTCTGGAGCCCGATGTTCGTTGCCGCTTTCGCCGCGCATGCAAAAATTACGGGTACGGAACGTGGCAAAAGACCGCGTTCGGCATCCGGGCAAGGGCACGGGTACGACGGCTTCAGAACGGATTCTCGGGTGTGCACGCGATATGCAGAAAACCAACGGCGCGAAGCGGTGCGTCGGAACCTCGGCTCCCGCACCGTCGGCCGTACCCTCCGAACAGACAGGCTTTCGCGGGGACGGCAAACTCCGGAATCAACACGGTCGCCGATTTGCTTGTCCAACAAGAGAGCCTGGAGAGGCAGCATCATGAATACGACATCCACGGATACGCAATTTCACATGACGAGCGACACGGACACGCACGTGAGTGGCAACGAGACGCATTCCGTGCGCGGCGAAGCCCAAGAGCTGACGCCGGATCGCCCGCCGCAGCCCGTCGACGAGACGGAGCCGAAGGCGAAGAGGCCGCGCGGATTCGCGGCGATGGACCGCAAGCAAGTGAGCGAAATCGCCCGCAAGGGTGGCAAAGCGGCTCACTCGGCGGGCACCGCGCACGAGTTCACGAGCGAAGAGGCACGCGTCGCCGGCCGCAAGGGCGGTCGTGCCACGCACGCCAAGCGCCGCAAGGTGAGCGAGGACACGACGGAGAAGGTTCAACCGGAGGGGAGCGGCGGCTCGGTCGAGTAACGAGCCTCACTCCTCGTCGAACAGTCGAGCGAGCACCTCGAGGGCGTCAGCCACGCGCTGGCGCTCTGCTCGCGGAACGCGGT
>DATHQY010000623.1:0-6749 GCA_035482215.1 Polyangiaceae bacterium | reverse complement strand
AATCACTGCGTCTGCATGAAGGACACGCATCGAGAGACCCGCCGCGACCTCAGACCGGAGCGGTGAGCCAGTCGTACCGCACGTTGCGGCGCGCCGCCTTGAATCCCGCCGCACGGATCCGCCGCTCCATCGCGTCGGCGTTCATGCAGAAAGTGGTGCCGGCACTGGACACGACGTTCTCTTCGAACATGACGCTCCCGAAGTCGTCGGCGCCGAACCGCAGCGCCACTTGGCCGACCTCAGGCCCCTGCGTGACCCAGGACGCGCCGACGTGATCGACGTTGTCGAGGAGGATGCGCGCCATCGCCTGCTGGCGAAGGTAGAGCACCGTTCCGTTCTCGCCCGGCTCGATGTGCGTGCCCCGCTCGTGCTGGAAGTCCCAGCAGAAGAAGGCGGTGAATCCCCCGGTCTCGTCCTGCAAATCGCGCACTTTGACGAGGTGCGCGATGCGATCGCGGGCCGTGTCGACCGTGCCGTACATCATCGTGGCGCTCGATCGGAGGCCCATGGCGTGCGCCACGCGCATGACGCCGAGCCATTCTTCGCTCGTGCACTTCGCCTTGGCGATCGTCCGCCGCACCCGGTCGACGAGAATCTCCGCGCCGCCGCCCGGAACACTGTCGAGTCCCGCGGCGCGAAGGCGCTCGAGGACGCCGCGCACGCTGAGGCCCTCGAGCCGCGCGATGTGAAGGATCTCTTCGGGCGAGAGCGCATGAAGCCCGAGGCGAAACTCGGTCTTGATCCAGCGGAACAGGTCCTCGTACCAACCGATCGCGAGGTCCGGGTGCAGGCCGCCCTGGAGAAGAATCTGGACGCCCCCTGCGTCGACGACCTCCTGGAGCTTCTTCGCGAGCGTTTCGCGCGAGAGGACCCATCCTTCGGGGTGCCCCGGCGGGCGATAGAAGGCGCAGAAGCGGCAACTCGTCGTGCAGACGTTGGTGTAGTTCACGTTGCGATCGACGATGTACGTCACGACGTCGTGCGGGTGTTTGCGCCGGCGGACCGTGTCTGCGGCGAGGCCGAGATCGAAGAGCGAAGCCTCGGCGAGGAGCCGCTCCCCCTCGGCGGCCGAGAGGCGTTCGCCGTCGGCCGCGCGGGCGAGCACCCCGTCGAGGGAAGGCAGCGAAAACGAGCTTTTTCGATCCTCGTCGAAGAACTGCACCGAGGCTTTCGGCAGGAGGCCCGCGCGCGCCGCTTCGTCGTAGAAGCGCTCGAGCCCGCGCCGCTCCTCGTCGCCGAAGTCGTAGCGAACCGCGTCTTCGAGATAACGCCGCAGCGACGCAGGCGAGAGACCCGTGCGGCCCGCGTGCTCGTCGGCGATGGCCCCTCGCCGCGCGAGGCCTTCGGCCTTCGCTTCTTCGAGCAAGCGCTCGTCCTCGGCGGAGAGCGCGCCTTTGCGCCCGCACCAGGCGGCGAATACGAACGGAAGGTCCGTCCATTCGCGCCACGCGAGACCGAGGTCGACGACGTGGGGGAAGCGCCCTTCGATCTCGAGCGCGCTGTCGCCGATGACCATGGCGCCACGCTTGCCGGCGACGCCGGCGATGGCTTCGCGAGGACCCTGGCCGACGAGCCGCGGCTCCCGTCCGAAGCGATGGCGGAGCACGAGCCGGGTGAGGACGACGCTCGTCCGCGACGAGAGGTCGACCGCGAGCTCCTCCAGCGTCTCGATCGGCTGCTCCGCGGCGATGACCACGCTACGGACCGGCCCGCGCGCGCCGATCGCCATGCCCCGGACCATCCGCAAATCGCCGATCGTCGCGGCCGCAGCGACCGGCATGAGCGCGATGTCCGCTTCGTCCTCGGCGACTTGGCGCGCGACCTCGCTGGGGACCGCGCAATCGAGCCGCAATGCGCCTTCGCTCGCGCGCGCGCGGAGCCCTTCGTAGAGCGGGCGCGCGTTGAGGTAACCCACGGCCGCGACGCGCAGCGCCTGCGATCGCGCGGCTCCCGAATGCGGGACAGGGCGTGTCACGACAGCACCTCGAGGTGCTTGTGCGCGTTGCGATCGCGAACCTTCATCGCCGCTTCCGGCAACGACGCGCGCGGGTGTTGGCGAACCACGTTGTAGAAGGTGTCGCGCTCGATGGGGACGCGCCCCGCTTCTTGGATCAGGCGAACGAGCTCGCTCACGGTGAGCGAGCGCGGCGAACGCGATCCCGCCGCTCGGTAAATCGTCTCGTGGACGATGGTGCCGTCCACGTCGTCGGCGCCGAAGCTCAGCGCAATCTGGGCCACCTCTGGAGTCATGCTCACCCAGTAGGCCTTGATGTGCGGCACGTTGTCGAGCAGGAGCCGCGAGACGGCCACCGTTCGGAGCGCGTCGACCGCCGTGGGTGCAGGCAGATTGCGCATGCCGTTGCCGTCCGGGTGGAACGCGAGCGGAATGAACGCCTGCAAGCCGTGGGTTTCGTCCGCGAGATCGCGGAGCCGGAGCAGGTGATCGACGCGGTGCTCGAAGGTCTCGATGTGCCCGTAGAGCATGGTTGCATTCGTGCGGATGCCCATCTGGTGGGCGGTGCGGTGCACGTCGAGGTACTGCTCGGCGGTCGCCTTGTCGTGCGCGATCCGCGCGCGCACTTCCGGGTGGAAGATCTCTGCGCCGCCGCCCGGCAGGCTGTCGAGCCCCGCGCGCTTCAGGCGCCCGAGCACGTCGGCGTACGTCATCCCGTAGAGCTCGGCGAAGAAATGAATCTCCACCGCCGTGAAGCACTTGAGATGAATCGTCGGCAGAATTCGCTTGAATCCCGCGAGAAGCTCTTCGTAATACGAGAACGGCAGGCCGGGGTGCAGGCCGTTCACCACGTGGATCTCGGCGGGCGGATCGTCGAGGCGCGCTTCGAGCTCGCGCCACGCGTCCTCGAGCTTCATCGTGTGCGCACCCGGAGCGCCCTCTTCGAGCTTGGCGAACGAGCAGAACAAGCACGAAGCGACGCACACGTTCGTGACTTCGAGCCGCATGTTGCGGTTGAAGTACGTCGCATCGCCGTGCAACTTCTCGCGGACGCGGTTGGCGAGCAGGCCCACCGCCAGCACGTCCCTCTCGCGGAAGAGCGCGACGCCGTCGTCGAACGTCAGGCGCTCGCCCTTCTCCACCTTCTCCGCGATTCGCTCGAGCGTCACGTCGACTCCGCTTCTTCGGCCTCGCCCTCGAATCGCTCGGGTGCGCCGTCGGGACCGACGAACGACGGCACGCGCCCCGCCCTCCGCACGAACGCGGCGAGCTCCTTTCGTTTCACGACGGAGGCGAGCTCGCGCCGGCTCTTCTTGCCGACGCCGAGCACCTCGCCTTGGGCGAGCGGGAGGCCTCGTTTGCTGGCGATCCGGCCGAGCAGCTCGTTCGCGCCGAACCCGAGCGCGACCTGCGCGAGCTCGAGCCCCGCCAGCGTCCAGTCGACGCAGACACGGAGGCCCGCCGGCCCCGCCACGCGCGCGACCGCCACTTCGCGGAGAAGCTCGAGGCCCGTGAGCTCCACCCCCTCGGGGGGCAGAACGACGACGTCTCCCTCGGCAAATGCCGCGCGATCCGCGTCGCTCGCGAAGATCCGCACTTCGCGGCCGACGTCTTCGGTGCGTACCCGATCGGCGAGCGCGCCCAGCGCCAGCAAGTCCGCGGCCGCGAGCTTGGCCCGATGGCTTCCGTCGAGCGTGCCCGCGCGGCGCGCTTCGAGCACGTCCGAGAGACCGGCCGATTCGATCGCGCGATCGACGAGGACGCTCATCGCGCCGCCCCCCATCGACGAACGAGATCGTGCGGGAGCTCGAGCTGGTCGAGGATGCGCGCGACGACCGTGTCGATCGCGTCTTCGAGCGTCTTCGGTTGCCCGTAGAACGCCGGCATGGCCGGGAGCACGAGCGCGCCGGCCCGCGCAAGGTGGGCGAGGTTCTCGAGGTGAACGAGCCCGAGCGGCGTCTCGCGCGGCACCACGATGAGCTGGCGGCGCTCCTTGAGGATCACGTCCGCCGCGCGCGTGAGGAGCGTATCCGAGATGCCATGGGCGATGCGCGCCGCCGTGCCCATCGAGCACGGCACGACGACCATCGCCTTCCAGCCTGCGCTGCCGCTCGCGAAGGGCGCCTGGTAATCGAGAGATCCCCACGCGGGGATGCCCGCCGCGGCCAGCCACTCGGACATGTCGCCACCGCATTCGAGCGACCAGACCTGCGCGGCGTTGCGCGACGCACATACGCCGATCTCCACGTCGTCGCGCCCCTGGAGGAGCGACAGGAGCCTCCGCGCGTACGGAGCGCCGCTCGCCCCGGTGACGCCGACGACGACGCGCTTCTTCACGCTCGCCTTCACGTCGGGCCGCCATTCCTGGCCTTCGCGGCCGTCGCAGCTCCGTCTCGTTTCGCGCCGCGCACGACCGATGCGACGCCGAGCGTGAGGTCGGTCCCGGCGACGTCGCGGAAGCCGGCGGCCCGCAAGACGTCCTCGTACTCTTCGCGCGTGAAGAAGCTCCCCATGCTGTGCGCGAGGTAACGGTACGCGGCGCGATCGCCCGAGACGAGACCGCCGATCGCCGGCATGACGACTTTGGCGTACGCCTCGTGGAAGGCGCGCGCGGCGAAGTGCGCCGGGCGAAAGAGCTCGAGGGTGACGAACACGCCGTTCGGGCGTAGCACGCGAGCCACTTCGCGCGCGCCCCGGCTCGGATCGGCGAGGTTGCGCATCCCGAAGCCGCAGATGACGGCCTCGAACGTGCCGTCCTCGAAAGGGAGCGACGCGGCGTCGCCGACGACGACCTGCGCCTGCGGGACCTTGCGGCGCCCCGCCTCGAGCATCGCGGCGGAGAAGTCCAGCGCGACGATGCGGCTGTCGGGATGGGCGCGCGCGACGAGCACGGAGAGGTCCATCGTCCCCGCGCACAGGTCGAGGACCGCACCTTCCCCGATCGAGGGAAGTGCGCCCACCGCGCGCGCACGCCAGCGCGCGTCGGTCCCGCCGGAGAGGAGGCGGTTCAGCAGATCGTACGTCGGCGCGATCCGCTCGAACATGTTGCGATTCGCGCTCTGGTGCTCGGCTTCGACTCCCGCGCGCGCGCGGACGTCCGCGATGGGCGTGTCGCTCACGGCCGCCCTCGCGCGAGCCAATCGCGGGCCGCCTGCGCGACGCGCGCTACGGCCTCCACGGCCATCGTGCCGGAGAGGCCGTTCGGAGGGGCGGGGCGCACCCCATCGGAGTGACGGCGATGGCTCTCGCTGACCGCGCGGGCCGAGCCACGGGGACCCGTGGCGCCAGCCGGGATGCCGAGTTCGGGCCACATCGCGTCGATGCGGGCGGTCACCTCGGCGCTCATGCGGCATGGCTCGGGCCACTCGCGCGTGTAGCCCTCCTCGCGCCATTTGCGCGTCCCGTCGATGCAGACTTTGCCGCCCCAGAGGGCCTGGTTGGCGCCGTGATCGAGCTGATCGATCGGCCCATCGACGAACGAGAAGTCGCGCTTCGGGTCGAGATTGGCGAGAAGACGCCACGCCACTTCGCGGAGGTTCTGCACGTCCACGTCGTCGTCCACGACGCAGATGACCTTCGAGAACGTCATCTGGCCGGAGCCCCAGAGCCCGTGCGCGAGGCGCGATGCGTGATGCGGGTACTGCTTCTTGATCGAGATGAGAACGAGGTTGTGGAACGCGCCTTCGACCGGGAGGTTCATGTCCACGACTTCGGGGAAGAGCAACCGGAGCAGCGGCAAGAAGAGCCTCTCCGTGGCCTTGCCGAGCCACGCGTCTTCCATCGGCGGCGGACCTACGAGGGTCGCCGGAACCACCGCGTTCGCCCGATGGGTGACGGCGGTCACGTGAAAGCGCGGGAAGAGGTCGCGCGGCGTGTAATACCCCGTGTGATCGCCGAAGGGCCCCTCGACCGCGAGCTCCTCTTGCGGGTCGACGTAGCCTTCGAGCACGAAGTCCGATTCGGCGGGCACTTCGAGGTTCACCGTCTTGCACTTCACCGTCGTCACCGCGCGCTTGCGCAGAAAGCCCGCGAACATCCACTCGTCGACCCCGTCGGGCAGCGGCGCGGTTGCCGCGTACGTCAACGCCGGGTCACCCCCGAGCGCGACGGCGACGTCGAGGCGGCGAAGGCCGAGCTCCTTCGCGCGCCGGAAATGGCGTGCGCCCGTCTTGTGCACCTGCCAGTGCATGGCGGTCGTGCGCCGATCGAGCTTCTGCATGCGGTAGCAACCGACGTTGCGCACGCCGGTGTCGGGATCGCGCGTGATGACTTGCGGCAGCGTGATGAACGGGCCGCCGTCGTCGGGCCAGCAGGTCAGAATCGGCAGCGCGTCGAGATCGACGTCGTCGCCGGTGAGAACGTGGCTCTGGCACGGACCCGTCGCGGCGCCTCGCGGAGGGACGTGCGCGAGCTCCGGGAGCTTGCGCGCGAGCTGCAGAAGCGCGCCGGACCCACCCGACGCGCCCGGTTGAACCAGCTCGGAGATGGCGCGTGCGTGCTCTTCCAGGTCCGCCACGCCGAGCGCGAGAGACATGCGCGAGCGGGAGCCGAACGCATTCACCAAGCACGGAAAGCGCGAGCCGCTCACGTCTTCGAAGAGCAGCGCCGGGCCGCCGGCTTTCATCACGCGATCGGCGATCGCGGCGACCTCGAGATTCGCATCGACCCGCCGGCGGATGCGCACGAGCTCCGCGCGCTGCTCGAGCGCGCGAACGAACGCATCCATGCCGTCCCACGCCATCGTGCGCCTCCACCAAGTTTCAAAATGATTTGAACGGTGAGGCTTGTAGGATCC
>DATHQY010000622.1:0-23495 GCA_035482215.1 Polyangiaceae bacterium | reverse complement strand
GACCGGGGCTACGGCGCCGACGGCAGCCTCGTGGCGACGCGAACGACGAGCGTCCAAGTGGGGCCGCGCGTCGGCGTGAACATTCCTCTCGGCCAAAGCATCTCTTTCTTTCCGCGCCTTACGGTGGGCTACGAGTCGATCCATACGAGCGAAAGCCTCGTATCGGGCCAATCGCTATCGATCGTATCGAATGGCATCGGTGCGCCTTCCACCGATCAGAGCGGACCGTACATCGCCATCTACGCGCCGCTCTTGTTTCATCCCGCGCCGCACTTCGTGCTGGGCTTCGGCCCCGAGTTCTTTCACGACTTCGGTGGGGTCACAGGCCCCGCGAACGTGGGCGCGCAGCGAACGACCATCGGTGCAAGCTTCGTAGCGGGCGCGTACTGGGGAGGCAAGCCCGCGTCGCAGTCGACCGAGGAGCCTCCGGAGACATCCCGCTTCGGCGATCGGGGCGAGCTCGTTCTGAGCAATAACCTCGTCGCCGCCGTCGAATATTTCTCGCGTGCCGCCACATCCGCGTCGACGTTGAGCGGGGGCGTCGGCGGGTCTGTCGACTATTTCGTCGCGTCGCACTTCTCGATAGGCGGCGCACTGAGTGTGTCCGGTTCCAGCGAGAAAGGGACCGACGCCGCAACCGGCGCCCCCGTCGAATACGACGACGCGACGTGGATGCTGTGGTTTCGCCTCGGGTTCGATCTACCGATCGCCCGCTGGCTCTCCTTTTATCCCGTCGGCGAGCTGGGATTCGGATCGTACTTCGAGAACGAGACGGAGGCAGGCGCGCAGAACCAGGATTCGGAGGCGATCTTCGCCGTCGCACTCTACGCGCCGCTCCTCGTCCACCCGGCGTCGCACGCGTTCGTCGGGTTCGGGCCCGGCATTTACCAGGACCTGTCGCGCGAGGTGTCCGATCCCGCCGTTCCGAACGCGGTCGCCGTTCAGAATCGCGAGACGACGTTGAGTCTCTCGCTCATCGTCGGCGGATGGCTCTGAGGGCTTCCGCGGGGCCCTCTCGACGCGCGTCGCCACCCGCCATGTTTCGCTTCGTTTCGCGCCCGCTCATCGCCGGCGATCAGCGCGATACTCGGCCTCGTGCGCCCACCTTCGCGGCATCGTCTGGCCTGGAGGCTCGTGCTCATCGGCTTTCTGCAGCTGTTCGTCCTCGCTGCCGCGGTTGCGGGCGTCGGCTACTTGCTTCGGCCGGTGCACACGCCGCATCGGCTGCCCGAGGCCTGGGCTGCGCACCCGAGCGAGCCTTGGATCGAGCGCGGCCCACACCTACGTCACCCGCCCGTGGCGCCCCTGGCGACGTTTCTCGTGGGCGGGCTCGTGATCGTGGGCGTCGGTTCCTACTTGACCGCGCGATGGATCCTCGGGCCGCTCACCAAGCTATCGCGCGCCGCGGCTGCGCTCGGGGAGGGAGACCTCGGCGTGCGCGTGGACCTGCGGCGCGCCGACGAGTTGGGCGACGTCGGCCGATCCTTCGACCAGATGGCGAGCCGCATCCAGCAGCTCCTGAAGACCGAGCGCGAGCTCCTCGCGAACGTCTCGCACGAGCTTCGTACGCCCCTCGCGCGGATCCGCGTCGCCCTCGGCCTCGTGGAGCGAGCGAGCGACGAGGAGCGCGTGGGATCGCTCGCCGAAATCAACGAGGACCTCAGCGAGATCGAAGGGCTGGTCAATGACATCATCACCTCGACCCGGTTGCAGATCGAGGACGCAGGTCGAGGCAAGGAGAACAGGGAGACCCGCGGCGCCAAAGGGAGCGGCGGCTTCGCTCTCCATCTCGAAGCGGTAGCCCCCGCGACGCTGTGCGACCGGTCCGCCGAGCGTTTCCGCGCCCATCATCCCAAACGCTTGCTCGACGTGCGCGTCGATCCGGGACTGCCGGCGGTGCGGGTCGATGCGGTGCTGCTACGCCGTGCGCTCGACAACGCGCTCGACAACGCCCACAAGTATTCGCCCGATCCGAAGACGCCTGTCGGCTTGCGCGCGCGTGCGGACGACGATGACTTCATCGTCTTCGAAGTCAGCGACCAGGGCATCGGAATTCCGCCCGAGGACCGCGCACGTATCTTCGAGCCGTTCTTCCGTTCGGATCGCAGCCGCTCGCGCGACGCGGGCGGCGTCGGCCTCGGTCTGACGTTGGCCAAACGCATCGTGGAAGCCCACGGCGGGACGATCGACGCTGCGACGCCGCTCGAAGGCTTGGGCACGACCTTGCGCATCGCCGTGCCGGCGCCGGCGGGCCTGGGGCAGCTCGCGGGCGCGAAGGCGCGCGGCTAGGAGCGCGCAAAAGCAGGGCACACCAGGCAGAGCGCGTGCAGCCTACAAACGTTCCGGCGTGAGAAGGTATCCCACGCCTCGCACGGTCTTCAGCCGTCGGGGATTGCGTGGATCGTCGCGGAGCTTCTGGCGTAGCCGGCACACGTGCACGTCGATGGAGCGGTCGAACGCTTCGTCGGCCGACCCGTGAACGAGCTCCAGCAGTTGCTCGCGACCGAGCACCTGGCCCGCGCGCTCCGCGAAGACCCGCAAGAGGCCGAACTCGAAGGTCGTGAGCACGAGCGGCTGTCCCTTCAAGCTCGCGGTCATCGTCGTCGGGTCTACGACGAGATCGCCGACCGCGAGGCGCTCGCGTGAGGGACCGATCTTGCCTTTCGCCCGGCGCGCGTGCGCGCGAATGCGCGCGAGAAGCTCCGCGGGGAAGAAGGGCTTCGGCACGTAGTCGTCCGCCCCGGCATCGAGCCCTCGCACCCGATCGACCTCCTCCGATCGCGCCGTGACCATGATAATCGGCACGTCCAGGTGGCGGCGCAGAGCCGCGCAGATTTCGAATCCGTCCGCACCCGGCAGCGTCAGATCAAGCAGCACCACGTCGGGCTTTGCGCGGCAGATCGCCGCGACGGCTTCGTCTCCGCGAGTGACCAGCAAGACTTCGATTCCTTCGACACGCAAGTACTGCGAGGTCAGTGCACCCAGACGGGCATCGTCCTCGACATAAACGACGCGCGCATGCTCCGCCGCGCTCCGATCCACCGCAAGATCTGCCCTCATCCGCCCAAGTGCTCCCTTGGAACCGTTGCTCTCAACGAGCGCTTTGTACCGGTAGCAAGGAACGTGCAGGCGTCGAAAGGACGGTGTTCGTCACGGAGGGACGCGAATGGCGCGTCGATTCATTGCATGGAAGCGTCGTCGCCGGCTTCGTCGTCACCGACGGACGGCCCGCTGTCCTCAGTGCCTCCGTCAACGTTCGTTGTCGCACCGGTCGCGCCGAGTGTTGCGTCTTCGGTCGCACCATCCGCAGAGCCGGCGTCGTCCATCTCCCTTACGGCGCCGGTCTCAGGTTCCTGCGCCTCGGGAACCTCGCTCTCGCCGTCCGGTGCAACGCCGCCCCGCGGTCCCGCGTCGACTGGGACCGATGCGTCCCGTCCCCCGCGGCCAAACGACGCATCGGCCCCGCCGGCGTCGGTGGCGCCACCGCCGCCGCTTCCGATGGCCGCGATCCAATCGCCCACGACCGTGACATCCGGCGTGTCCACGAGCACAGATGCGATCGGCGGCATTTGCAGCGTGCCTCGTTCGTTCATGAGCTCGTAGACGACGCTGTTCGATGGGCTTCCCGGCACGATCCGAGGCTCGCCGAGGATGCTTCCCGAGACACATGGCACGTTGATCGTCGTGCTCAGCACGTCCCAGGTGGCGGCGTTGGGCGGCGTCCCGTCGAGCTGCGTCGGGTCGAGGCGCAGGAGCATCCCCGAGCCGTAGCCCGCCGCGTTCGGGTTCGAGTTGTGACAGCTCACGCCGCAATTGACGTGGATCCAGCCCAGCGCGAGGCCCGCGAGACCGGTGCCGTCGTCGCCGATGGTGAGGCTCGTGCTCGCCGGCGCTGGCGTCACGAGTCCCTGCTCGACCAGCGACGCGAGGGTGAGGCCCTGGGCGCTCATCAGGCCGAGGCTCACTTGCTCGAACCCCAGGATGCGATCCTGCCGCCCGCGGTGGCACTCGTTGCAGTCGTCGTTCGTCGGGATGGTCCAGCTCGCGCCGGAATCGCCGACGGGGACCGGACCGCCGTAGTTGATCAACGCGGACGAATCGTCGGCCGACCAGGCATACGTCGCGTAGACCCAAAAGGTGGCCGACGTTTTCTGAAACAGCCGGGTCTCGACCCGTTGGCCGTCGATGCGAAATTCTTTGAAGAGTTTCGTCCCGACAGGAAACGTCCATTCGCTTGGATTCGAAATGTCGATTTGCGTGCCCGGCGGCAGCTCGATCCATCGCTGCTTCTGCGCTCCGTCGGACCAGAGCGGCGCGGCCGGCGTATAGGCCATTGCGTTGGCGGCGAGCTCTTTGGTCGCGAAGTTGGCATACAGCCCGGTGCACGCGAGCGTGGAGGGAGGGACGCTCTCGCCCGCGCATGGATCGGGCCCCGCCTCGGCGTCACTGGGTGCGGCGCCGGCATCGCTCGACGCGGCGCCGTCGCCCGGTGGGGACGGCGGCGCGTCGAGCGCGCTCGCGTCGGGCACGGCCGGGCCGGCGTCCGCCGACCCATCGTTCGGGAGGAGGGGCCCCTCGTCGACGTCATCGCCGCAGCCAGAGGCGGCCAGCGCGAGCGCCGCGATCGAGGCCAGAGAAACCAGGGATTGGAGCGAGGCGCGCGAGAGGTCCGCGAGCCCCGCCGTCGCCCCTCTCACGGCCGGCCGCCGTCACGCGACCGGAAGGTCGCGCCGCCGAAGTTGGATTGCCCCGTTTGCGCCTGGGGCGCCAAGGATCGCAAATAGCATATGACGCCGGGGAGCTCGTCGGAAGTGATGTCCGTCCATCGGTGAAAGCCGTGCCAGACGGCCAACGCTTGCGAGGTGCAGGTCGGGCCGCCGTCGCACGTCGAATCGATCACCGTCGGATCGAAGTAACCGCCGTCCGGGATCTCGCCATTCCAGATGATGTTCTGGAGGTCCATGTCGCTGAACCCGCCGGTCTGCTCCGGCGTGTGCGAGACGGTCTTGTAGGGGCCCGTGGTCGCCGTGGGCCCGTGGCAGTTCGTGCACGCGGTGCCGCCGTCGGTCTCGTAGTAACTCCCGCCGTCGTCGGTGAGGAGCCCGGCCAAGCCGCCGAGGCCACCTTCGAAGTCGAAGGCACTCGCATCGAACCCGCCGCGACCTCCGCCCGTGCCGCCCTCACCCCCGTCCGCGCGATCTCCGCCGGCGCCGCCGCCGTCACCGCGGCCATCGAATCCGCCGTCTCCCGGGCCGCCGCCGGGCCCGTTTACGTGGAGCGCGACTCCGTCGTTGTAGCGGGCATTGCCGATGTTCCAGTCGTCCTCGGTGTTCTGCGTAATCGTGAGCACCGCCGTTCCGCACGTTCCGTCGCTTTCGACCGCGATGACCGTGACCTGCCCGGAGGCGTTGCCGGTTCCCGCGAGCGTGACGAGAACGCCGGGCGCGAGGCTGCCGCCGACTTCGAAGGACTCCGTCTGGAGATTGCCTTGCGTCGGATCGGAGAGGCTCCACGTCGCGGGGTTCAGGTCGCTGGTCACGACGGGCAGCGAGAACGTCTGCGCCGTGCTGCCCGGAATGTACGCGGAATACATGGGCGAGAAGACGAGCGGCACCGTCGGGTTGGCGCAGTTGCCGGCCTGCGCGCTCACCGCCCCGGCATCCGTGGGCATGTTCATCGTGACGCTGGTGTCCGGGCTCGCGCCCGCGTCCACGTCCGAGCCCGTGGATCCGCCGGCCGTACCGGTCGTCGAGCCCGATGTGCCCGAGCTGCTGGCGCCCGAGGCGCCTCCGCTCGAACCGCCCCCGCAAGCCGCGACCGCGGACGCCGTGACGAAGGCAGCCCCGAGGAAACCGGCGAGACCGCGGAACGAGAAGCAAGCGTTTCTCATGGGCTCCGCGTTACCACGAGCGGATCCCGTCGCTTCGGCGGGGCAGACCTCCCAGTCGCTGCGATGTACAGGCTTTTCCGCGGGATGCGGCGCGTTTATTTAGGAATGTTTCGCCGCGAGACCACGGCCGTCCCTAGAACCGCGGCGTGCAAAATCCCGCCTCGGGCTTGGCAAACCAATAGCCCTGCAACAGGTCGCATCCCAGATCGACCAGCATGTCCCGCTCCGACGTGCTTTCGACGCCCTCGGCCACGACGAGCATGCCCAGGTCACCGCACAGTCGCACGATCGCTTCGACGACTCGTTGCTTGCGGGGCGTCGAGTGGACGTCGCGCACGAGCGTCATGTCGAGCTTGACGATCTTCGGGTCCAGCAACGTGAAGCTGTTGAGGCCCGCGTAACCAGCTCCGAGATCGTCGACGGCGATGCGATAGCCTCGTAGGCGAAGCTGCTCCATCTTCTTCTGCACCCCCTGGACATCGTCGAGCGACGCGCGCTCGGTGATCTCGAGGACGACGCGTTCGGCGAACGGCGCGAGCGGCGCAGCGATGTCGTACAACTCGTCGTCGTTGAGGTCCGCCGAGTGCAAATTGACGAAGAGGTCCGTGGCCGGCGGAGCGGAGCACGCAGCTGCCGCAACGGCCCTCCGGATGCACCGTCCGAGCTCATGGAGGCGGCCGAGCCGTTCGGCCGCGTCGAGCAGATCCGCCGGGCTTCGCAGCGTAGGCTCCGAGGTTCGGACGAGGGCCTCATAGCCGAAGACCCGTCGCCCGCGCCAGGACACGATCGGCTGGAAGGCCATCCAGAGCTTTTCGAGGGCCGATCCAAAGCGTGCCTCCAGCCCGGCGCGATCGCCCGGCCGCGCGTCCGCGACGCCGTCCACCTGGAGGGCCTGTCGCTTCCATCGCGCGAGCTGTCGAAGCTGGACGGCTCGCCGGATGAGGATATCGAGATAGGCAAGATCGACCGGCTTGACCAGATACCGGAACGCGCCGAACTCCACCGCGCGCATGGCGGAGTCGAGCGAGGGCTCCCCCGTCATCAGGATGACCGGGAGGTCGAGGTCGCGCTCCCGCACGGCCACGAGGAATTCGAGCCCGGTCATCTCCGGCATGTGGACGTCGGTCACGACAGCGTCGAAGGCCCGCGAGGAGAGCCACTCGAGCGCTTCGCGAGCGCTGGACGTCGCTTCGACGGCGGAGCCGAGCGACGACAGGACACGCTGGTAGGCGCGGATCAACTTCGTGTCGTCGTCGATCAACAAGACGCGCGAATGGGCCGCCGTCGGCGCACGAGGCGTGGCTTCGGCGCGCGGCGCGAGCTCGCGCTCGATGATCAACGGCAGCCGCGCCAGATCGTCTTTGCGAACGTAGTCGCGCGCCCCGAGGCCGATGGCATGGTCGGCGGCGGATGAATCAGTGTTCCCCGAGACGGCGATGAAAGGAACGGCGAGCCCGCGGTGTCCGAGAAGCTCGAGAGCCCGCCCGGCGCTGAAGCCCGGCATCGAAGAGTCGCAGAGCACCACGTCCCAGCGTGCGACGTCGAGTGCATTCTGCATGGTCGCTTCGTCGTACACGCGGCGCGCCTGCACCGTGTGCCCCGCGCGCCGCAGCGCCGCCTCGATCAGGGCCACGTCGTTCTCGCTGTCGTCGACGATCAAGACGCTCAGCTCGCTGTCCTTCACCGAAGACCTCCACCCGGGCATTCCCGGGAATGGGGAACCCGTAGCCCCCCGCCAACGGGTACCTACGGGACCGGCTCCGCGCTCCTTAAGCGGTTCTAGGGCTTCGCAAATCGAACTGCCGCATCGCGCAGCATCGTGCCTTTGTCGTACATGTGCCGCGTTGGAGCGCTCCTACGACCGCTATCCGCGATCGTGCGTGCGCCGGCCCGCCGGTCCCTCTGGCACCCGCCGTGCTTAGTGCGGCCCCGTGGCCGTCGACGCCGTAGCAACACCGAAGGGGAGCAAGTGGGACGCCGCCGTGCCGATGGGCATCATCGGCGTCGTCCTGATGATGGTCCTGCCGCTGCCGCCGCAGCTCCTGGACCTCCTCCTCGCGTTCTCGATCGCCCTGGCGATCGGCGTGTTTCTCACCGCGCTCTTCATCGAAGACGCCCTCGAATTCAGCGCGTTTCCCGCGTTCGTGCTCATCGCGACGCTCCTTCGTCTGAGCCTCAACGTCGCGACTACGCGCCTCATTCTGCTGCATGGTGGCGAGGGGCAAGGGTCCGCCGGATCGGTCGTCGAAGCGTTCGGCCGCTTCGTCGTCGAGGGCAACGTCCTCGTCGGTCTCGTCGTGTTCCTCATTTTGACGGTCATCAACTTCGTCGTCGTCACGAAGGGCGCCGGCCGCGTCGCAGAAGTCGCCGCGCGCTTCACCCTCGACGCGATGCCCGGCAAGCAGATGGCGGTCGACGCCGACCTCTCGTCCGGCGCGATCAACAACGACCAGGCGCGCATTCGCCGCAAGGGCCTCGAGCGCGAAGCCGACTTCTACGGCGCCATGGACGGCGCCAGCAAATTCGTGCACGGCGACGCTGTCGCCGGCCTGCTCATCACGGGGATCAACCTCACGGGTGGCCTCGTTCTCGGCGTCATGCGCGGGATGGATCTCGCGAAAGCCGCCGAGACGTTCTCCGTCCTCACCGTCGGCGACGCGCTCGCGTCGCAGCTCCCGGCGCTCCTCGTGTCGGCGGCCTCCGGCATCGTGGTCACCCGTAGCGCGACCGGTGACCAGCTCGGTCGCGCGTTCGGGCAGCAGCTCTTCGCACGCCGTCGGCCGGTCGTCATGACCGCCGGAATTTTGACGCTCCTCGGAATCATGCCGGGGATGCCCCTCATCCCGTGCTGGGGTCTTGCCGCTGCGCTCATGTTCCTCGGCAAGAACGCCAAGGACACGCAGGCGGCCGCCGCGCTGAAAGCCGCCAAAGCCGGGCAAGCGCAGGCGGGGGGAGCCGCGCCCGACGCGCCCGGCGCCGAGAAGAAGACCAAGGCCGACGACGTCGATTCGGCGCTCGCGCTCGATCTCCTGGCGCTCGAAGTGGGATACGAGCTCGTGTCGATCGTCGACGTGGGCCGGGGCGGGACGCTGCTCGATCGAATGGCGATGCTCCGCCAGCAGGTCGCGAAGGACCTGGGCATCGTCATCCCGCCCGTGCACGTGAGCGACAACCTGCAGCTCGCGCCGGGCGGATACCGCGTGCTCGTCCTGGGCAACGAGATCGGCTCCGGCCTCTGCAAATCGTCGCGCCTTCTCGCGATTCATCCCGGCACCGCATCGCCTCCGCTCGACGGCGAGCACACGACCGACCCGACGTTCGGCATGCCCGCGACGTGGATCGCGCCGCGCGACAAGGAGCTCGCCGAGGCGCTCGGGTACATGGTCGTCGATCACGCGAGCATCATCGCGACGCACCTCGGAGAGCTCCTCCGGATGAACGCGCACAAGCTGATCGGCCGTCAGGAAGTGCAGCATCTGCTCGATCTGCTCGCGCGCACGGCGCCGAAGCTCGTCGACGACGTGGTTCCGAATTTGCTCTCCCTGGGAGACGTGGTCCGCGTCATTCGCAATCTCGTCAAAGAAGGCGTGTCGGTGCGCGACATGCGGACGATCCTCGAGTCGCTCGGGGAGCTGGCGGCGCAGACCAAGGACGTGGAGCAGCTCACCGAGCTCGTTCGCGAGCGCATGGCCTCGCACATCACGTCCCGACTCCGGGGCGTTGACGGTACCGTCATGGCTTTGACGCTCGACCCACGCCTCGAAGAGATCCTACGGAAGTCGCTTCGCGACATCGCCTCGGGTGTGGGCGGTGCGCTCGACCCCGAGATGCTGAAGAACCTCGTGGCGAACGCCGAGCGCGCGGTCGCGAAGGTCGCGTCCCAGGGCGTCCCCTGCATCGTGGCGCCGCCGGACCTGCGCCGGTACGTGCGCGCGATTTTTGAAAGGAAGCTTCCGACCATCGTGATCGCGTCCTTCCGCGAAGTCGACCCCAACGTGCCGCTCCGGATCGTCGAGCGGCTCTCGATCCATTAGCCGGCCCCGCGCCGGGCATGCACGCACACGCACGCACGCACGCAGCACAAGAAGAATCGGTAGGTATCCAATGAACGCTCAAGTCTTTCGAGGGAAAACGGTTGCGGAAGCCCATCGCGCGGCGTGCGCGAAGCTCGGGCTCGACGCGGTCGTCCTCACGACGCGGCCGGTGCGCAAGAACGGCATCGCGGGCCTCTTCGGCGCCTCGGACATCGAGATCGCGGCGATCGTGCCCGAGCCGGAGGAGAGCCCGGAGCCGGTCCTGCAGAGGGACATCCGCTTCGCGCGCGGCGTCTACGCGATGCCCGCGGCCGAGAAGCCCGCGAACGAGCTCGCGGCCCTCCGCGCCGAGCTGAAAGGCGACATTCGCGCGTTGCGCCACGCGCTCGCGAAGAACGAAGAGATGCCCGAGGTCGCGTCGGAGATCGCCGAGCTGCGCGAGCTGATCGAAGGCATGACGGAGGCGGCGAACCGCACCGGCCGCACCGACAAGACGGCCGCGGCGATCCGCAGCCTCGGCATCGAAGGCCCGGCGGCAACGCTCCTCGCACGCGCCGTCAAGGGCGGCGCCAAGGATGGCAAGAACAGCGACGCCGAGAACGCCCTCCGCATCGAGATCGGGAAAATGGTGCCGGTGGCGCCGTTCCCGCTGACGGGCGAGCGGACGATGATCGCGCTCGTCGGCCCGAGCGGCGTCGGAAAGACGACGACCGCCGCCAAGCTCGCCGCGAAGGCGCGCATTGCGGGCAAGAGCGTGACGCTCGTCGCGTGCGACACGTACCGCGTCGGCGGCACCGCGCAGCTTTCGCAGTACGCGAAGCTGATGGGCGCCGAGTGCGTCACGGCGAAGACGTCGGAGGAGCTCCGCGCCATCATCGACAGCTCGCCTTCGGACGTCGTGATCGTCGATACGTCGGGCCGCCCGCCCACCCCGGACGGCGTCGAGATCGCCGTCGCTCCGCAGCGCAAGGGCGCGCCGCGGACCCGCAGCCGGCACGTGCTCCTCTGCGTGCCCGCGTCGATCCGCGCGAACGACGCGGCCCGCGTCGCGCGCCGGTTCGGCACGCTGTCGCCGACGTCCATCGTCGTCACGAAGCTCGACGAGACCGAGACCCCCGCGGGCCTCGTCCACACGGCGTTCGCCGCGAAGCTTCCGGTGTCGGTCCTCTGCAACGGCCAGCGCGTTCCCGAGGACCTCGCGCCGGCCACGACCGTCGCCGTCGTCGATTTCGTCGCTCCCAAAACCAACGAGGCTGCCGCCGTCGCATGAGCATCGCTATGGTCTCCACCAACGCGGAGGCGCGCGCGCGCCGCACCATGGACCGCACCGCGTACGAGCAGTTTTTGCCGCTCGTACGGCGGAATGCGATGCGCCTCGCGCGGCGCGTCCCGTCCAACATCACCGTCGCGGATCTCGTCGGCTACGGCTGGATCGGCCTCATGGAGGCCTACCAGCGCAGCAGCCCCGACATGCCTGAAGAGGAGTTCGAAGCGTACGCGCTCTACCGCGTTCGCGGCGCGATGCTTGATTATCTCCGCAGCCTCGACCCGACGACGCGCGATCTGCGCCGCCAGTCGCGCCGCGTGACCAAGACGATCCGCGATCTCTCGCACAAGCTCGGTCGCGAGCCGGAAGAAGAAGAGATCGCGACGAACATGAGCCTCGACGTGAAGGCTTTCCGCGAGCTCCTCGACAAGATCGCTGCCGGCGGCATGGCCCGCCTCGAGCTCCTCGATCTCGACAACGTCGACGTCTCGAGCGCCGAGCAGACCGTGGACGAGGAAGTCGCCAAGCGCCGCCTCGCCGACGCGGTCGTCGTCGCGATGGAGACGCTGCCTCCGCGCCTCGTTCAAGTGCTCGCCCTCTATTACCAGGAGGGCTGCACCCTCAAACAAATCGGCGGCGTGCTCGGTCTCACCGAGTCGCGCGTCTCCCAGCTGCACACCGAAGCGATGCATCGCTTGCGCGCGGCCGTGGGAAAGGAATGACATGGCCGACGGGATCTACGTTGCGCTGAGCGGCGCGATTGCGCAGTCGACGAATCTCGACACGACTGCGCAAAATCTCGCCAACGCGAGCACGGACGGCTACCAGCGCATCCGTCCCGTGTTTCGCGAGGAGCTCTCGCGCGCGGGTTCGCTCGATCCCGGTCTGCACTATTCGTCCATCGCGAGCACCAAGCTCGACACGAAGCGCGGCGAGCTGCGCGACACGGGGAATCCGCTCGATTTCGCGATGCCCGAAGGTACATACCTCGCCGTCTCGACGTCGAACGGCGAGCGCTACACGCGCGCCGCCTCGCTGCAGGTCGGCATCGACGGCACGCTCCGCACCGCCGGCGGCGCCTCGGTGCTCAACGAGAGCGGCTCGCCGATCCGGCTCACGACGGACGGCTCGCCCGTGAGCATCGATGACACGGGGCAGGTCGTCCAGAACCAGAGCCCCGTCGGGCGCGTCAAGCTCGTGTCGTTCGCCACCCCGGGTGCGCTCACGCACGACCAGGGCCCCCTCCTCATGGCCACTTCCGAGTCGGGCAGCGCGACGCCCGCGACGGGGCCGCTCGAGATCGGCCACGTGGAGGCGTCGAACGCGAACGTCGTCAGTTCGATGACGGACCTCGTGACGGCCTCGCGTACGTTCGAAGCCTTCCAGCGCGTCATCGATACGTTCCGTGACGAAGACCGAAAAGTGGTCACCTCCGTACCGAGCGTCTCGTCATGACGCTTTCGGCGCGCCGTGATACGAACCACCCTGTGGATCCCACGCGCGTCACCGCGCAAGACTTCAAGCGGATCGATCAACTCTCCGCGCTCCTCTCGACGTTGAACGACCCGCGCGCCGGGGCCGACGCCCTCGCGCGCCACGTCTCGGCGATTCCCGTGCTCGAAGCGCGCATCGGTGCGCGCTTCTCGCAGGATTACCCGAATCGGAAAAGGCCGGGCATCGGCCAACAGATTGCGCTCCTCGGCAACCGCGTCCTCGAGAGCATTCTCCTCGAGCTGCTCGAGGACATCATCACGCTGCACAGCGAGACCGAGCCGAGCACCAAGCGCTGAAACGGCGCGGCATTTGCTTGATGGAAAGCGATGCGCATCGGTAGCGTGCCTTCGGGATCGGCGGCAGCCGCGAGCGACGTAGCCGCTCAGCGGACACCGACGTCCATGAGCGACGTGCGCGCCGCGCTCTCGCGGGCGGTGCAAGCCGCGACGGGGACCGCCCCGAGCGCGCAGACGCTCGACGTGCTGTCCGCGCAGGTGTCCCTCGAGACCGCGCACGGCGGCGCGATGTACAACTTCAACTTCGGCGGGATCAAGGGCGAGAGCCCGAGCGGGCAGACAGCCCACTACATGACCCACGAAGTCCTGAATGGCAAAGACGTCACTCTGCAGCAGGGCTTTCGAGCCTATGGCTCGCTCGACGCCGGCGCGAAGGACTACGTCTCGGTCCTCCGTTCGCGCTTTCCGCAGGCCTTCGGCCAGGCGATGTCCGGCAGCGTCGACGGCTTCGCGCACGCACTCAAGCAGGCCGGTTACTACACGGCCTCCGAGCAGTCGTACACGTCGGGCCTCCGCGCCGCGGTGGGCCTCCCCGCCGAAAGCGCGACGTCGCCGTCGGCCGTCGCGTCGAGCACGAGCGTCTCCACCTACTCCACTTCGGCCGATCTTTCGCGGGTTCTCGACGCGATTGCCGCTTCCGCCACTCGAATCGCGGAGCCGGCCCCCAAGTCTGATTCCGAAACGTAAATTTCGATTCAAGCCCCCCGCACTTTGCCCGTTCCCTTTTCTTGACGATGCCGGGTGACCGGCCGACGGGACGCCACGAAGGCGTCAAAACGACCTCCACGAAGGAGCAACGACCATGGCACTCTATCTCCAGACCAACAACGCCGCCCTTGTCGCGAACGCCCAGTTCAACAACTCGCAGCAAGCCGTGCAAGACAGCTTCACCAAGCTGTCGAGCGGTTACCGTATCAACAGCGCTGCCGACGACGCGGCCGGTCTCGGCATCTCGAAGAGCATGAACGCTCAAGTTCAGTCGTATTCGGTCGCTTCGCAGAACGCGAACGACGCCGTCAGCATGGTGCAGACGGCCGACGGCTCGGCGGACCAGATCGACGGCCTCTTGACGCGTATGCGCGAGCTGGCGGTCGAGGCTCAGAACGGTACGATGAGCACGAACGACGTCACCAACCTCAACACGGAGTTCCAACAGGACCTTTCTGAAATCGACCGCGTCGCGGGCGACTCGACGTTCAACGGCGCGACGCTCCTCGCGGGCTCGCAGACCACGATCAACTTTCAGGTCGGCATCAACGGAACGACCGCTGACCAGATCGCCGTCTCGTTCGGCGCGTCGGACACGGCGGGCCTCGGCGTCTCCGGCACGACCGTGACGAGCTCGGGCATCCTCACCACGATCGACGGCGCGATGCAGACGCTCGACAACACGCGCGCCGGCTTCGGCGCCGCGATGAACCGCCTGCAGGACGCGGCCAGCCAGATTCAGTCGACGCAGACGAACCTGTCGGCCGCTCTCAGCACGATCCAGGACGTGGACGTCGCTTCGGAGACCGCGAACCTCGCCCGCGAGCAAGTTCTCGCGCAAGCGGGCGCCTCGGTTCTCTCGCAAGCGAACCAGGTGCCGCAGCTCGCGCTGAAGCTCCTCCAGTAATCACGTAGACGTAGAACGAGGTTGAATGAGACCACGCGTCATTGCGGCAAAACCGTGATGGCGCGTGGTCCTATGTGGGCTTTCGATTTTCCAATCCGGCTCCTGGCGGGCCCGCGCACGGCGGCCCCCCGTGCGACGGCCAGACGCTGGATCGAATGATGCAATCCGAACTAGGGCGTCGGGACTAACGCGTCGACGAGGGATGGCAGGGTCCGACCCCCGCGACTGAGGACAAAGCGATGAGCAGCAGCACCAGTATCAATCTCGCAGCGCTCGGATTTGGCGGTATCGACACGTCCTCGCTCGTCACGAACCTCGTGGCGATCGAGAACCAGCCTGTCCAGACGATGCAGACGAACCAGTCGAACATGCAGTCGGCTGTGTCCACGCTCTCGAGCTTCTCCCAGGCCCTCAGCGCGCTGTCGAACGCCGCGACTACGCTGTCGGATCCGACGACGTTCTCCGCGATGGCGGCGACGTCGAGCGATTCGTCGATCGCCGCTTCCGCGAGCGGGTCTCCTGCCGCGGGACAGTGGAGTGTTTCGGTTTCGCAGATTGCCCAGGCGCAGCGCACGATGTCGACGGGCCAGTCGTCGTCGTCGGACGCGCTCGGCATGTCGGGTACGCTCGGCATCACCCTCGCCAACGGAACGACGGCGAGCGTCAATATTTCGGCGACCGACTCGCTGTCGGACATCGCCAACGCGATCAACTCCTCCGGCCTCGCCCTTCAGGCGGGGGTCATGTACGACGGCTCGCAGTACCATCTCCTCGTCTCGGGCAACAGCACCGGCGCGTCGAACGCAATTACGTTCGACGAATCGAACATCACGGGGACGGACCCCACGACCGGCGCGGCCGTGTCGATCTCCCCCCTCGGTCTCTCGGCGTCTGGCGCGAACATCCAGACGGCGCAGGACGCGAAGGCCACCGTCGGCGGCGTGGCGGTCACGAGCCCGACGAACCAGATCGCGAACGCGATCCCCGGCGTGACCCTCGCCGTGACGCAGCCGACGACGTCGCCGGCGACCATCACCGTCGCGGGCGACTCGACGGGTCTGCAGAGCCAGATCCAGACGTTCGTCAGCGCGTACAACGCGGTCATCAGCGCGGGCCAGACGGACGCGGGCTATGGCACGACGGCCGCGACGAACTCGCTCCTGCAAGGCGATCAGGCGATTCACTCCGCCATGGATCAACTTTCGCAACTCATCGGCGAACAAGTCGGTTCCACCGGCAATTACACGACGATGGCAAGCATCGGACTCACGTTGAACGACGACGGGTCGCTGTCGTTCAACACGAGCACCTTCTCCGCCGCCGTCGCCGCCGACCCCACCGACGTGACCAACATGTTCGTCTCGAATTCTGCGACGGGGAGCACGACTGGCCTCATGAGCCAGTTCAACAGCGTCATCAACACGCTTACGGATCCGACGACGGGCGCCGTACAGTCGGAGATCAACGGGTACCAGTCGCGTATCACGAACATCGGCACACAGATTACGAACGCGCAGGCGCGGGTGACCGCGTACCAGACGCAGCTGCAAAACGAATTCACGCAAATGAATACGATGCTGCAGACATACAAGCAGCAATCTTCTACGCTCACCCAATCGTTCGATCCGAGTTCCAGTAGCTCGAGCAGCAGCTCGAGCTCGGTCGTCTGAGGTCAATCGCGATGAATCTTCCGAGTCAAGCAGCGCTCGCGCGGTACGGGGCCGTCAAAGTCACCACATCGAGCCCGGGCCAGCTGCTTGTGATGCTCTACGACGGTCTGCTCCGGTTTCTCCGGGAAGCGCAGACCGCGATGATCGCGAAGGACCGGCGCAAGGGCGGCGAAAAACTGAGCCGCGCGAACGCCATTCTCGCGGAGCTCCTCGGCACGCTCGATCCCTCGCACAATCCGGAGCTCTGCGCGACGTTGCAGCCGCTCTACATCTTCTGCATGAACCATCTGCTGAAGGCGAACATCCAGCAGAAGCCGGAAATGATCGGCGAGATCATCGTCGTCCTGACGCCGCTCCGCGACGCCTGGGCGAAGGCGGTGGGCTCTCTCTGAGCGTCGCCCGTCGCCCGCGCGCCCGCGTCATCGCCGTCAGTCGGGCGACGCGTCGCTCGTCGCGCTGGAGTCGATCTCCGCAGCATCGACCGACGAAGCCGCGTCGGTCGTCGGCGTCGCGACCGTGGGTCCGGTTCCGGGATGAATGAAGGCGACGCAATCGGTGCCGCCCTGCGCGAACGTCAGGCCGGCCGCGCAGACGTTGCTCGCGGGATCGCAGTACGGAGCCGTGGGGGCGCACTGGGCGTCGCTCGAACAACCGCCGCCCGACGGCTGGCGCGCGATGCACGTCTGTGAGGCCCCGCACAGAGCTTCGCTCACGCAGGCGACGCCGTCCGCGCAGCTCGCGCCGAGCCCCGCCGCAGGCTCGCATTGGCCGGCGCCGGACGTCTGCACGGCGCAATACAGGTCGGTCGCGCACATCGATCCGGGGTTGTCGCAAAAGCCGTCCATCGTCACGGTGACGGGGTTCGCGCAAACGTGGGTCGTTGAGCCGGGGACGACCGGCGCACAGATGGCGGCCCCTGCGCAGTCGTAGTCCGTCTGGCAGACCGTGTTGATCCCGAGATTCCCCGTGAAGACGCGATTGCAAAGGTCCGTCGTCGACCCGGGGCCCTCGAGGGTCGCATAAGGAATGACGATCGCCTGATTGCCGCTGTACGCGCGGTTGACCGCGTCGAGGCAGGCTTTCGCATTGGCCGCATCGTAGGTACGCACGCCGCTCGCCGTGGCGCTCGTCGCGTCGGACATGCAGAGCGAATCACGCGCGTTCGTGCACGTCATCGGGTCGATCGCGCACAACGGCGCGATCTGGCATTCGGCCGTCGCCTTCTCTTGGCAGAAGCCGGCGACGTCCGCGAGCGGATTGGCGGTTGGCGCGGGCGAACAGCCGGCGAGCGCGGAGGCGGCGGCGAATAAAGCCGTGCCCAGCGTTGCCGAAAGGCGCCGCGTGCCGATGGAACTCAAGCGAAGCAAACCAAGACGAGTCTTCATCTCTCTTGTGTAGACGGGCGATCGCGTACCGACAAATTCGTGACCGACCGCAAGTTCTGGCCTCATGCGGAAGCACCGCGGCCGTCAATGGCACGTCGCGCGTCAGAGAAATGGCGTCAACGGCGCCGCAATTGTTCGTGATTCCGGCTGTTTATGCGCGGCCGCTCTCTTGCAATGAGAAGGCTCGAACCCGATGGCGCACGTCACGCTCTGCATGATCGTCAAAGACGAAGAGGCCATGCTCGCGGATTGCCTCGCGTCCGTTCGCGGTCTCGTCGACGACATGGTCGTGGTCGATACGGGCAGCCGCGACGCGACGCCGCACATTGCCCGCAAAGCGGGTGCGCGTGTCGTTTCGTTCGGTTGGCGCGACGACTTCGCCGCCGCTCGGAACGAAGCGCTGCGCCACGTGCGCGCCGTCAAGAATGGCCGCGCCGGCGACTGGGTGCTCCAGCTCGACGCGGACGAGCGGCTCGCGCCCGTCGCGAAAAACGGCCTCCGCGCGATGCTCGATCACGCGTCGTTCGATTGCGGCATGCTCCGCCTGCACGACGCGACGGCCCTCGATGCGAAGACGGACGACGTGCTCGCGGGACGCGAGCGGCAGGGCGAAGTGCAGCTCGTGGCTCGCGTCTTTCGGCGCACGCCCGACCTCGCGTACGTCGATGCGATTCACGAAAATGTGATGCCCTGGCTTCGACGCCACGGCATGCGGGTCGGCGGGCTCGAACTCGACATCGTGCACCTCGGCGCCGTGAAAGAGGTCGTCGGCGCCAAGGCCAAGATCGAGCGCAACGTGCGCCTCTTGAAAGCGCGCCTGGAGCGCGCGCCCGAGGACGTGATCGCTTACGGCTATCTGGCCAACGAGTACCTGCGGGCGGGTGCGCTCGACGCGGCGCTCGAAGTCACCGAGCGAGGGTGGGCCCACGTTGGGCGAGCCGCGGCGGAGCAGTCCTCGATTCACCGGCTCGCGCTCGCGCGCGCCTATTTGATGATCGCCCATCGTCGATTCGAAACGACGCGCGAGAGCGTGCGCGTCGCCGAGTCGGTCGAGGGAAAGAATCCGGACTTCGCCTTCCTCCGCGCCTTCTCCTGGGAGGCCGAGGCGAGGCACGAGCTGGATCCCACCCTACGGGCGCGCGCCCTCGAGAGCGCGCGCGCCGGCTACGCCGAGGCCATGACCTTCGCCGGCCGGCACTTCGCGCAGGCGTTCGTCTGCGGGTCGAGCAGCTGGATGGGCCACACGCGACTCGGCACCGTGCATCTTCTGCTGGGGGAGCCCGAGAAGGCAGCAGCGGCTTTCGACGTGGCCATTGCGATGCGTCCGGCCGAGCGCGAAGCCCGCCTCGGGCGGGCGGAGGCGACCCTGGCTCTGGGCGATGCCGCCGGGGCGTTGAAGGCCATCCAGGAACTCCTCGACGGTTCCCCGGACGCGTGGACGCTCGCGGCGCTCGCGGTCGACGCCCTGGGCCTGCCGAAAGACCGGGAGCTCTTCGCGGCTCGCGCGCGAGCTCTCGAGCCCAAGGGCTTTCTCGCACCGCACCGGCGCGATCGGCTCCGCACGCTCGGGTCGGGCGCCGCTGCGCCGGCATCTTCCGATTTCAGGGCCGGCGCGGGACGCCGTTCTTTTCCTTCGAAGGCGATTCGCGAAGGCGAAGCCGAACGCGAGACCGGACGCGAACCCGGACTCGAGACGGGACCCAGCGGATGACGAGAAATCGGAGTGCAGGTCGTACTTGGCGCTAGATGGGTCAGCCGTGATTCGCGTGGGTCGCTGCCGCCACCCTGGCGTTCTTGCCTTTTTTGCCCCGTTTGCCGTTCGTTTCGGCGGTGCACGTCACAATGCGGTCTCGCTCGTGGGTCTACCCCAACCCATGCAATTCGTGATTGGATCGCGCAAATACGCGAAAGCGCGTGCGGTCCGACGGTTGCAATGAATACGGCTGCTCGGTGAGAACGAGCCGAAGGGGAGCCTGGTATTCCGATGAGCGAGCAAGCGATCGCGAAGGTGTTGCCGTTTGCGCAGATTACGGAGCCCGAGGTCCGCGTCGTGCGCGCGACCATGCGGCCGACGAGCCGCGGCAAGATCATCGGTCATCACCCGGCGATGCGCCGCGTCCTCGACACGATCGAGCGCGTCGCGGCTTCGCCGTGCACCGTGCTCATCACCGGCGAGAGCGGTACGGGCAAGGAGCTCGTCGTCGCGGCGCTCCACGACGCGAGTCCGCGCGCTGCGAAGCCGCTGATCACCGTCAACTGCGGCGCGATTCCCGAGAACCTGATCGAAAGTGAACTGTTCGGACACGCGAAGGGCGCGTTCACCGGCGCGCACGCGAATCGCCAGGGGTTCGTCGCGGCGGCCGAAGGCGGCACGTTGTTCCTCGACGAGGTGGGCGAGCTGCCGCTGCTCGTGCAGGTCAAGCTTCTGCGCCTTCTGCAGCAGCGCGAGTACACGCCTGTCGGCGAGTCGAAGGTCGTCAAATGCGATCTGCGCATCGTGGCCGCCACCAACCGCGATCTGGAAGCCGAAGTCGCCGGCCGCCGCTTCCGCGAAGATCTCTTCTATCGCCTCAACGTGATTCACATCGACCTGCCGGCGCTGCGCGATCGCGGTGACGACGTCGAAGTCCTCGCGTTCCACTTCTTGAAGACGTGCTCTGCGCGCGCCGGCCGCACGGACGTCATCTCGTTCGCTCCGGAGGCTCTCGACGCGCTCCGGTCGTACGCGTGGCCCGGCAACGTCCGCTCGCTCGAGAACACGATCGAACGAGCTGTGCTCCTGAGCCCCGGACCCGTCATCACCGTTGAAGATCTCCCCGAGCGCATTCGTCCTTCGCGCGAGGAGCCGCAGTCGGGCACCGTGCGCAAAGCCCTCCCCGATGGCGGCATCGACCTCCGCGCCGCCGTCGAGCAATACGAAAATCAGATGATCACGCAGGCCCTCGAGCGAACGGGCCGGAACAAGAATCGCGCGGCGCAGCTCCTCGGATTGAACCGGACGACGCTGGTCGAGATGTTGAAGCGCAAGGGATTGTAGCCGTCGCGCTCGCTCGCGTTTTCGCGCGTCGCGCGTCGGGCGCGGCGAAGTCCGTGTGCATGCTACACCTTGTGCAGGTTGCATCGATTGGAGCGGGGCTCGCCGCGACGGAGGGCGTGCGGACGTGGGCGGCTCGCTGTCTCGCGATAGCGTGTGCGCTTTTCGGTGGATATAGGCGACTCGGTCATTCGTAGAGCCAGGGCGGTGGCAAACCGAAACCCTCAAGCGGACGAAAACCGACTAACGCCGACAAGCCCGCGCGAAGCGGACGAAAAAAATGATCGTCCGCGCCCGCCGCGGCGACCTACGTCTTGAGTGTCAACGCGCTGACTGGTAGCGTCTCCTCGCTCCACTTCGTCGTGCGTTCCCGAGACGGCAGTTTCGCGTGAGGGGCCTTCAACGGAGTGCAGAGTGGCGGGCGCGGCAGTCCTCTCGAGCGGACCTACGTGCACGCTCGTTCTCCGGGCAACGTTGCGCGCGACGGGCGGGTCCAATCGTGAGGAGGTCATCTCAATGTCCAAGCGTGTATTGGTCATCGGTGACGAACCTCGGGAGTTCGATGCTCTGGCCGCGGCACTAGCGCCTCTCGGACGCGGGTTCGAACCGGTTCGCGCCGCGTCGGCCCACGCAGCGCTCGCACACCTCGAACAGGAGGTCACGGACCTCGTGATTCTGGATGCGGAGTCGGCGGACGTCGGCGCTCTGCGAACGCTCGCGCACCTCCGCTCCCATCCCGTCGGCCTCTGTGTTCCCGTGGTCGTCGTCACCGCGTCGCAGGACCGCGAGGACCACCTCGCGAACCTCGAAGCGGGCGCGGCGGACGTGCTGACCAAACCGATCGACGCGCCACTCTTGCGAGCGCGCGTGCGAACGTTGCTTTCGCTCCACGCCGCTACCGAGGTGCTCCGGCGGACGAACGACGAGCTGCAGACACGCAACGAAGCGCTCGAGCGCCTGCAGCAGGAGCAGCGGGACCTCGTCGCGTTTATCGTGCACGATTTGAAGACGCCTCTCGCCGTGGTCTGGTCGAACGTCGACTTCGCGCAGGATCAGGTCGGCGCGAGCCCCGTGCCGCTGCGCGATGCTCTTCACGAAGCCGGACGGGCGACCCGCCGGCTGCGCTCGATGATCGACGACCTGCTCACGATGTCGCGCCTCGAGGAGTCCGAGTTTCCCGTCAGGCTCGAGTCGATTTCGGTGCCTGATCTCCTCCACGATGTCGTGCGCGAATACACACAGATTGCCGACGACAAGCATGTCGAGCTCCTGCGGCCTTCGGAAGTGCGCGGCCGGGTTCGCGCGGATCGCACGCTCTTGCAGCGTGTGCTCGAGAACATTCTCGACAATTCGTTGCGTCATACGCCCGCGCATGGGCGCGTCGCCTTGAACGCGTCCGTCGAGCGGGATGTGGTCATCGCCGTGTCGAACTCGGGGCCTTCGATTCCCGCTTCGGAGCGAATCCGCATCTTCGAGAAGTTCGCGCGCCTCGACAAGCAAGCCGTCGTTCGCGGCCACGCGGGACTCGGGCTCTACTTCTGCAAGCGCGCGGTCGAAGCCCTCGGCGGGAACATCGAAGTCACGGAGACGCCGGAATGGCCGACGTCGTTCGTGATGCATCTGCCCGCGGCGTGAACCCAATCCGAAGGCCGCGCCGCGCCATCGGCACGCCGGAGGCCCCGCGGCGTTCAGTCCCAGGTCGTTCGGTCTTCGCCCGCCGCCACTCCGGCCGCCCGCAGCACGAACGTGAGCCCGAGCGCGACGGCCAGATTGGCCAACAGCGCCCACAAGGCCGCGTAAGCGGGAATGGTGACGCCGCCCACTTGCAGCGGATACGTGCTCTTGAACTCCAGATGCCAGACCATCCACGTTCCGAGCGTCATGCCGACGGCCCACCCAGCGAGCAAGCCCCATCGGTGCAAGTAGCGCGTGTAGAGGCCGACGACGATCGAAGGAAACGTTTGCAGAATCCACACACCGCCGAGCAGCTGGAGCTCGATGGCGTAGTCGTGCGGCACGAGGACGATGAAAACGAGGGCACCGAACTTCACGACGAGCGACGCGAGCTTCGCCGCGGTCGACTCCTCTTTCGCGGTGCACGACGGGTGCAGGTACTCCTTGTAGACGCTGCGCGTGAATAGGTTCGCCGCGGCGATCGACATGATTGCCGCCGGAACGAGCGCCCCGATCGCGATCGCCGCGAACGAGAATCCGGCGAACCATGCCGGAAACGCGTGCAGAAAGAGCGCCGGAACGGCGAAGTTCGCGCTGTACTCTTTGAATCCGTCGGCGTACGCCGGGTCGTTCTTCACGCCCGCGGCGAGCGCCATGTACCCGAGCAAGGCGATGAGCGCGAGCAAGAACGAGTATGCGGGCAGGAGCGCCGAGTTGCGGCGAATCACCCCTCCGCCGCTCGACGAGAGCACGCCCGTCATCGAGTGCGGATAGAGGAAGAGCGCGAGCGCCGAGCCGAACGCGAGGGTCGGATACGTCGTGTACTGTCCGAGGTTCGTCGCCGTCGGCGGTGTGAGAATGAGCTTCTGCACGGGCACGGCGTCGAAAATCTTCGCGTACCCACCGAGCTCGATCGGAATGACGATGACCGCCGCGATGACCACGATGTAAATGATCGCGTCTTTCACGACGGCGATGAGCGCCGGCGCGCGCAGGCCGCTCTGGTACGTGTACGCGGCGAGGATCACGAAGGCGATGATGAGCGGCAAGTCTGCCGCGAGGCCGCTTCCGTGCACACCCATCGCGGCGAGAACGACTTGAATGCCCACGAGCTGGAGCGCGATGTACGGCATCGT
>DATHQY010000621.1:0-8499 GCA_035482215.1 Polyangiaceae bacterium | reverse complement strand
CGGCGAGGAAGTACAGATTCGCGGCGTCGGCGAGGATGTCTGCGCCGTCATAGATGTCGCCCTGTACGACGCCGAGAAGCCCACCGCCGGTGCTGTCCGTTCCCTCCACCGAGCACGACGCCCCCGCGTCGCCACCGCTTCGGTCGACCCACCAGACTTCGCTGCTCGCGAGCACCGCCGCATAATCTTTGCGGATGTCCTGCGGTCCGAAGGTACCGAATACGGACGTGGCCCCGGTCGCCGGATCGATCGACAGGATATTGACCGGTGCGGCATTGTTGCAAACGCAGGTGTAAAGCAGCTCGCTGTCGGCCATCAGCGGGCAGCACGCGCTGCCGCCGCCGGCATCGGCGGCGACCGACGCAATTGCGGTGGGCGTAGGCGGCGGCCCGGCGTCCGCGACCACGACCGTCCCGGCGTCGACAGGCGGCGCCACGCTGGACCATGCCCCGCACGGCGGATTCGACGCCGTCTTGGTGGGGCAGCCCGTGCTTACGACAACCCCGGCGATCTCGCCGTCGCGGAGTTTGGTACAGACGTTCTTGTTGGGCAGCGCGATTCGCCCATCCTGGATGGACCACCCTTCTTCAGGGTCCTCGTCGAGGGGCACGAAGCAGGTCGTGCCCGTGGTGTCGCAGATCCCGTTGCCCGCCACCCGAAGCGCGACGTTGACGCCGTCCCCCGCGGGCAGAGCGACCGTGCACTGGTCGTCCGGAGCTTCGACGGTGCCGGGGAGCATGCATGGGAGCGTGTCGAAGCACGATCCGGTCGTCGTCTGTCCCGCGCTCGGCGCGCTACCCCCGCCGAAGACGACTTGCGGCGTGTATGTCGTCAACATCGTCGAATCGACGGTGGAATCGACACATTGGCCCTCTTTGCATGTGCCGTTGGGCCCGCAGTTCGATTGGTAGGCGACGCCCCCGTCGGCCGCGGCGACGGCTTGGGTCGTGCCGTCGCAAAGCCACTGGACCGGCATACGCAACGTGGCCGCGCGATCCGTCGGGACGGTAGCAATGGCCTGTCGGATGGTGCGCGCGACGCCGTTTTTCCAGCCGATGACCTGAATCGTGGCCGGGACGGAGGGATCGGGACCGGCGAGCAACGTCAAAGTGGCCGGGATCGGCTGGGTATCGACCCCCGCGCCTACCAACAACGGCAAGTCGAGGAGGGGTGAGCCGTGCGTCGACACGATCAGCTCAATCGTGTCGATCTGGTCGGGCAGCGCCATGTCCGTATCGAGGGCGACGACGAGCTGTCCCGGAGGCGGAGGCGTCGACTGGCTGCACGCCGTGGCGGCGGCGAGGCCGGCCGCGATGAACGCCGCGACGGGCCCGATCAAGGCTCTTTGCGCTTTCGACGGAAGTCTCATCGAGGTGCGGCCGCATACGGGGACATGGTTTCTCGGTACGCTATCGGCGCCATGGAGTCATCGACAAAGATGGACCGGAAATAAAGAGCGAAGGACCCCATCCATCAGGAATCAGGATTGTCACGATCGGCGTCAAAATGGGCCTTTGGTCCGGGGCCGCGCAACCTTTTTTTTAGCACTTTCGATTGCATATCATTGCACGCATAGGTGCGCTCGGCGCGACCCCACGCCATGTGTCGGCCGTGTTTCTGCGGTCTCTGGGTCCATTTGGAATGCGCTATTGAATTGGCATCGAAAGGGGATCGGCGGAGGGAGCTGCGGCAGCCCCCTCCCCGGTCCCCGGTTTCACTGGCAACGTCGCAACGGTTCGATTCGGGCCGGCGTGCGCTGGATCGGGCGCGGCGACCGCCGCCTTTCCCCCGCTCGTGTTCGCGCCCCCGCTCGTATTCGCGCTCGCGTTCGCACTGGCCGGGAGACGGGCGCTGGCGTCGGGGAATGGGCCTGCTTCGAGAGGCGCGCCGGCGTCTTCGACAACGAGGCCGACCAGCGCTGCCGGGGCGACCTCGCCCTGCGCGTTGTGCGCGAGCGCCACGGGGACGGCGGCATCGATCCCTTTCCGCGCTGGCTCGGAGTCCCTGAGCGCCGTCTTGGACGTCATCCCCGGTACCGCGAACCGCGCGCCCACCACCGCGACGACGGCGGCAAGCAAGAAGACGCCCACTCCGGCGACGATGCGCCGGCGATTCGGCTGTGCCCGCGGCACGCGTACCTCGGGCTCGGACGAAAGGCGGGAGACCGCGCCGGTGGTGGTGCGAGGGGGCAACGCAAAGGCGCTCGATCCCGGCGCGACCAAGGTCTCGGGCCGACCGGGCGCCGCCCAGTCCGCGCCCGCGCCGGCCGACGCTTGCGGGAGCGGGCCGCGCGAAGGGGCCCGCCGCGGGCCCAGGTCCTGCGCACGACCGTAAGCAGCGTCGTAGGCCTGCGCGAGCGCCTCGGCCATCGACCGCGCGTCAGGCCAGCGCTCCGCCTTCTCGAAACCAAGGGCGCGGTCGATCACCGCCGCGATCGGTGCGGGGACGTGAGGCGCGACGCTCGCGAGCGGCCGGGCGCGCGCGCTCGCCGCGCGTATCAGCATCTCGGGCGCGCTCTCCGCGAAATGCACGAACTGGCCCGAGATCAGAGTGAACATCGTCGCGCCTACCGCCCAGATGTCCGTTTGGCCGTCGATTTCACGCGAGCGCGCGAGGGCCTGCTCGGGCGGCATGAATGCGGGGGTGCCGATCGTGAGGCCGGTTTGCGTGGCGCTCGACTGGGCGTTGGCTTCGCGAAGGCGTGCGATCCCGAAATCGAGCACTTTGACCAGCCCCTCGCGCGTGCGAAAGAGGTTGTCCGGCTTGATGTCACGGTGAACGATCCCCTTGGCGTGGGCAGCCGCGAGCACGTCCAGCACCGCCAGCGCGAGATCGCAGACTTCCGGAGGAGGGAGCGACCGGCCGTGCCGCTCGAGGTACGCGGAAAGCGACTCCCCCTCGAGGAGCTCCATGACGAGGAACGTGGCGCCGTCGTCGATCACCCCGTCGTCGATCACGCGCACCGCCCCGGGATGGTCGACCTTGTTGCCGACGTAACCTTCGCGAAGGAACCGCGCCCGGCTTGCGTCGTCCGCCGCGACCATCGGATGGAGCACCTTGATGGCGACGCGGTGACCGTTGCGCTCGTGCACCGCGGCGTAGACGGAAGCCATTCCGCCTGCGCCGAGGAGGCGCTGGATGCGGTATCTCTCGCCGACGAGGGTCCCGAGGCGCCCGTCCGTTTGCCCGTACTTTTCGCCCGTCATGGCCCTCGCCTGCTCACCGTCTTCGCGATAGCGGACTGTCCACCGATACCATAACGCGCGCGACGGCCATCGGGCGATCGCACGTGGGCGGCGCCATTCTCGCCGGGGCCGATTTCCCTCGGACCCCTCCGCGATACAGGTTCGATTCGTTCCACGTGATTCCGCGTGATTCCGCACTCGTTGCGGCAGCGCGTCGCTTTTGAATTCGAATGAAATAGAGCGCTATGGAACGAGACGCCGATTCATAGGATCGTCGCGACCGACCCTATTCGGGAAAGGTCGGAAAACCTCGTGAAGCCAATTTGCGTGCGGTTCGTGGTCCCATTCGCCTGCACCGTCCTCGGCGCTGCCCTCCTCGCGGGATGCGGGAAGAACGAGACCGCGGCATCTCCGTCGGGGGCGCTCGACGTCGTCCTCGAGACCGACCTGTCGGTCCCCAAGGACATCGACCACGTCACCCTCGACGTGAAGCAGGAGGGAGCGCCTCTCCTTCACGTCGACAGTGATATCGGCAGCGGAGCCCTCTTGCTCCCGGCGCGGTTCGAGGTGCAGGCCACGGGGGCGATGACTCCGGTGACGGTGCGCGCGGTGGCGTTCAAGTCGGGCGCGCCTCGAATCGAACGCGACGCTGTCACGCCGATCCCCAGCGGCCGCACGGGCGAGCTCCGGATTCCGCTCGAATATCTCTGCGAGGGTTCCGCGCAGGCCGAAGCCGACGGCGGAATCGACTCCACGTGCCCCGGTGGACAGACCTGTGTCCTCGGCAGTTGCTCGTCCAGCGCGGTGTCCTCCTCTGCGGTTCCCACCGTCGGCGCGCCGGACGGAGGCAGTCCCGACGCTTCGACTGCGCCCGACGGCGGTGCGAGCGGCGGCGAATGCTTCGACGTCGCTTCTTGTTTCGGTTCCCCGACGCCTGCAGCCCTCGACGCCGCGACGTGCACGATCACGCTGCCCTCTGGGACGAACCTCGCGACGGTGAACGTCGCCCTCCAACTTCCAGCCGGGAGCGCCGGAATCTGCAGCGCGACCGCCTGTTGGGTAGCGTTGACCGGTTGGGCGGCGAACGGCCTCCAGATTCAACTTCCCGCCGCCGCCTGTTCGAGCGCGAGCGCCCAGGGCGGGATCCTCGTCGTGAGCAGCGCATGCAACACCGAAAGCGCGACTCTGCCCCCATGCGGCTCGTGGTCCTCCGCGACCACCCCGGCGCCGCAACCGCCCCCCGCGACGGGGCCCATCATCACCTCGTGCTCCGGACCGGCGACGCAAGCATGCGGCAAGTGCGGAACGCAAACGCGTACGTGCATGAACGGAGCCTGGTCGTCATGGACCGCCTGCGGCGGCGAGGGCACCTGCGCCGCGGGGGCGACGCAGGCGTGCACGGGAGGCGGCTCGCAGACATGCGAAGCCTCGTGCCAATGGGGAGCCTGCACCTGCCCGAGCGGTGAAATGGCGTGCGGCGACGCGGGAACTTGCACGTCGGCGAGCGACCCGCACTCGTGCGGCGCGTGCAACAACGATTGCACCGACCTGGCCAACGTGAGCGGCCCGACGAGCTGCAGCGGGACGCAGTGCGTCGTGCCGCAATCGTCCTGCGCCGCCGGCTTCGACGATTGCAACGGCGACCCCGCAGACGGATGCGAGACGGCGCTGAACGACGCGGCCCACTGCGGCGCCTGCGCGACGAGCTGCGCCGCGGGTATGCTGTGCTCGACGACGTCCGGGTCGCCGCCCGCCTGCACGAGCACCTGCGCGCATACCGTTTGCGGGAGCGCCTGCGTGGACACCTCTTCGGACCCGACCCATTGCGGGGCGTGCGGGACTTCGTGCACCGCACCGGCTCACGGCACCGCGACGTGCACCGGCGGCACCTGCGGGGTCACCTGCAACGCCGGTTACACCTTGTGCAACGGGGCCTGCGTCGACCTCACCTCCGATACGAACCATTGCGGGGCATGCTCGACGGCGTGCTCTTCGCCCGCGAACGGAACGGCGGCTTGCACCCAGAGCAACTGCGCCGTGGCTTGCAGCAGCGGGTACACGCTGTGCGGCGGCGCGTGCGTCGACCTCACGACGAACGCGAGCCATTGCGGTAGCTGCAACAACGTCTGCGACGAGACGGCGTGCCAGGGAGGGACGTGCGGCTGCTCGGGGGAGGCCTCTCAACCCTGCGGAGCGTGCGGGACCCAGACGCGGACTTGCCAGAACGGGACCTGGTCGAATTGGTCGGCCTGCACGGGCCAAAGCGGATGCACGAACGGCACCACGCAGACGTGCGACGTGAACGGGACGCAGACCTGCACCGCGAGCTGCACCTGGGGATCGTGCGTGTGCAACCAAGGTTTCACGATGTGCGGGTCGACCTGCATGGACACGAGCAGCGACTCGACGCATTGCGGCCCGAGCTGCACCGCCTGCGGTAGCGGATTGACCTGCCAGAGCGGGAGCTGCGTCTGCGCCCAGGCCTCCGCGTCGCAACCCTGCGGAAATTGCGGGACGCAGACGCAGACCTGCCAGAACGGCGTCTGGTCCGCGTGGTCGGCCTGTTCGGGCCAGGGCGTCTGCGCCGCGAACGCGACGCGCAGCTGCGGGGCCGGCGGCTCGCAGACATGCAGCGCAACGTGCCAATGGGGCGACTGCGAGAGCGGTACGCCGGTGGCGCTGGCCACGAGCCCCAACACGCCCATGGGCCTCGCCGTCGACGATACGAACATCTACTGGACCAACATCGGCACGTCTCCGAACTTCTACGACGGCACGATCATGATGATGCCCAAAGCGGGGGGCACGGTGACCACCCTCGCTTCGGGCCAGGACTTCCCGAAAGCCATCACCGTGCACGGCGGCTACGTCTACTGGGTGAACTACGACGCGGCGAACTCCGGCGGCGCGCAGAGCGGGGCTGTCTCCCGTGTGTCGACGAGCGGAGGCACCGTGACCGTGATCGCATCCGGTCAGGCGTTCCCCTGGGACGTCGCGGCGGACGACAACAACGCGTACTGGACGTGCAACGAAAGCAACGTGGTGCGGAGCGCGCCCATCGGGGGGGGCACCGCCAAAGTCATCGCCCAGAACTGCACGAACAGCGGGCTCACGACCTGCGAGAACCCCGCCGGAATCGCGATCGACGCGACCAACGTCTACTTCGCGGATCAGCTCGACTACGTGTGGAAAGTGCCGCTCGGAGGGGGCACGCCCGCGGTCGTGGGCAACGCCGCGAATTATGGTGCCGGGCCCGCCTTCGTGGCCCTCAACGGATCCACTGTCTTCTGGTCCGATGCGAGCCTCAACCAGTTCGAGTACGCGGACGCGGAGATCCAGAGCGCCGGCATCTCGGCGACGACGTTGAACAACGTCGCCACGACGAATCTGACGCGGGCGTGGTCGATCGCCGTCGATTCGTCGAACGTCTACTGGACCGAATACGTATCGCCGGGATCGGTGAAGTCGGTCTCCCAGTCGGGCGGATCGATCACCACACTGGCTTCGGGACGAACCTTTCCGTACAGCATCGCCGTCGACGCCACCAACGTGTACTGGACGGAGTACACGTCGGGCGGCTCGATCATGACGATGACCAAATGAGACGGCGCCCGCCTCTCGGTTTCTGGTCCCGATCGGCTCACTAACTTTTGAGGATTGCGGCGGCGGCCCCGATCATTGTATCGAGCCCTGATGGGCTCAGCGCGCCTTTCACCTCGCAATGGGTGGGGGGCCGGCATCATGCCTCCCGTCGTTGCCATGGCGTTCTTCTGCGCCTGCAACTCGCAGGGTCCTGCGCCTTCGGGGATGCTTCAGGTGGTAGTCGCGAGTGACCCGTCGGTCGCGAACGAGCTCGATCACGTGGACCTCCAAGCCACGCAGTCGGGCGCCGTCCTGCTGACGGTCGACGAGGACGTCGGCCCCACGGGGATCTCGCTTCCGGCGAGCTACGAGGTCCGCGCCGCCGCCTCGAACGCCGCCGTCGCGATCCATTTGGTTGCGTCGCACGCGGGCGTGGCCGTGCTCGTGCGCGATGCCGTCACGCCCGTGCCGAGCGGGGTGACCGTGGATGTCCACCTGGTGCTGGATTCCGCTTGCCTCGGTTCCGAAGAACCCAGGCTCGACGGAGGCGTGGCTTCCGCATGCGCGGACGGCCTCACCTGCGTGCAGGGCGCCTGCGTGAGCGTCGTCGTCCCAGTGGGATCGCTCGCCGGCGGGAGCGATGCCAGCATCGCGACGTCCGACGGGTCCAGCACGGGCCGACCGGACGGGGCGTCCCCGAACGCAGCCTGCAACGGATTCGATTGTTTCCCGTCTGCGTCGGGAGCGATGGGTTCACCTCTCGAGGGCGCGTGCACCGGCAGCGGCACGGAGGCCTGCGACGGTGAGCCGTGCGGGATCCAAACGCGCACGTGCGCGAACGGAACTTGGTCGGATTGGGGCCGATGCACACGGCAGGGTGTTTGCGCGCCGGGTGACATGCAGGCGTGCGGGACGAACGGCGTCCAGACATGCGGCGCGGATTGCGAATGGGCCGCCGCGTGCGGTTGCCCGAGCGGGCAGACGGCCTGCACCGCCGGCACTTGCACGACGCTCGCGAGCGACGTGCACGACTGCGGCGCGTGCGGAATGGACTGCGCGCTGCTGCCCCACGTCGCCGGCGGGAGCGCCGCGTGCGTGGCGGCCGTGTGCACGTACGCGTGCACTTCGGGGTATGCCGATTGCGCCGGGGGCGGCGGAGGGTGCACGACCAGCCTCGCGTCGGTGTCGAACTGCGGCGGATGCGGCATCCCCTGCTCCGCCGCATCGCCGGTCTGCGCACCTGCCGCGGACGCGTCGACGGGCGCTTCGAATGGCGGCTATGCGTGCGCAACGGGCTGCACCGCGAGCGCACCGACGCTCTGCAACGGGTCGTGCGTGAATTTGCAATCGAGCGACGCCAATTGCGGTGGTTGCGGCAAGGCGTGTGCGAGCGGCGTCACGTGCCAGGCGGGCGTCTGCGTGTGCACGGGGGCTTCGTCGGAGCCGTGCGGCAACTGCGGCACCGAGACGCGCACGTGCAACGGCGACGGCTCGTGGTCGACGTGGTCCGCGTGCACGGGCCAAGGGACGTGCGTGCCCAACGCGACGCAGACGTGCGACGGCAACGGGTCGCAGACGTGCACCGCCGCCTGTGGGTGGAGCAGCTGCACGTGCAACCCCGGCTACACGCTTTGCAATGGGGTCTGCGTCAACGAGGCGGCGGACGACGCCAATTGCGGTGGTTGCGGCAAGGCGTGTGCGAGCGGCGTCACGTGCCAGGCGGGCGTCTGCG
>DATHQY010000620.1:0-33527 GCA_035482215.1 Polyangiaceae bacterium | reverse complement strand
CGTTCGCCGACGCGCTGCACGGAGAGCTCGCGGCGTGGTCCGCGCGTGTGCCGCGGGGAACGCTGCACGACGGCGAACGCGCCGAGGCGACTCGCTGGCTCAACGCGATGGCGTTCGCCGGTCACGTCCGGCGCGGCGCGGAGCACGCCGTCGCTGCGGTCCCCGAAGGAGCGCCGCTCGCCTTCGGACCGCCCGGACGCCACGTGCTGGTCACGCCGTACGCGTCGGCCGCCGCTGCCGTGCGCCAGATCGGCTCCATGGCGCGCTACGTCGTCGCCGCCGGCACGAACGACGATGCGGCCGCGCGGCTCGTCGCGCCGGCGCACGCGCGCATCTCGCCGCTCGGGCGCATGCAACGACCCCGCCTCGACGGCCCCCTCGATCGACGAAGCTGAGATCCCCGGAGCGATGGTCGTCGAACGTTCCGTTCAAACGACGGACGCGACGCATCTTCACGTCAGAGCCGAGGTCAGGATTCGCGGTGCCGAGCGGAGCTCGCACCGGCCATCATCGCGGTGCGGGCGGCATGCCGCCACAGCGGCGTATTCGGAGCGAGGGTGCGCAGCGCTTCGGCCGAGAGGCGCCTCGCCGGTTCGACGGCGCCCATCAGGCGATACGCGTACGCCCCGACCGCCTGGACATAGCCGCGCGCCTCCTGCGGGAGCTCGGCTTCCAGCGCGTGCTCGGCGCACCACACGACCGCCGGGAGATCGCCGATCGTGAACGCATCGGCCGTGGCGCGGTGGTACCAGCGACCCGCTCCCGCTGCATCGCCCGCGCGACCGTAATGCTGCGCGATGACGACGGGTGGCCCCGCCCGTCCCGGCGCTTCGAGCCACTCGGCCGCCAGCCGATGACCGAGGCGGCGGTCGTCGTGGGTCAGCATGTCGTACGACGCGTCGCGAACGAGGGCGTGCACGAAGGCAAACGCGCGATCGTCCCCAGCCGCATCGTCACGCCGGCGCAAGACCGCGCGATCGACGAGCATGCCGAGCCACCAGTCGATGTCGATGGCGTCCGAGTCGGGCCCCAGAATGTGGCGCAACGCCGAGAACGTGAAGGCCTCGCCAAGGATGCTCGCCGCGCGCAGAACGCGGCGCGCGTGCGGATCGAACGCGAGCAAGCGGCTCTGGACGACGCCGACGACCGTGGCCGACGTCTCCTCTGCACGGCCGTCGATCGCCGCGCGAATCAGCTCGAGGAGCAAAAACGGATTGCCCCGGGCGTGATGCACGATGCGCGTTCGCTCCGCCGCGCTCGCGAGCACGCCGAGCCGCGACGCGACGAGGCTCTCGGCGTCCCGGTCATCGAGCTCGCGAAGGCGAATCTCTTCGAGCGGGCGCTTCTGCCACAAGTCGGGGTAGAGATCGCGGTAGTCGGGCCGCGCCGTCGCGACGATGCAGAGCGGGCGCTCGGCGAGCTGCGCCAGCGCGTAATCGAGCGTCCGCAGGCTGCCGAGATCCGCCCAGTGGATGTCCTCGAGGCACAAGACGAGTGGGCCGCGGTCGAGCTGCTCGCGCAGCGCGTCGCAGAAAGCCTGGTGCACTTCGGTGACGGACCCGGCATCCTCGGCGGACCGTCCGTCGGCCGACGAAGTGCGAGCACTCCCGAGGAGCGCGAGCACCGCGGAGGCGGCGGGTGAGGCCCCGCAGCGAAGGAGGCTCGCCGCGAGGTGGAGCGAGGAGCCCGCGCTCATCGAGTCCCCGTCGGCGACCCATTGGGCCGGCGCGACGCTGCCTTGTGCAAAACTCTGCATCGCCTCGCGCACGACGTGCGACTTGCCGATCCCCGCGGGACCCGTCACCAGAACGACCCGCGCCCGCGAGAGCTCGAAGGCGTCCCTCAGATTCTCGGCGACTTGGCGAATTTCGAGCGCGCGGCCGAGCGCGCCGTGCTGCGGCGGGACGGGATCGGGATCCTTCCGTCCCCAATCCGAGTGCCGCTTCGGGCCCACGAGCTCCGGCGGAGCTCCCTCCGCGCGCACGAGGTCGAAGCGCGTGCTGACGAGCGCCGCGGTGCTCTCGTCCAGCACGATCCGGCCGGCTTCCGCGTGCTGCAAGAGCTCCTCGGCGTCCACGAGGAGCTGATGGAAGTCCGGCGCGGACGAATCGTCGACCACGCGACCGGCGGCGAGCGCGACGGCCGCGCCCTCGCAGCGGGCGCGCACGTCGAGCACAAGCCGCGCAGCGTGCAGCGCCTGATCGAGCGCGGTCGCGTTCCCGCCGCGGGGAAGCGCAATCCACGTTCCGTCGGTCAGCCTTTCGAAGCAGCTCGCCGGGCGCCTCTCCGGAATCGCGGGGTCCGCATCGGGGTCGTCGGACGACGTGTCCCCATCCGGGTCCGTCGCGGGCAACCGGACGAGCGCCACGAGAACGGGGATTCGCTCGGCGGACGTGAGGCCGGTGGGCCGCAGGAGCGCGCGGGCGGAGGGCGAGAGGCCGCGGAGCACGTCTTCCGGCAGCGACGCGATGGCCGCGAGCACGGCCGCGGCATCGGCCGGGCGCCTCGCCGGATCGAGGTCGAGCATCGACGCCGCCAGCCGATCGAGGGCGGGAGGAAACCCTTCGACGATCGAGCTCACCCTGGGCGCCGAGCCCTTCACCGTCTGCATCATCACGTCGAAGCCCTCGCCCGAGAAAATCGAACGGCCGACGACGCACCGGAAGAGGATGCATCCGAGCGCGAAGACGTCGGTGGCCGGCGAGAACGGATCGCCGAGAATCTGCTCGGGCGCCATGTACCCCGGCGTCCCCGCCACGGCGGCTTCCTCCACCTCGAAGCTGACCGAACGCGTGAGCCGGGCCAGCCCGAAATCGAGCAAGCGGACGTGCGCGGGGTCGCCGTCGACCAAGAACAGATTCGGCGGCTTGAGATCGAGGTGAACGATCCCCCGGGCGTGCGCGGCCGCGAGAATGCTCGCCGTTCGCACGAGCAGCGTCAGGCTATGCGCAACGGAGAGCGAACCCTGATGCAGGAGCCCGTCGAGGCCGGTGCCGGGCAGCCACTCCGTGATGATGTACGCGCCGCCGTCGCTCAGGTCTCCATGCGCGATGTAACGAACGATTCCCGGGTGCTCGAGCTCCGAGAGAAGCAATCCCTCGGCGATGAATGCGTCGCGCGAAGCGCCGTTCCAATCCTTGAGCAGCTTGATGGCGACCGCTTGGCTCGTCTGCCGGTCGATGGCGCGAAAGACCCAGCTCGCGTGGGTCGAGCTATGGCGCTCGAGGATCGCATACCGCGGCGCAAGAACGGCGAGCCAGCGGACGAGCCGGCCGTCGTCCGATAGGGGCGATGAGAGAGGCTGCATACATTTCTCGCTCGTCGTCCGCGGCATCTTCGCAATCGGTTCATGCAGGGTACCACGAGGCGACGCCGTGCTTTCTCCGCCGAAACGAGCTTGTGCGCGGTGGTGCCTCCCCGGGGACGGCGCGTCGGGACTGGGTCAAGAAAGTCCCGGGGGGCGAGGCTCATCTTTCGAGCGGATCAGCCGTAAGGCACTGGAGAGGAAGAACCTATGGGCGTACTCGCCGGCAAGGGGGTCGAGGACAAGGTGCTCCACGGCAAGGGAGTCGGGGCCAAGGTGCTCGACGGTAAAGTCGCGATCGTGACCGGCGCGGGACGCGGGATTGGTCGAGCTCTCGCCGCGAAGTTCGCACGGGAATCCGCGCGCGTGGTCATTAACGACACCGGGACGACGCCCAGCGGGACAGGCTCAGACCCGTCGATCGCGGCCAAGGCCGTCGAGGAGATTCGCGCCGCCGGCGGGGAAGCCGTGGCGGACACACACGACGTGAGCAAACGGAGCGAGGTGGAGAACCTTTTTCGCCATGCGATCGATGCCTTCGGCCGCGTCGACATCCTCGTGACGAACGCGGGTATCGTCCGCGAGGGCGCCATCGGCGAGATATCCGACGACGATTGGGGCGCCCAACTCGGTACGATTCTGAACGCGACGTTCTATTGCACGCAGCTCTTCGCCCGCCACGTCGAGCACCGAAAAGGATCCGGACGGGTGCTCATGGTGTCGAGCCAGCTCGGGCTGCAGGGGGCGAGCCACGTCGGCGCGTACTGTGCGGCCAAAGGCGCGGTCTGCGGCTTCGGGCTGACCGCCGCCCAGGAGTTGGCGCCGCTCGGCGTCACGGTGAACATCTTGAGCCCGATGGCCTATACGCGCCTGACCGCGGGACTGCCGCTCATGGCGTTTCCCAACGCCGAAGTGTTGATGTCACCCGACTTCTGCGCCGACGTGTCGGCCTTTCTCGTGTCGGACGCGGCGGCACATCTGACGGGGCAAATCGTGCACGTCCAGGGCAACCAGGTCTCCGTCTTCAGGATCGGGATGACCGAGGGGGTTTCCCCGAGCCGAGGTGATCGCTGGACCGGAGACGAGCTCGCCCAGCGGTGGACCGAACTCGTTCGCTGATTTCGCGTCCGGCGTCGCGCAGACGACGACCCTTCCGCGCCCGTTCGACCGGCGAGCGCCTGATCAGCCGAGGCCTTCGTCCATGCGGCGCATGCCTTCGAGGAGCAGCGCTTCGCTCGATTGGTGAATCACGCGGCTCGTGGCGCGGAAGGACGGATCGAGCGCGAAGTCGCCGTCCGCGAGCTTCAGCATCGCGTAGAACGCCTCTTCGCCGCGCTGTTCACGCCAGCCCGCGTCGACGACGTTGCCCTCCACGAACTGGATCTCGCCGTTGCCTTCGCGCGCGCGGATCCGAAGATTGCCCGATTTGCGGCTGTGAAAGAGCACCTGCACCAAGTCCGGCAGGCCCATTTCACGGAGCGAGCCGCTGACGCCCTGCGGGCTCTTCGTGCTCGTGCGTTGCTCGAGCAACGCCTTGAGCTTGGCCACGAACACATCGGCGCTGGCCGGTTTCGAGACGTAATCGAGTACGCCGAGCTCGAACGCCTTCTGGGCAATCGCGCGCTCCTGGCGGCGCGTATAGACCACCCAGGGGAGGTCTTTGCCGAACGCCTCGTTGCGGGCGTCGGTCAGCAGGCGCAGCCCCTCGTCGGGCTTTCCCAGATCGATCTCGCTGATGACGAGGTCCGTCTGTCCCTCTGCGAGCATCTTCAGCGCCTGCTCGGCGCTACGCGCCGTCTTCACGACGAAGCCCTGCTCGCTCATCCGAAGCTCGAGCACCGTCGTCTCCTCGGGATCGAGGTCGACGACGAGCGCCTGCCACCGGCTCGAGAGAAGCCGCGCCGTGAGCTCTTCGCCGACCACCGTGCTCCGGAACAGATCGACGAGATTCGGATCGAAAATCGTATCCTTGTACTTCGCCAGCGCCGCGCACGCGTCCACGGGCGACAGCGTCTTGCGGAACGGATTGCGTGGATTGCTGATCAAATCGGCATACGTGTCGCAAATGGCCAGGACACGCGCGCCGAGCGGGATGTCCTTGCCGCCGATTCCGTCCGGGAAGCCTTTGCCGTCGTATCGCTCGTACATGTGGAGCACCGCGTCGGTCGACTCCTTCGGCAACCGCACGGGCTCGAGTAGCCGCTCGGGGACGCCGAAAGCCTTTTGCGCGAGTACTTTGTGCCCGTCGTATTCGCTGCAATTGAGCGGCGTGAGGTGGAGCGAACCCATTTTTCCGAGGTCGTGGATGAACGCCGCCGCCACGGACATGGCCGTCGTTCCCGCGTCGAGCTGCATGCGCTCGGCCATGCGGCGGGCGAGCCGCGCGACCTGCGCCGAGTGGCCGCGCAGATCGGCGCGAGACGTTTCGAGCAGACTGACGAGCACGTGCAGGAGCTCGACGAACGACGCGCCGGCCACGCCCTTGTCCGCCGGAGGTGCGGGCGCCTGGGCCGCCACGGGTGGGGGCGGCGGCGGGGGATCCAACACCTTCGCTACGCGGGGCTGCGCTGCGGAGGGCGGCCCTCCCGGCTTCGCGGTGCGCACGAAATCTTGTTCGTCGACGACCCGCTCGCGCGACGACGAGGCCCGGGCGGCGGCCGGCACGCGAGCCGCGGACGGCACGGCGTTCTCGGGCGCCGGATCGAGCGCGATCGCGTTGCGCTCGTACATCGTCGACATCGACTGCACGTGCGGCGGCGCCTGCCGCTCGAGCAGCGCAAAGGCGCGCAGGTCCCCCGTGTAGGCCTTCGCGATGAGCGCCTTGACCGCGGTCGGACGCGCGAGAACCGGCTTGACCTCGCGCGCCCCGGAAGCGAGCTGCGTTTCGCGCAGCGCTTCGAGGTCGTCCGGATCGGCCGTCACGACGCTGAGCGCATAGGTCTTGGCGTCGAAGACGACGGGACAAATGCCGATCTGCTCGGCGAAGCGGTGGGGAATCATGTCGAGGAGCACCCGGCTCACATCGACCTTCGCGAGCTTCTCCGACGAGATGAAGAATGCCTTGTAATAGGCTGCCAGGCTTTTCAGGAGATCGGCTTCCGCGACGTAGCCGAGATCGAGAATCGCCTCCTCGACGCGCTCTCCTGTCCGCATGACGCGCGCGAGAATCGAGTCGACGCGATCGGGCCGCAACACGCCGTCCCGCACGAGCACGTCGCAGACGACTTTGGTCTTCGGTGCGAGCGTCGGAGTGCGAGGGCTGGACACGGCACGCCGATCCTACCAGAGGAACTCCCGCGATCGGGTCCGGCCGACCGCTTGGTTACGCGCGGATCCGCGCGAGCACGCCGTCGAGGCGATCGGGATCGATGTTCCTGCCCGTGAGCACGACGACCATGTCGCCGCCGCGCAGGCCTTCGGGCAGGCCGAAGAGGACCGGCGCGAGCGCGAGGGCCGCGCTTCCTTCGAGCACGAGGCCCATATCTCCATAGGCGTAGCCCATCGCGGCCGCGATCTGCGCTTCGCTGACGATGCAAACGCCGGCGATCGCTTCGCGCGCCCGCTCGAAGGCCGCGGTCGACACGCCTTCGCGCAGCTCCTCGGCGAGCGTGGGCGCGGGTGCGTCGGAGGCCGTCACGGCGCGCCCGCACTCGAGCGACGCGGCCATCGTACAATGAGCCTCGCTTTGTACGCCCCACACGCCGCGGTCGGCTTCGCCGACCAACTCGGCGCGCAGCGCCCACGCGAGGCCCGTCGCGAGCCCGCCGTCGCAGAAGGGCGCGAGCGCGCGCTCCGGCACGCCGCCCAGGCCGCGCACGATCTCGAACCCGAGGGAGCTTCCGTTTCCGAGGATATTGCCCACGTCCTGCCCGGCGACGATGAGCGCGGCGCTCTCGCCCTGCTCTTCCGCCAACTGCTTGGCAATGGCGAGGGCGGATTCGTAGCGCTCGCTCGACGCGACGATGAGTTCGGCCCCGTAGCGCTCGATCTTCTCGCGCTTCGTGCGGGCGATATGGTTGGGCACGACGATCGTCGCAGCGACGCCGAGAACGAACGCTGCGTAGGCGACCGCGATCCCATGGTTGCCCACACTGGGCGCGATCACCCGCCGATGGGTCCTCGAAGCCGCCTCGACGGCTACCAGCGCCCCACGGACCTGGAAGCTGCCGGTGACTTGAAGCGCTTCGAGCGCGAGCCAGACACGCGTACTGCCGCTGGGGTCGGCGCGCCCATCCAGTTCGGCGGCGCGCACGAGCGGCACTTCACGAAGGCGCGCGTTGGGAAAACGGCGACCCAGATGGCGGACGGCTTCGATGGCCGCTCGTTCTTCGGCACCTGGTTCAGCAGAGAGCGACCCCGGAAGGTGCGACAACGGGGGCGCCGGCACGCAACGCATGGGTGGAAATACGGCCATCCCCCTCGCGCACGTTAGCAGCGGACGACGAATGGGGCCCCGTGCCCCACCTACGGGCCAGGTACGCTAACGAGCCGCGATGAGCCACCGGAGCGGACGCCGGTAGTTCGTGATCATGCGGTCGGCGGGGACTTCATGACCGAGCCCCGGCACGATCTTCACCTTCACCCGGATGCGTGCGGTCTTCAGGAGCTCGCCGGCGCGCCGGGTGTTCTCCGCGACCTCGTCGTTTTCCCCCGTGAAGAGGTAGACGCGACGAATCTTGGCCCGGTTCTGCTCGAGAAGCTGCGTCGCGTCCCCGAACCAGTACTGGTCGTTGGCGGCCAGGATGAGCCACCGATTCCAGAGCACCGGATCGTGCAGGCCGACCTGTTGAGCAATAAAGGCGCCTTCGCTGAACCCAATGAGAATATTGCCGCGGGAGCGGACCCTCCCCTTGTATTTCTCGCGGAGAGCGTCGACGGTCGCGTCGATGATGCGGGTCGCCGTGGCGGCGTCGTTGTTCCAGGTGCGACCGCCGTTGTCCGAGAGCGCCGGCCCTTGTGGACACACGATCCAGCCGAACTGCCGAGCGACGCGTGCCCACTTGCGGCAATCTTCGAAGGCATTGCCCCCGCGGCCGTGGAGATAGAGCACGATGCGCCGCCGCGAACGGCTCCGCGGCTTGTAGTAGAAAGCTTCGCCGAAGCCGGGCACGTCGAGCGACATCGGATCGGGCGTGCTCGCCGCTTCGCGGGCCTGCGCAGCGCGCGGCCCCAACGCAAAAAGGGTCAGCGCGGCGAAGAGCGCCACGGAAAAGACGACCCAGCGAGGATTGATACGAAACGTCACGCGAACGCCTCGGCATATTGCATCGAGGGCTTTTGAGCAAGCACCTCTCGCCGCGACGGCGCGGCCCGCCTATCGTTAGGCCTTCATGACGCCCTCGTCGGCCTGGTCGGCTTCGTCGCAATCTTCGGCCTCGTCGCGCTGGCCCGGGCCGCTCGCGCCCCTCGTGTACGCCACCCGGCGCTCGACTCTTGCACTCGCGCAGTGCCGCGCGTTCGTCCTACGCCTCCGCGAGGTCGATCCGCGTCTCGATTTGCAGGAGCTCCAGGTCGTGACGAGCGGCGATCGCATTCAGGATCGGCCGCTCTCCGAGATCGGAGGCAAAGGGCTTTTCGTCAAAGAAATCGAGGAAGCGTTGCTCGACGGGCGAGCGCATTTCGCGGTCCACTCGATCAAGGACGTGCCTGGTCTTTTGCCGTCCGGGCTCGTCATCACCTGCATTCCGAAGCGCGAAGACCCGCGGGACGTGCTCGTCGCTCCCCGGCACGGAACGCTCGCGCAATTGCCTCCCGGCGCGCGCGTCGGGACTTCGAGCCTGCGGCGCTCGCTGTCGATCAAGACGCACCGGCCGGACATCGATGTCGTGTCCGTACGCGGAAATGTCGATACGCGCCTCCGCAAGGTGGACGAGGGAGAGTGCGACGCGATCGTTCTCGCTCGAGCGGGCCTCTTGCGGCTCGGCCTCGCCGCGCGCGCGACCGAGGTTCTCTCTCCGGAAGTTTCCCTTCCCGCCCCCGGCCAGGGAGCCCTGGGGATCGAGTGCCGCGAACGCGACGGGGACACGCGCGCGCTCCTCTCGAAGTTGCACGACGTCGATGCGGCGCTGTGTGTGGTGGCGGAGCGGGGCGTCTTGATCGCGCTCGGGGGCGACTGCAAAACGCCGCTCGGTGCCTATGCCGAACGCACGGAATCCGGCATGCGCATTCGGGCATTCGTTGCGAACTCGGACGGATCGAACGCGAAGCAAATCGACGAGACGGCAGCGTGGCCCGCAGACGAAGCCTCGGCCCACGAAGCGGGCCTCGTGGTCGGCCGGCGCCTCGGTTTTGCACAAAATGCCGTGTTTCGCCGGGACCCAGCTTAAGATTGCCGCACCGATGGGACTCGAAGCGGACAAAGAACCGAAGGGCCTCCTCGAAAAGCTCGAGATCGGCCCCGACTCGCGCATTGCCGTCGTGGGCGTGAACGACGTGCCGTTCCTATCCGCGGTTCGCGAGCTCGTCGCGAGCATGGTGGACGGGCGCGTGCCGGCAGGTGCGCCGACGATCTTCTTTGGCGCCGATACGCGCGAGGCGCTCGAGAAAGTCCCGCTCCTCCGGGCGCGGATGGCCGACAGCGGAGCGCTCTGGATCATTCGCCCGAAGGCCAGCAAGGCGATCACCGAAGCGGACGTGCTCGGATGCATTCGCGCGTCGGGCCTCGTCGACACGAAGGTGGTCGCTTTCTCGCGAACCCACACGGCGCACAAGAGCATGATCCCCGTCGAGCTGCGCGGAAAGGGCATCCCGCGGCCGCCGATCGTCTCGATTCCGCCACCGCCTCCCGCCGAACCCGCCCATCCAGAGGGCCTCGAGCCGTCGCCGCAACCCTCGGGTTATGCGGGCACCAGCAGCGGCAAGCTCAAAGCCGCGTCGGACAGCGCCGGGACGAAGAAGAAGACGCGGTAGCCCTCTCAGTTGATGAGGGGCTCGTCGTCCGCAGAAGCCGAGGCCGGCGGCCGCGTAGGCGTCGCCGTTCGCGAAGGCTCGGCCGTGACGGCCTCCTGCAGGTCGAACAAGAAGCGAACGGCCGCGGCCAGCTCGCCGGCGTCGTCCCCCTCCGCCGCGCGGGCCTTCAGCTTCGTCGTCGGCGTATGGAGCAGCTTGTTCACCGCGCTGTCGAGCATTTGCGTGAGCGCAAGGCGGTCGCCCTCCGTCAAGTGCCGGAGTCGGCCCCCGAGCGATCGTTCGAGCTCCGCCAAGAACAGCGCGCGCGTCTTCGTGCGCATCGCGACGAGCGTCGGCGCCACTTCGAGGGCCCGCCGCCACGAGAGAAACTGCGCGAGCTCCTCCGCCACGATGGCCTCCGCCGCGGTGACCTGCGCTTGCCGCGCTTGCATCCCGCGTGCGACTTCTTGCTCGAGGTCGTCGACGTTGAAGACGTACACGTTGTCGATTCCGTGGGCGGCCGGGTCGATGTTGCGCGGAACCCCGATGTCGACGAGGAGCAGCGTCCGCCCCTTCCGTGCCTTCATCGCGCGCTTCACGAGATCGCGCGTCACGACGTACGTCGAGCTCGCGGTGCTCGCCACGACAACGTCCGCCGACGTGAGCTCTTCGCCCAGATCGTCCCACGGAACCGCCGCCGCGTGCAGCTCGCTCGCCAGCGCCGCCGCCCGATCGAAGTTGCGATTGCAAATGCGGAGCGCGCGCGCGCCCTTCACGAGGCTGCGCGCCGCAGCTTCCGCCATCTCGCCAGCGCCGAGCAGGAGCACCGTGCGGTCGGCCAGGTCGCCGAAAATGCGCCTCGCGAGATCCACGGCGACGCTCGATATGCTCACCGAACCCGCGCCGATCGCCGTTTCGGTGCGAACGCGCTTGGCGACCGCGAACGCGCGGCTCATGCATCGGGCGAGCAGGCCGCTCAGCGTGCCCGCCCCGGCCGCGGCCTCGTAGGCGTCCTTCACCTGACCGAGGATCTGCGGTTCGCCGAGCACCATCGAATCGAGGCTCGCGGCCACGCGGAAAATGTGGCGCACCGCCTCGTCGCCCCGTTTTTCGTACAGGTAAGGCACGAGCTCTTCGCCGCTCGTCGCGCCGCCGTGCGCAGCCAGCTCTTCGCAGATGGCCCGGCGCGCCTCGTCGATCCCGGCTTCGCCGTGCGCGAGCGCGATGACTTCGACGCGGTTGCAGGTCGAGAGGAACATCGCTTCGGCGAGCTCCTCCCGCGATGCGAGCCTCGCGAGCACAGCCGGAAGCGCCTCGGCGCCCGCGGCGAGGCGCTCGCGAATCTGAACCGGCGCCGTTCGATGCGAGAGGCCTACGACGAGGATCATGGCAGCCCCGACTCCGTCCGCATCACGCGCTTCGAACGAGATACGCGAGCAGGACCACCATGGTCAGCCCGAAACCGAGGATCGTTCCGAACGCCGCCCGGCGGCCGCGCCAACCAGCGGCCGCACGAAGAAGGAGTACGCCGCCGAAGAGCGCCCACGACAGGTACGACAGGCCGGCTCGCGCCATCACGCCGACGCCGCCCGCTTCGACCTCGCGCGCCCAGATCTGGCCCGTGAGAATGCCGATCGTCAGCAGGGGAAAGCCCGCGACGAGGAATCGGTGCTCCGCGCGATCGAGCGAATCGACGGCCGGCAAAAGCCCGACCCGGCTGAACGTCTTGAGCTTCAGCCGGCGCTCTTGAAGGAGGTAGGCGACCGCCGCGGCGAAGGCCAGCGTGAAGAGCGCGATGCCGAGCAGGTTGCTGATCACGTGGAACGGAAGGAGCGCTCCGCGGAGCCGCGGCTCGTCCGCGACCTGACCGACGAAGCGCGAGGCCAGAAGAAACGCGAGAGCCTGCGGAGCCACGAAGGCGCCTACCGGATCGATCTGGAACCGCCGCCGCGCGAGGACGTACACGAGGCACGCGAACATCGAGGCGACGCTCAGCGCAAAGTGAATGCCTTCCACGGGGCACACGTGCAAAACCATCGACCACACGGCGATGTGCGCGGCATGGAGCGGCACGCCGATCGCCACGAGGCGCGGCGCCCACTTGGCCCACGAACCCGCGCGACCGAGCAACTCGGCGACGAAGATGACCGACGCGAACAGGTACGCCACCGCGGTGCCCGCGAAGAGCCAATTTGCGAGCTGGAGCGTCACCGTGCCATGGATCGTGCTACGTCCCGCGGCGCTTGGCCAGCGCGAGCGCGCCCACTCACGCCTTTTCCGAGAGAAAACGCTCCAATAGCTCTTCGTCGCTCTTGGCGCCGGCATCGCCGGCGGTCGCGTTTCGCTGCCCGCGCGCGTACTCGGCGAACGCCTCCGTCGGGGCTCCTAGCCAGCCCGGCGTCACGTCGTACGCCGCATCGCCGATGAGCATCGACGTCTCCAGGATCTCCGCGCCGAGCCCGTCGAGAAAGCTCCGAAGTTTGACCCGGCCCGTCAACTGGTGCGTGTCGGCGCCGCCGCCGACTTCGCTCACGATGCACACCGCCTCCTGGACGCGATAGCGACGGCCCTCCTTCAGAAGCGTGAGCTCGCCGTCGCGAAGGTCGACGGATCCGTCGACCATCCACTCGTCCAGTGCGGCCTGCGGGAAAAAGACGGAAGCGGCTTGCGGAGGATCGCCAGGCACGGTCTTGGAGAGTACATCATGCATCGATTCGGATGGGAGTGCTCGCGACCGTTTCCCGCGTGATCGAGCTCGGCGGCCAGGAGTCACGGGCCGCGCGCGTCGCCGCCATGCGGTCCGCCTTCGAGGCGCGTACGGGAGCGTTCTCGCCCGAAGATCCATGGTTTGAAGAAAGAAGCCGCGCGTTCTGGATCGACGCGGCGACGAGCGGGCGATTCGGTCGTGAAGTGGCGCAGGATCTGGACGAGGACGACCGAGTCTTGCTCGCGCCGATCGAGCGCGCCCATCGTGGTCTTTTTCGCGCGGAGGTGCGCGGCGGGAGGCGGATCCTTGTCGACGTCTGGGGCGGCGCGGAGCTTGCGCCGACCCACGTGGACGAAGAGTCGGTCGCCGAGCTCGATGCGTCCGAGGGCCAGCTCTTCGATGCGCGCATCGTCGGCACCGCCGAGCGGCTTGCACCGTCTGTCCCGTTCGCGGTGACCCTGCTTCCAGGGGCGCTCTTTCATCCGCGATATGCCACCGCGGCCATCGAACCGGTCCTCAAGGCAGCCCGCACCGCGGCGTTGCCGACCCATGAAGTGCTCGACGCGCTTCTTCGCATGGAGCGGACCCTGCGAGCGCTCTCGCGCGTCAAGGCTGCGTATGCCTACCGCATCGAGGCTCTGGGCCCTCACCATCGACCGGTTCGAGAATCGCGATCGCTGATTTAGAGTTCGGCTTCTAAGTCGATGCCTCTGCCCCCCCCCTTCGACGCGCGCCTCGTCGCGACCCGCATGTTGACGCCTCACGTACGAGAGCTGACCTTCGAGCGAACCGACGGTCACCCGATGGCGTTCGAACCCGGGCAGTGGGTGAGCGTCACCCTGCCGCGTCCGCCGCAGGCGAGCGAGGTCGAGGGCGCGAGCGCGGGCGACATCGTGCCAGGCAAGCGCTCGTACTCGATTGCGTCGGCACCGGACGGATCACCGCGCTTCGAGGTGGCCGTCACGCGCGTCGCCGGGGGCCGGGGATCAGCCTGGCTGCATGCGCTCGAGCCGGGCATCGTCCTTCCGTTCTTGGGGCCGCACGGTTTCTTCACGCGGACGGCCGCGGAGACCAACCCGGCCTTTTTCGTGGGCACGGGGACCGGATTCACCCCCCTTCGCAGCATGCTGCGCGCGGCGATCGCGGCGGGAAATCAGACGCCCGTGTGGCTGCTCTTCGGGACACGCCGGGAAGAAGACATTCTCTACGCCGAAGAGCTTCGAGCGATCGTCCGGGAACATCCGTTCGTTCGCTACGACGTCACGCTCTCGCAGCCGCCTTCGTCCTGGACGGGACGGCAGGGATACGTGCAAACGCACGTCCGCGCTTTGTGGGAGGAGCTCGCCGCGCGCACGGGCCGCGCACCGCACACCTATGTGTGCGGGCTCACCCGCATGGTCGGCTCCGTGCGTGACCTCCTGAGAAAAGAAATGGGCCTCGGCCGCGAGCTCGTTCACACCGAACGCTACGACTGATTATTCGGGCGTCGCGACGTCGCGGCAACAGCGAAAGCCCGTTTCGTAGAAGCGGAACTCGGGGCCGTGTGCGTCGTTCGTCGAGTGGCACGTGGGTTTTCCGCCGCCGTAGCAGCCGGCCCAGTAGCAGCCGATGAGCAAGTACGGCCACGCGTTGGCGTGCTCGCGGGTACGGACGACCCACTCTTCCACGTTCCCCGTGAGGTCGCGCACGCCGTCCTCCGACGAGCACCTGCGCTGGCTGCCGCTCGGCGTCGCCTGGTAAAGCTCCTTCGTGTGCTCGCGGGCTTCGGGCGCGGGCCACTTCGCGAGCGTCGCCTCGTCGACGTGGCGCCACGGCCTGTCGTCGGTGCATGCGCCGTCCTCGTGGACCGATCCGTACGGATACGCACGGTGCTCCTCGCCCTCGCACGCGTCGATCCATTCATCCTCGGTGCAGAGCCGCTTGTTCCGCTCCTCGCACCACGCCTGCGCGTCCTTTGCGGATTGCATGACGAGCGGCTTGGCTCCCCGCCGGTTCGGAGCCTCGTAGCGATCGATGCAATACCCCCGCACGCGCACCATGCCGCGCGGACACCCGCCGCGCGCTTTGTGCGCGGCGCGCCTGGCGGGGGCGCCCGCGTCGGCGTGCAGGCCGACCACGGTGCGCCGAGGTCCTTCGCGCGTGCCGCCGAACGCCGCGAACGCGAACACGACGAGAAAGAGCGTGGCCAGGCGAACCGCGAAACGCACGGCTGCCCGTATAGAGTCAGTATCCCTTGCGAGCCACCGCGACGTCGTGGATCTCGATCTCGCTCCGCGACTGCGTCACGAGGCACACGCCCGAGTCCTTCTTGACGGCGAGGACACGGAGCTCGGCGATCACTTCCTCGGGGTAACGCCCGTCGTCCTTCTTGGAGCCGGGCGTCTGCTCGATGTCGGGCATCGGCCGCTCGTCGTCCGCGGAGATGCGCAGGCCCGAGTCGCTGCTGACGAGCGTCGACCGCCACGCGTCGCCGTGGCGAAGCACGAAAAGGCGGTTGCCCGGCTGAAGCCCGCTCGCCTCGCCCTTGTCGATGAAGACGATCTGGTTCTGCCCGAAGAACTCGTTGGGATGCACGCTCGCGAGAACGTGAACGGCGACCTCGGCGTCGTTGCGACGCGGAGGGACGACCGAGAAGCTCCGCGTGAGCGGGCCCACGCGTGCGCCACGCTCGATGATGTCGAGCGATTCGACGATCTGGCCGCGCGCGACATGCTGGTCGGGGTCGTATTGGTTCACGCGCACGGTCCCGAGAATCTGCACGATGTCGCCCGACGCGGCCGTCGTGCGGGTATGGAAGATCGTGAGCTCCTGCCCCACTTTGACGTCGCGGCCCTTCTTCAGCGTCATGTAGACCTGATTCAGGTTCGACAGGAACATCGTATCGGACGACGAGCCGGTGATCTCGCCCCAGATGTCTTCCGAATTGTCGCGCACCCAGCCCTGATCGCGGAGAAAAACGGTGTCGTTCGGGACCTGTCGCCGCCGGTCGACGAGCGTCATGCCCGCGCCCGTCCCCTTCGGGCCCGCCGGACCGCCGGCAGGCCCGGTCGCCTCGCCCGAGGCCTTCAATCGAACTTCGTCTCCCGGGTAAATCCAATTCGGATTTCGTATTTGCGCGTTGTACGACCAGAGCCGCGGCCATTCGTACGGATTACGGAAATACGTATCGGACAACCCCCACAGCGTGTCGCCGTGGCGAACGGTATGCGAATCGGGCATCTCTCCGCCGTAGCTGAGGCGCCCGCTTTTCGCGGTGAAGATGGGCCCGTTCTCGGAGCCGTGCGCCACGCCGCCTCCTTGCGATTTGCTGCCGAAGTCGAACGAATCCTCCTCGTCGCCGGTCACCGGATGGGAGCTCGATTCGGTCGCGTTCCCGCCGCCGATGGTGCCGTTCGACGACTGCGGATTGCCGTATCCGCCGAACACGCCCATGGACTGGGATTGCCCCGGCGCGGGCGCGCTCGGGGCGGCAGGCGCAACCGCCGGCGCGGGTACCGCGGGCTGCGCAGGGGCCGTTCCCTCGGCGGGAGCGGGTGTAGTCGACTGGGCAGCCGCGATGGAAGGGGCGATTCCTCCCGCAAGACCGGCGGCGACCGCGGCGACCACGGCATTGCGCCGTGCGATGCGCTTCATCGAGAGTCCTCGGCAGGGCCCGGCGGCGACGCCGGGACGGTGATGGACGGAATGTGGCGAGCGGCTTCGGCCTGCGGATAACTCTGGGCGAGCCGATCGAAGCAGTCTTTCGCGTCGGCGAGCCGGCCGAGCTTCTGTTGGCTGATGCCGAGCTTCAAGAGCGCGTCGGGCGCCTTGGGGCTGGCGGGGAAGCGCGCGAGAAGCCCCGTGAGCTCCTCTGCCGCGCGCGCATAGTCGCCTTGGGCGAAGTAGCATTCGCCCCGCCAGAACATCGCGTGATCGGCGTACGGGTGATCGGGCCACTTCACGAGGAACGCCGCCAGCGCGTCGAGCCCTTTCGCGTATTGCCTCGCGTTCACGAGCGAGAGCGCGGCGTCATAGGCGCGCTTGGCTTCGGGGTCGATCGCCGGGCTCCGGCCCGAAGAGTCGTCCCCCGCCGAATCGAACGACTCTTCGAATCCGCGATTGCGACCGCGCGGAGTCCCGACGACGCGGATGGCGGGGCGAGGCGTCGTGTCTTCCGGATCCGCGTAATCTTCCGCCGGGGCCTCATCGGCTCCCGTGCGCGCAGCGTCCTGCGGCGTAACCGGAGGCGCCGGGGTACGCGGCGGGGGCGGCGGCGCGACGGTCGACGCCGGGACGGTGGCAGGCACGCCTTCGGGCCCGACTTGCGGGGGGTCGACGTCGTCGCGATCGTGTTGAATCTGCTCGATGTCCTGCTCCATCGCCTCGAGCTGACGCTCTTCGGCCGAACGAGCGCACCCGCTCGTCCCGCTCACGCCGGCCACGGCGATGACGAGCGCGCCCGCTCGTGCGAGCGGCACGAGCCGGCGATGCCCTGAAAAGATGGCCGCGGAAGCTGTCATCGCCGGCAAAGCTTATGGCGCACACGGAAGAGGGGCCAATTTATGGACGGACTGCGGCGGGGGTAGGACACCGACGGAGGGAAATCACGCTCACGCCTTTACCGAGCGACGGTTCTGCGGGAGGATCGGCCCCCACGCCCACCGAGGCGACACCGAAAGACCGCCTTGTCGCCTCCCGTTCGCAAGCTCGACCTTCGCAAGACGCTGTTTCTCTTGCCGAACATCATTACGCTCTCGAGCGTATTTTGCGGATTCGACTCGATCCGCATCAGCGCGTCGGCGCAGGGCGACGACGACTTTTATCGCGCGTCGCTCCTGCTCGTGTTCGCCCTCTTCTTCGACACCATCGACGGCCGCGTCGCGCGCCTCACCAAGACGCAGAGCGCGTTCGGCCTCCAGATCGACTCGCTTGCGGACGTGATTTCGTTCGGCGTCGCCCCCGCCCTCCTCGTTTTTCGCTGGTCGCTCTGGCAAAGGCCGATGCTCGGGCTCGTCGTCTCGTTCATCTTCACGGCCGCGGGCGCCGTCCGCCTCGCGCGATTCAACGTCCTGTCGATGGGCGACAAAGGGGCACCAGGCAAGCCGAGCAAGTACATCGTCGGATTGCCCGTCCCCGGCGCCGCGGGAATTCTGATTTCGCTGGTCCTCGCCAATCACGCCATGGGGGACGAGCTCGGGCTCGCCGGTCCGAAATACGTATGGGCACTCGCCATCCTGACGGCCTTTCTGAGCTTCTTGATGGTGTCGACGATCAAGTTCCGCAGCTTCAAAGACATGCGCTTGAACGGGCGAACCTTCGCGCTCGTGGCCTTCGCGGTCGGCTCGAGCGCCGTCGTAAGTCTCCAAACGCGCCCGGCCTTCGTCCTCGTCTGGCTTCTCGTTTGCTACGTCGTCATCGCCCTCGTGGAGAGCGTTCTCAGCTTGTCGCGGCGCGCGCAACGGCGGCAGGCGCGGCGGAGCTTTCCTCCCGCCGGCGGCTGACGGCCCGCGGCCTGACAAAGTGCGGTCGACGGCAGGGTCCCGAGCAGCGCGATGATCGAAGAGCTGTCCGCGCTCCACCGCAACGCGCAGTCGGCGGCTGCGCGAGGCCGTCTCGAAGAGGCGATCCTGTCCTGGCGGGAAGCGATCCAGCGCACGCACTCGAGCGAGCACGATTACCTCGTCGTCGTTCGATCGCTCGAAGAAGCGCTGACGAAACACGGCGACGTTCGTTCGGCTCTGACGCTCGCCGTCTACCTCGCGAGCCATGATCCGTCGGCGCGGGCGCGCGCGGACGCGCTTGCCGCGCACGCGCCCCCGGCGGACCGCGCCATGGTTCGAGCCTCGAGAGGCGAGTGGACGCGCGCCGCTGCGGAAATGGAGACTGCGGGGCGCTGGGCCGCCGCCGCCGTACTCCGCGAGCGCAGCTCCGAATGGGCGGCCGCGCGAGCGCTCTGGTCACGGCTCGCGTCGCAGCTCGCGCGGCCGGCGGAGCTCGCAGACGCCTACGTCGCCGCCCTCGTGCGCTTCAATCTCGCGCGGTGCGCGCGCCGCACGGGGGACGCGGCCGGCGCCCGCGAATCGGTCGTGGCGTGCGTACGCCTTCTAGAGGAGGCCGCTGACCATTTCGAATCGGTCGGGCAGCGCGATCGCGCGTTCGATTGCTTCCAGGTCCTGATCGAAGTCGGCAAGGACGCGGGCACCTTCGAGGACGTCCTCGAGGGCTACGTGAACTGCATCCGCATCTTGCGCGAAGACCACATGCGGCAGTTCGCGCTCGATCATTTCGCCTCCGCGGTCGACACCGCCGCGGAGTGCGGAGAGCTCGGCGCCGCCGCGACGTTCGCAGGAGAAGCGGCGGTCTACGCGCGGTCGCTCGAGCTGCCGCATGTCTCGGCATCGTGGACGCTCCGCCAGGGCGAACTTTGGGTGGCCTCTTCGAAGCAGCAGGCCCAGCGCGGCGCGCCCGTCGCGAACGTGGCCCACGGCCTTCTGGCGGCAATCGCGTCGTTCGGCCAGATCGGGCAGTACTCGCGCGTCGGCCAACTCTACACCGAGCTCGGACTCCTCGAATTCGACGCGCGCCGGCGCGCGCACTACGCCCGCGCCGCCCGGCGTTACGAGGACGTCGCGGACGAGCTCCTTTTCGGCTCCAAGAGCGACGGCGCACGGAGGCACGACGCCGGCGCGAGCGGCGCGAACGGCGCAACCGGCGTCTGGCACGCCGACGTGATCGAATGGGAGCAGCAAGGCAACGCGGCCGAAGCGTGCGCGGAGGTGATGCTCGACGAGCGATGGCTCGACCTCGTTCGCCGCAAGGCGATGCTCGCGCGGCTCGCGGCGCTCCGCGCCGAAGCGGCGACGCCGGAGAACCGCGTGACGGCGTCCATGGACCTGTGCCGCAACTTGGGCGAGCTCCAGAACTATGCCGCGATGGCCCCGCTCGAAAAGCTGTTCGCGTCCGCCGAGCGCGAAGTGCGGATCGCAGCGGTCGACGCCGCGGCGAGGCTCTTCTTCAAGCGAAGCTTCGTCATCGTTCGCGCCGCGCTGTCGGATCCGGATCCGTCCGTCGCCGGTCACGCCAACGCCGCTCTGGGCGCGCTCTGGTTCCCCCACGCGTTCGATCCGCTGGCGCGCATTCATCGCGAATCCGCCTCGCCTATTGCCAGGGCCGCCGCGCTCGGCGCGATCGCCCAGATCGACACGCAGGAGGCCGCCGAGTTCGTGATGGGGATCCTCGAGCACGGGCCTCCGACGGATCGCGCTGCCGCGGCGCGCGCCGTGAGCACGGCGAACGGGGCACGGTTTGCGGAGCTCGCGCGCCAAACCTTGAAACACGCGCCGGACCCGCTCCGCGCGACGTTGCGCGAGCTACTCGCCGGCGGCGTCCGCGCGGCCTGACGCGCGCCCCGGCCCGGCGTCGCCGCTTTGTGCATCGCCCGCGGCGGGTCCCAGCAGATCGAGCAGGGCGCGCTGCACATCGGGGAACTCGAACGCGAAGCCCGCCCCTTCGAGCTTCCTCGGCAGCACACGCTGGCCTGTGAGCAGCGCCCCCGCCAAGCCGTCCCCGAGCGCGAGCCGGAGCGCAAGCGGAGGCACGCGGAGGATCGACGGCCGGTGCAGTGCGCGCGCGATGGCCTTCGCGAGCTCGTTCATGGTGACGGGATGGGGTGCCGTCACGTTCATGGGCCCTTCGAGGCTCTCGCTCGAGACGGCGAAGAGGAGCGCACGCACCACGTCCCGGAGGTGGACCCAGCTCACCCATTGCTCGCCGTCGCCTACGGGCCCGCCGACGAACCAGCGAAACGGCGTCACGAGCTTCGCAAGAGCGCCGCCGTCGCGCCCGAGCACGACGCCGGTCCGCGGATGGACGACGCGCACGCCCGCGGCCTTCGCCGGGTTCGCCGCGGCTTCCCATTCTTTCGTGATGCGCGCGAGCGCGTCGTCGCCGGCTTCTCCGTCCTCGCCGACAGGCGATGCATCGCCTCCGCGCATTCCGTAAATCCCCACGGCAGACCCGCTGACGAAGACACGCGGCCTGCGTGCAGAATGCACGATGGCGTCCGCGAGCGCGCGGGTCGTGTCGACACGGCTCGTGCGAATGAGTTCCAGCCTTCGCGGAGTCCACCGCGCGTCGGCGACCGGCTCGCCCGCCAAATGAATGACGGCGTCGGCTTCCTGCACCCGCTCGGCCACGGCACCCCAGGGGGCCAGGCCGGCCTCTCCGCTGCGCGCATTGCGCGAGACCAGCACGACCTCGTCACCGCGTGCACGAAGCGCTCCGACGAGCGCGCGGCCAATGAATCCAGTTCCACCCGTTACGAGAATGCGCATGGGACCCCTCGACTCCAATCTTAATGTTTTCTTAATGTGTTCTTAATGTCCAAACAGTGTTTGACGGGCACGGCCGGTCGATTAGATTGCGCCGGCCTTGACCGTAATTTCGACGCTGATGACTCCGCCCTAGGGCCTTCTGGGCCCGCCTGGCCGAAGCGTTTCACGCACGTTTCAAGAACGTTTGGGGGGACAGAGTTTTCAGCGAAGTCGAGAGGCCAATATGTGGAACAGGATAAGGTCGCTTGTTTTCGGTGCACCGAAGGATGTGCACTCGGAGCAGACCTTTCACAGCATTTCGCTCGTAGCGATGCTCGCGTGGGTCGGGCTCGGAGCCGACGGGCTCTCCTCGTCCGCGTACGGTCCGGAAGCTGCTTTTCGCGAGCTCGTCGCCAACGGACGGGACTTTTCGTCCCTTGCCGTCGGATTGGCGCTTGGAACCGCCGTAACGGTCTTCATCATCTCGTACGCGTATTCGCGAATCATAGAGCACTTCCCGTCGGGCGGTGGCGGCTACGTGGTCGCGACGAAGCTCCTCGGCCCGCGCTTCGGCGTCGTGAGCGGCGGCGCGCTCCTGGTCGACTATGTCCTGACGATCACCACGTCGATCGCCTCCGGCGGCGACGCGATCTTCAGCATGGTTCCACGAGCCTGGTTCGGCCCCGAAGCGACGCGCCTCGCCGCGGAGGACGTCGGCACGTGGCTCGATCCCGTGCAGCGCTCGAAGCTCGTCATCGAGATCGCAGCGATCGGCCTTCTCACGGTCCTGAATCTCCGCGGCGTCAAAGAGTCGGTGCAGGCGATCCTGCCGGTCTTCATGGCGTTCATCGTCACGCACGCGATCCTTCTCGTGGTCGCCATCTTCGGCAACCTCGGCGAGATCGGCTCGGTCGCCCACGCGACATCGGTCAACTACGGGCACACGATCGCCTCGCTGGGGACCTTCGGGGCGCTGCTCCTCTTCGTCCGCGCGTACTCGCTCGGCGGCGGTACGTACACCGGGATCGAAGCCGTATCGAACGGCGTTCAGATCATGCGCGAGCCCAAGGTTCGCACGGCGAAGAACACGATGGGCCTCATGGCCACGTCGCTGGCGGTCACCGCCGGCGGCATCATCCTCGCGTATCTGCTCGTCCACGCGATGCCGTCGGAGGACAAGACGATGAACGCCGTCTTGCTCGATCGGGTCGCGGGCGGCTGGCACATCGGCAGCTGGCCCGTCGGCAACTGGTTCACGACGATCGCCCTTGCGTCCGAAGCAGGGCTCTTGCTCATCGCGGCGCAAGCCGGCTTCGTCGACGGCCCGCGCGTCATGGCCAACATGGCGGTCGACTCGTGGCTCCCACATCGCTTCGCGGCGCTGTCCGAGCGGCTCAGCATGCACAACGGCGTGATCCTCATGAGCTTCACGTCGGCGCTCGCCCTCCTCTACACGCACGGCGACGTCGAGAAGCTCGTCGTCATGTACTCGATCAACGTGTTCCTCACATTCTCCCTGTCCAATCTGGGGATGTGCCGCTTCTGGATTCGGCATCGCGACGAGCACTCGGATTGGTACAAGCACCTTCCGATCCACATCATCGGGCTCGGCCTCTGCCTCACGATTCTGCTCGTGACGATCTTCGAGAAGTTCGCCGCCGGCGGATGGCTCACGCTGGTCGTGACGGGCATTCTCGTGCTCGTCTGCTTGTCGGTGAAGCGGCACTACGGCCGCGTAGTGGATGCGATTCGCCGGCTCGATGACGAGCTGCCCGACCCTCTGCGCGATCTCGGCTCCGTCGCCAAGCCGAGCATCGCGCCGGAGCCGATGATCGCGGACAAGATGGACGCCCGCCATCCCGTCGCGGTCCTCTTCGTCGGCGGGTACGGCGGCCTCGGGCGCCATGCGCTCCTCACGCTCCTCCGCATGTTCCCCGGCCACTTCAAGGGCGTCGTCTTCTGCTCGGTCGCGATCATCGACTCCGGCAACTTCAAGGGCATCGCCGAGGTCCATGAGCTCGAATCGCGCGTCCAGAGCGCGCTCGACAAGTACGTGCAGTATGCAGCCTGGCTCGGTCTGCCCGCCGAGAGCAGTTTCTCGACCGGGATCGAAGTCGCCGTCGAGGCGGAAAAGCTCGCGACCGCGCTCATCGCGAAGTACCCGAAGGGCCTCTTCGTGGCCGGTCAGCTGATCTTCGAAGAGGACACGTTCGCCACACGCCTCCTCCACAACGAGAGCGCGTTCATGATTCAACGCCGTCTGCAGCACGCGGGCGTGCCGATGGTCGTTCTGCCCGTGCGCCTCAACCTGAGCTCCGGCCCGCGAATCACCGCGCCGAGCTTGACCGAAGAGCGCGCGACTACTTGACGACGCGAAGGTAGGGCGGGAGCTCGCGCTTCTTGCGTGTGGCGCCCACGCTCGGTCGCGCAGCCGGCGCCGTGGCCGGGCGTGCGGCCGGCACGGCTTGCTCCTGTGCAGGCTTGGCCGCCTTGGTGGGCACCGGGGCTTCCTCCCCGTCCGGCACGGCGGAAAGCGCAGGGCGCTCGCGCTTCCGGCTTCGCTTTGGCTTGGGCGCGCCCTCCGCCTTCGGCTCGCGCGCGGGGGCCACTTTCTGGGCCTCCTTGCGCGCCGGGCCCTCGCTCGCGCGACCCTGCGCCTGGCGCGCCACTTCGACGGGCACGTCGTCCGGCCAAACCATGCCGCGGTTGTCGTCCCCCATCATCGCGAAAACGCTCGACCAGGGGACGACGCAGAAGAATGGCGTGCGGCTGAACGAGAGGGTGCAGCTCATTCCGTCGTCGTCGAGGCGGAGGTCCGCGATCGGGACGGGCATGTTCAGGCCCACCTGCAGAACGAGCTGAGGCTGCTTCTTGAACCAGGGCGGCACGACGACGGCGGTCTGCCGGGGATCGAGGTGGATGTAGACGCTCGATCGTTCGAGGAGCGCCAGGGCAACCTCTTTCTTCGGCGGCAACGGTTGCGTCGGCGACATCGGGTCCCTTGGTCCGCGAGCCTTTAGCGCGGAGCTCTCCGCCGCGCAAAGTACGTCAGGCCGCCACCAGCGACAGCCCTTCGCCGCCCCATGTTACTACGCCTCGGTGGAGTCTGCCTTGGTCGAGTCGGCCCTGTCCCGACCGGATGTTCCCTGCGCTCGCATCGCGCGACTCGCGACGCCTCCGTTGCGGTGCATCGTACCCAGCCGCACATTCGATGCGTTCGGTTGGTGCGCGAGCGACGCCCTCGAATGGCGAAGGCCCGTGGTGCCCGCGAACGGGGCGAACGTCAGCGCATGGGACACGGGCGTGCGCCTCGATGGTTCGGACCCGGCGCGCATGGTCTTCGTTCTGCGTGGCGCGTGTGATTTTCTTCCGTGCGAACTCGCGCGGTGGCACGCGTTCGGGCTCGGCCTGACGGGCGAATGGGCGCTCGCGCCCTGGGGCATCGATGCGGCGACCGACGAACTCTATGCACATCGGGTGCGGCCGGGCGACCTGCTCTGGCTTGCGGCGGACAACCTCAATGCGCTCTTCTGGGGCCTGCACGATTGGGCGCACTTTCACAATCACGGGCCGTTCGAGGACCGCGCATGGACCGAGCTGCAATGCGACGCGGGGGCGCTCGCGTGGCTGTGGATCAACCGGGAGCGGGCGGAGATCCGCGAGGCGACGTGGGAGCGGCTGCGGTGCGATGTGGTCGCGCTGGCGGCCGCGCGCTTCGCGGGGGAGGGCATCGCGTTCGACGAGGGGATGCTCTCGGCGCCGCGCGTGCGGGACGTGGTCGAGGTGCGGAGCGGAACTTGAAGCGCCCGAGGCGCTCGCCGCGCCGCCGAGTTGACGAAGCGCGCGTGGCTCTTATGTTACGGGGGTTCCTCAAGAAAGGGGGCGATCGGTTTCGACGGAGAAAACGAACTCGTTGCCGCGTACCGTGGGGCGTTGGTCCACGTAAAAACCTCCGCACAATCTGATTGCGAACGATAACGCGATCGCGCTCGCTGCCTAATTAGGTACTGAACGCCGTCCGACGGAAGGGTCCTCCAGCACCCTCCGAAGGGCGTAACCGAGCTGGATAGTCGACCGCCGGGTCACCGGACGCGAGGCGAAAACAAACAGGTGACTAGCCTCGGAAAAAGCCCGCCGGCAGGCGAGTTCCGGGGCGATTCAAAGTGCCGGCTACGTACGTAGAAGCGCGAGCAGGTGATTTTCGGACCGGGGTTCGATTCCCCGCGCCTCCACCCTGTTCGGGGATTGCGAAGCAATCCCTCCCCGGGCTTGGTCATCGTTCCGCCTGTACTTCGCAAAGCCTTCGCCAGCCCGCTGCTTGTTCTTGAGCGGATCATCGTCGCGCACGCCGCACCACGTAATGCCGGTGGCGCGCAGATCGTAGAACGTCCTCGCCTGCGTGTCTCGTCGGTCGTCGTCAGATCCGCATGCGTCACTTTGGCCAGCTCGCGGTGCACGCGTGACGCCACGCTTCGCCCCCGCGAGAGTGCGACGCCACCTCGCTGCCGGATGCGAGGCTCACAACCCCAAATGCCATGAGCGTCCTTGCCGTACGCACGTTGCAACCGATCTCGTATCGATTGACCATATTGTACTCGTCAGGGAATAAACCATTGCTTGTAAATGCGGGACTGTTGTTTGAGCCGCTACTTGGGTAGAGGTATCAGGTGGGTCGACCAATTCGTCGAGTGCCGTCGTCGCCGCGGCGATCGGTTGTCGACCCTGTCGCCAGTCCACAAGCCGATCGCAGACGCACTAACCTCGGGAGAGAACGCTTCCCTGCGACACTCACTCGTCGCGGCGCTTGACGAGAACGAAGAGGGCGACGTAACGCCCACCTGGCACCGTCTCGCTCGGAGGCAATACGCCGCTGCAGGGTTGTCGCAATTCGCACTACCGTAGCCACAGAAGCGCGCAATACATTTCGCAGTACGCGTTTCGGCGCAATGACGGTGCACCAGCGGTGCGACGCGGCCGGTGAACTAAAGTTTCGCAATCTTCGGTAAGAGGCGCCTGGCTCTCCGACCCCGCCATCTAAATGTCACCCGCTCGTCGCATTGTGGTATCGGGGCCAAAGCGCGAAGGACTCGAGGTCCCATTCAAGGCATGGGTGCCTTTCGATCGCCGTCGCGGGGAGAGACCCAATGAAGCGCAAGCTCAGAATTTCCACGTCAATTTTTCTCTGTGCCGTTTCGATTAGCCCACTCGTGCATGCGCAGACCGCAGAGCCCGCTCCTTCCGCGCCACCGGCCGGCGCGTCGCCTCCGCCCGCAGCGGAGCCCCCTCCGGCACCGACCGAGCCGCCTCCACCTCCGGCCGCGGCGTCGCCAGTCATCGCAGCTTCTCCGACGTCGGAGCCGCCTCCCTCTTCCTCGGCTGTGTCGCCGTTCCCGGCGGCGCCGCCAGTACACCCGGACACGATCGTGGGTCCGGTGGCGAGCCCGTTCAAGATCGAGAACCCGATGGGCAGCATCAAAGTTGGCCTGCTTCTCCAACCGCAATTCGAAGCCACGGGCTCGCCCACGCAGAATGATGTAAGCGAAAATCTGTATCTACGTCGTGCGCGCATTCTCCTGGGTGGCTCCCTCTTCAAGATGTTTGATTTCTTCGTCGAGACGGATTCGCCCAACCTTTTCAAAGCAACGAATGTGCCTGCCGGTGGCGCAAATCTGGAAGGCGTCAATGCCGCGCAAAAGCCCGCGCCGACGATGGTTATTCAGGACGCCTTTGCGTCCTATAGGGCAGTGCAAGATTTCTTCAAGATTGACGCGGGCTACATGCTCCCGCCGCTCGCGCACAACGCAGTCCAGGGCGCCGGCACACTGTACTCCTATGATTATTTTGCGAATACGTTCAATGGTCAGAACTACACTGGAGTAGCTTCGGCGCCCGCGGGCCGGGACTTGGGCGTTCAACTCCGTGGCCTACTCTTCGACAACCACCTCGAATATCGCGTCGGCATGTTCCAGGGCCTTCGCAATGCGGCGACCCCGGCGGCGATGGGCAACCAAGTGAACAGCCGCAACTTCTTCCGCCTGAGTGGCCGGCTCCAGATCAATATCCTCGACGCGGAGATGGGCTTCTTCTACGCAGGCACTTACCACGGCGCGAAGAAGATCTTGTCGATCGGCGGCTCCTACGACTTTCAGGAATCCTACAGATACTGGGCCGCGGATGCATTCCTCGACATGCCGGCAGGCCCCGGCGTCGTGACCGCGCAGGTGAACGTGGCGCATTGGGACGGAGGCACGTTCATTCCTCAGCTCGTCCAGCAGACTGCCATCATGGGCGAGGCGGGCTACCTTTTTCCGGTGGTTCCGATTAGCCCGATCCTACGCTTTGAGCGCCTGCTCGTCGCTGCGGGGTTGCCAACGGACACAAACCGCTACGGCGGTGGGCTCGCGTTTTGGCCGTATGGACACACATCGAATCTGAAAGTATTTTATAATCGTGTGGCACCCGCGAATGCGGTACATGACTACGACGATTTCGACGTACAGTGGCAGCTGTATTTTTATTGATACGATTGCGGACCTAAGCAATGTTAGCCAATAATCCATAGGCTCGTCGAGAACGATTGAGCAGACACGAGATTTCCGACGCAGTCCTGTTGATGCGTCGGAAACCTGCTTCGAGATCAGGGCGGCAGCGTGAGGAAGAAGGTCGCGTCCGCACCGCAGGCGCAGGTCTGCCGGCCGTGGCGGTGAACGATCCGCTGCACGGTGGTAGGCCGTCGAGCCCCCGAGCACGGCGCCCGATTGCGTCTAAGCACCGGATGACGGAGCTGTGATTGTTCGGCTGGGTGCCGCGGCGCTTCCGCGTCTCGATTGTGCAGGACGCGGAACACTGACGCGCGCATCCCCGATCCAATCACGATTCAATCCCGGTGCAGAACGATTCCGAATGCGTCGCCGCCGGCGTCCGCGATCGATCTCAAGTAGCGGCCGGCGGACTCGTCTCGTCGTCTGCCTTCGCCGCGAGGAGCGGTCGCAAGGTGCTTGCGGTCCGCAGCATATTGAACCAGAACGGCGCGCCGAGGCTGAGCAACACCGCGGACACCAGCACTCCCAAGAGATGGCGCCAGCCGTTGTTCACGATTGCGTAAGAGAGCCCGGGATACGGCTCGGGAAGGAGGCGCAGCTGTGCCTTTGTCAAATCGGACCGGATTCCCTTCGCCTCCTTGACCAGCGAATCGACCGACTCGCTGTCCTCCGTTGTAGTGCCTGCGCTCTTCGGTTGCAGCGATTCCGCGTGCCTCATCATCGAAGCCGAACTGGCCACGAGGCCCGCACGCATCTCGGTAGTCGACGACAACTGCGAAAGAAGCTCGAGAGTGTCGAGATGCATTCCGAACGCGACAATCAAGGAGAACCCCACGGTAACGAGACGGAGAATTCCGGCGAACTCGTGCGCCGCCCGGTCCATCGCCGAATCGAACCATTTCTCTATCGTGTCGTTGCTGTCCTTGAATTGGGCGGCCTCGGCCGCCGTCATCGTGGTCTTGAGCTTTTCGAGAATACGAAGAAGCTCGTCTTTTCGAATCGCCGGGGCGAGGCGGGGGACGATGACGCCGTCGGAGACCAGCCGGTGAGTCAGCACGGAGTGCGCAACGGACGCCGCCGTGGGGACGTCGACCTTTGCCTCGGCAAGGAGCGCTTCGAGCGCCTTCGCGAGCTTTTTGCCCCGTAGATTGACGGCGGTGGATACCGTTTGCGTAAGTATCATGATCAACATGCTTATTCCGAGCATGACCGTCGCAAACGATATGAAGATGTCCAGGTTGTCGCCCATGGCGATGTTCGCTCCCCTGCGGGCGAGGGGACCGTAACGCCGGGCGCGATGTCAATGACATCGGATTGCATGGTGTTCTCGTTGTCGACGCGTTTCACCTGTCACGCGGCCCTGCGTCGAGCGAAATCGAGTGCGGCCCCGCCGCACTCATTGCTTATCTGCACGCGCTCCGGCGCAGGCTTCGGGACCAGCGGTCCCGCTAGGTCCACTACGACGTCGGGGCTCCACGACGATCGTCGTCGGCCGCCTTTCCGAGCATTGTCAATGGTCCGGCTGAGTTCCGCGCGGCGCCAAGTTACGTTGCGAACGGAATTGCTACCAAACCGGGTGAACGACGCGAACGGTCGCAAGGGGGCAAACGTGGAACAAGGCCTTCGCGCGCCCGTTTGGAACGAAGCGACCTGCCTTCCGAGGGTGTATAAGACACGCTCGAAAGCGAGCGACAGCCCAAGATCGCGCTTGCTCGCACGCGAGTGGAGTCCTTAATGCGTTCTTCGAATTCATTCGGTCACAGGTTTGCGCGAGTTGTCGGTGCGTCGTCCGCATTCGGGGTCACTACGGCCCTGGCCACGGCCGCATCCGCGGCGACGACTTATTACGTTTCGCCGACCGGGACGGGCGGCACGTGCTCGCATGCTTCACCCTGTTCGGTCGACACGGGCGCACTCAACGCCGTGGCCGGCGACTTCGTCGTTCTCCTCGATGGGACCTACGCGGGTCAGCAGCTGATCCCGGCGAATTCCGGAACGGCGTCTGCGTGGATCACGTTCCAAGCCGACGTCGGCGCGGTCCCGATTCTCGACGGAAAGACTGCGGCCGCGACGGCGGTGGCCGTCAACTCGAATAGCGCGGTCTACGTGCGCTTCGTCGGCATCGTGGCGCGCAACTGGGCGGGCGGCTTTTCCAACGAATGGATAGGCAGTCCCACGGACGGGGGCGTCTTTCAAACGAATGCGAACGGAAATTGGCAGTACGTCAACTGCATCGCCGACGGAAATACCCGGAACGGATTCGCGTTCAACAGTTCTCAGGGGGTGCTCATCAGCGGGTGCATCGCCGCACACAACGGCACGAGCACCACTTCTTCGTGGTCGAGCGGCTTCCAGCTGTTTGGTGTGCAAGGGACGGCGCAGGACAACGTCGTCGAGGGGAATGTCTCTTTCGAGAACATGGACGCCCAGAAGCACACCGACGGCAGTGGCTTCATCACGGACACGATGGTCACCGGGCTTTCCTTCATCAACAATCTCGCCTTTTTCAACGGTGGCTCCGGTATCCGGCTGACGGACAGCGCGAACATATCCATCATCAATAATACGCTCTATCACAACGGACAAGATACGACGGATACGGGTCCAACGAATCCGGGTGAAATCTACTTTACATCCGGTAGTAAGACCGAGGGCCTGACGATGGTCAACAATGTCGCCGTCCCGACCGGGTCGACGCAAGATCCGGCGGCCGGATGGATCTTCAACGGGGGGACTCTCACGATTCCGTCGAGCAATCTCGTATCGGATTCCAACTCGTTGTTCGCTGGGCCCACAGGTAGCAACCCCGACTTTCGACCGGCGACAGGGTCATCCTTGGTGGACAAGGGAAGCGCCACGAACGCCCCTGCGATCGATATCGGGTTCGACCCCAAATGCCTGACTGCCGGCGCACCGACGGACATCGCAGTCCCGTCGTGGACGAAGTACAGCATCGACTACACCTACATCAAGAGCGTGGGCGGAGTCGCCGGATGCTTTGCTCCTGGAAACCGACCTGCCGGGGCGGGTTTCGATATCGGCGCGTACGAGCTCAATGCCGCTCCGGAGCCGGCCGTCGACGCAGGAGTTCTGCCTCCCAGCCCGGCGCCCGGCGCGAACGTCGAAGTCGTGGGAGGATCCGACGCGGGAGAACCGTCGGGTAATGGCGGCAGCGCGAATGCAAGCGATGCGGGCCAGGCGAGCGACGCTACGCTCGGCAGCGGCGGATCGCACGGTGGATCGGGAGCCAGCACAGGAAATTCCGGCGCAAGCGCGGGGGTTGGCGGCTCGGGCACGGGATCGGTAGCCAGCTCAGGGAATTCGGCCGGCAGCGCGGGTGCCAGCGGCGCCGGCAGCGTCAACGGCGGCACAGGTGCAGGTGGATCCAGCGGTTCGACCCCGACAGGCAACAACGCAGCGGGCGGCGGTGCTTCTGGAGGCGGCAACGGGACCTCGTCATCGGGCTGCGCCGTCGCGTTCGCGGGCAGCCCCGAAGGGAGCTTGGGGCTTCTCCTCGGGCCCGCGCTGTTCGTGCTTCGCGGACGCCGCCGAATCGCTCGCAGCAAATACAAATCACTTCGATGAGCCGCGAACGAGCGGTGCCCGGCGGAGTCGCGGCGCGACCCGGCGCAGGCCGTACGCCAGCGCGAGGGGCACCAGAGCGAGGCAAAACAAGTCGGTCCAGTCGGAGGTCATACGGAAACGCCGCACGACCCCCACGTAGGGGCCGATGCACGCGAGCCAGCGCAGTGCGAATGCGGTGACGGGGGGGATGACCTCGAGCCCGGTATAGAGGAGCGCGGTGAAAGCCCCGCCGATCGCAAGGCGCAGGCGTGGTGCGAGCCCGAAGGCGAGCCCGAGGAGCTCCGAGACGAACAACGGCATGAAGAAGCACACCGCGATATCGGACAGCTTCCCGGTCAACGCGGAGTGGAACCTCGCTTTGAGGAACCGATCGTTCACGACCATGAGGGCTACCGCCATGAGGGGAAGCGGCGCCAGAAACTCGCCGGAGCGCTTGGTCACGGCCCGGACTCGAGGGTGGCGACCCAGATGTCGTTGCAGACTAGAGCGTAGTCGCTCGCCATCACGAGCGACCGGCTCACGACCAGCGGAGGTAGCTGCGCCTCGGTCAGAGTCCCGTTCGGATTCTCCGACGGCGTCTGCACCACGGTCGTCCAATAGGCGGGGGCGCCGGCCACCGTCGTCTCGTCGAATGCGGCGACGATCGTGACGCCGAGCGCCTCCGTGACCGTGTATTCCGGCAACTCCGAATCGCCCTGCAGCGCGGCCGGGTCGAACTGCGCATAGGGCGTGCACACGTATCCGGAGTTCGAGATTTGTGCCCCCGAAAGCGTCGTCTGCAACGTGACCGCCAGCGCGCTCCCGGTCGAGAGAACGTCCTTGTCGCCGCAGGCGTAGCCGGCATAGCGGAGAAAGCTATCCTCGTAGAGATAGTCCGAGGTCAGGTCGTAGACCTCGCCGAGGACCATATGGAGCGTCGTTCCGGCCGGAAACGAAGTGACGCACAGGGGGACATCGCCCGTGGCGGTGCTGGAGGTTGGCGTGGGCCCGTACACGTCGTCATCGGTGGTGGGGAACAAGCAACCGCTCGTGCCAAGGAGGCCGAGGAGGGCGACCACCGCCAATCGACCGCGGCGGCTCATTGATCCCCTCCCGCTATCGCGCTCACCGCGAAGGTGTCCTGGCAGCGAAGGGGCCCGCGTGCGCGAAAAGCATCCCCGCAGAACTGAACCTGGTTGAAGAAGATCGTGCGCACCACCTGCCAGCCGGCGCTCGCCTCGACCGGCACCAGGTTCCCCCCCGGAACTGCCGGAGTCACCGGCTCCAGGGTGAGCGACCACTGCCCGCCGCAAGACAGGAAAACGCTCGAGGTGAATGTGCCGCTCGCGATGGTGAAGGCACCACCGTTAGATTGGGCCTGATTCGATAGAGTCACCCCCGTCACTCCCTGGATTGCGTTCGTCTCGTACGCAGTGCACGCGAGCGAGGGCGCTTGCTGCCCCGGAGTGTAGGCTACGTCGAGAACCAGCAAACGCCCCGGGCCGAGTCCGTCTATCCCATTGCAGCTCGACACGCACGGGTTCGTGGTCGACGTCGACACGCAGAGCGGCCCCGCATCGAGCGGCGCTTCCGCATCGACCTCCGCCTCCGCAAGCGTGCCCCCCTCCGCGACCGAGCCCGCCTCCGCGACCGAGCTCGCCTCCGCGACCGAGCCCGCCTCCGCATCGACCTCCGCGGATGCCTCTGGGCCGGCATCGGCCTCGGCAAGCGTGCCTGTCTCGCCGCCGTCACCCGCGGGCGTCAGGGTGAGCTGCACCGAGGCGTTGGGGGCAATGCCCGTGAAGCAATCGACAGTTGGGACGGAGTCGGGATCCGGAGCCGATGTGGCCACGAGACCCCATGCCGTAAAAAGAAGCGAAGCCGCGTGAAACCCAACGCGCCCCACCTCGCGGAGCTTCACCACGTTCATATTGCCCGCTCTGCAGCGGATGTGCCATGCACGCCCTCCCCCGCAACATCGATTCCTTTGCGCGCTTCGCCGATCCGTGCCGCGGCGCCTGCATGACGCCCGTATGACAGGCGTGTCGTACCTTCGCTTCCGGGAACGGTTCGACGCGCGGGCCGCGAACGCGCAGTGGTAAGCATAGTGCCCAATGCCGGCGGGGTGCGCCACGGCATGCTTTGGGGAGGACGCCTACGGGCTTTTCAGGCGGCACGGGATCCGTGGGAGCGACCGGCTACTCGGGAATCACGGGTTCTGCTGGATCGCT
>DATHQY010000619.1:0-4974 GCA_035482215.1 Polyangiaceae bacterium | reverse complement strand
GGAGGTCGACGCCCATCTTGTCGACCTCGTCGAGCACGATGACGGGGTTCTTGACGCCCACCTTCTTCATCCCCTGGAGGATGCGCCCGGGGAGCGCGCCGACGTACGTGCGCCGGTGGCCGCGGATCTCCGCCTCGTCGCGCACCCCTCCGAGCGCGATGCGGTGGTAGCGGCGGCCCATCGCGCGCGCGATCGACCGCCCGAGCGACGTCTTGCCGACGCCGGGTGGCCCGATGAAGCACAGGATGGGCGCCTTCTTCGATCCCGCCAGCTTGCGCACGGCCACGTACTCGATGATGCGCTTCTTGATCTTCTCGAGGCCGAAGTGGTCCTCGTCGAGGCAACGACGCGTCTCTTCGACGTCGAGCTTGTCGACGGGCGTCTTGCTCCACGGCAGGTCGCCGATCCACTCGAGGTACGTGCGCGTCACGTTGTATTCGGCCGATTGGGGCTGCATCGCCGCCATGCGCCCGAGTTGCTTGCGCGCGACTTTCTGGACTTCGTCGGGTAGACCCGCCGCACGAAGCCGCGAGCGGAGCTCCTCCACTTCGTCTTCTTCTCCGCCTTCGCCGAGCTCCTCTTTGATCGTCCGCATCTGCTGGCGCAGGATCTGCTCGCGCTGGGCCTTGCCCTCGTCGGCGATCATCGAGCTCACCTCCTTCTTCACGCGAAGGAGCTCGAGCTGCCGGCGCACGATGCCGAGGACGGCGCGGACGCGCGCCTTCGGCTCGAACGTCGCCAGGATCCGCTGCTTGTCGGCGACGTTTGCTTGCTCGGGCGCGAGGTTCGACGCGATGAGATCCGCGAGCGCGCCGCTCTCGCGCACGTTGTCGAGGATGCCGGCCGTCTCGCGAGGGAGATTCGGCATGAGGAGCAAGAGCTGGCGCATTCCTTCGCGCAGGCTCGCCCCCAGCGCGTCGAGCTCCACGTCGCGCTCCAGGTCCTCGGGGATGCGCTTGACACGCGCGCGCATGTACGGCTCGAGCGCCGTGTGCTGCACGATCTGGAACCGCGCGAGGCCGTGCAGGACGACCGAGTAGTTGCTCGGCCCGAGGCGCAGCACCTTCACGACCCGCGCGATCGTCCCGACATCGTAAAGCTCCGCGAAACGCGGCTCGTCCACGTCCGCGTCGCGCTGGCTCACGATGCCGACGACGGCCCGATCGAGCCCGGCGAGGTCCTCCACGAGGCGCACGCTTCGAGGGCGGCCCACGTTGATCGGAACGACGCTGGCCGGAAAGACGACGCTGTTTCGCAGCGGCAGGATCGGGAGGACTTCTACATCCGAGGGCGAACGAGAATCACTCATTGCATTGGCATAACGCGGCTCGCCCCATGCTAAAAGCCCGGCACGCGCGTGCCGATGCGTCTTCGTGCTCCGTTCCGCCTGCCCATCCGTGTGTTTACCGCGCTGGCCTCGGCCGGCGGGGCGGTTGCGGTGCTCGGCGTCCTCGCCCTGCCGGCGGCCACGGGGTGCGTAAACTCGCGCACGGCGGCCGGGAGCCCCGAAACGACGTTGCGCGCCTACGCCCAGGCCCTCGAAGAGGGGCGCGCGGATGCCGCGTATCGCATGCTGTCGGACGAGGCGCGGCGCGGGATTTCGTTCGAAGCGTTCCGGGCGATGGTCAAGGACGATCCCGACGGCGTGCGCGAAATCGGCCGGGCGCTCGAGCGGCCGGCCGCCCCCGCCATGGTGAGCGCCACCGTGACGAGCCCGAGCGGGCAGGAGCTCCGCCTCGTGCTGGAGGACGGCGCTTGGCGGGTTGACGGGTCGTCAATCGATCTCTACGCGCAGGACACGCCACGTCACGCGGTCATGGGCTTCGTGCGGGCGATTGAACGCAAACGGTACGACGTGGTCATGCGCTACGTTCCGGAGGGGCACCTCGACGGGCTCGACGCCGCGAAGCTCCGCGCCGCTTGGGAGGGCAACGAGCGGAGCGAGATCGAGCAGGTCGTCGCTGCGCTCCGCCAGGCGCTCGCCAGCGCCAGCGTCGCGATCGAAGAGACGGGCGAACGCGCGACGATGCCGTACGGCTCCGGGACGCTCCAGCTCGTGCGCGAACACGGGCTCTGGAAGATCGAGAACTTCGACTGATACGGTCGGCAAAGCAACGAGGACTCCATGGATAAGACCCCCTTCGGCAGCCTTGGCTGGCAGTTGACCCGCATCGGCTTCGGGACGATGCCCCTCGCGGTCCAAAATCGCCCGAGCGAGGATCACGCCGTCAGCGTGATCGTTCGCGCGCTCTCCGCGGGGATCAATTGGCTCGACACGGCCGACGCTTATTGCCTGGACGACGACGACATCGGCTACGGCGAGCGGCTCGTCGCCCGTGCCCTTCGCGAATGGAACCGGCCGAACGACTCGATCCTCGTGACCACGAAGGGCGGGTTTCACCGAGCCGGCGGCGAGTGGCAGATCGACGCGTCGCCGGCGCACCTGAAGCTCGCGTGCGAGCGGAGCCTGAAGGCGCTCGGCGTCTCGTCCATCTTCCTCTACCAGCTGCACATGCCCGATCCGAAGGTCGACTACGTCGACAGCGTCGGGGCGCTCGTCGACCTGCAGCGCGAGGGCAAGATCCAGCACATCGGCCTGTCGAACGTCGACGTGGGGCAGATCAAAGACGCGCAGAGCGCCGGCGTCATCCGGATGGTGCAGAACCGCTGCAATCTTTTCGACCCCTTCCCGTTCACGAACGGCGTCGTCGACTATTGCCTGCGCCAGAACATCGCGTTCGTCGCGCACAGCCCGCTCGGCGGCCACAAGGGGCACGTGCGGGCCGACGAGAACGCTGCCATCAAAGCCGTGGCCGAGCGGCGCGGCCTCACGCCGCACGAGGTCGTTCTTTTGTGGCTCCTCGGCCAGTCGCCACGGATCTTCGCCGTCCCGGGCGCCAAGCGCGTGGAGAGCCTGGAGTCGAACGTGCGAGCGGTCGCGTCGTACCTATCTGCGGCCGACATCGAGCAGCTGTCGGACGCATTCCCGCGGGATCGGTTCCTGCGGCCGCTTCTCGTCCGGACGCGCAACGAACTGCGGCGTGCGACCCGCATCGTGAAGCGCCGCCTGGCACGCGCGCGCTGAGCGCGACTGCCGTTCGGCGACCGCTCTAATTGCCGAGCGCGTACCGGCCGCCGACGATGCTCGGATGCGGCGCTTTGCGCGTGACGGCGCTCGCCATCGCGTAGCGCGCGCGCCACGCAAGCCCTTTCGCAGCGTCGACGATCGGCGCGGCGCCCACGGGCCGCGGCGAGAGCCCGAGCTTGCGGAGCTCGAAGTTCGCCTGGTGGGCGCCCTTCCGCAGCATCGTCGACCGCGTGTAATACGTGAAGCTCACGGTGATCGACACGTTGTCGCCGTTCTTCACCCAGTGACCGGCGGTCGACGGCATGTACGCGCCCATCCCCGGCCCGACCTCGAAGACGTGCGCGCGCTTCTGGCGCTCGTCGTCGAACTTGATGAGATCGCGCGAGAGGCGCGAGTGAAACAGCTCGAGCGCCTCTTCGCTGACGACGGCGCGATCGAGCGGGTCGAACACGTTGATCGTCTTCTTGCCGAGCACTTGGAGAATGAAGTTGTGCTCGTGGTCGATGTGGAACGGCGTGATCGCGTTCGGTGACGTGACGAAGATCCAGCCGGCCCTATGGCACATGCCCGGGTCCTTCGGCTCGACCATCGGGCGGGCGAAGTCGAGCACCTCGTCGACGAGCTTCCGGTAAATCTCGTCGTTCTGGATGTTGTGGAGCGCCATCCACGCTTTGGAGCTCTCGATCGTCCGGATCGTCTCTTCCATCGACATCGCAACCGGATGCGTCTCGGGCGCGCTGACGAAGCTCGTATCCGGCTTCGCGTTGTCGCTGTGCGCCCGCACGCCGCCCACCCGCTCGAGGCGCTTCGCGAGGTCGACGAGGCTGCCGAGCTGCAGGAGCGGATGGCCCATCAGCGTGTGCTGCACCGTCATGATGCGCATGGGGGAAAAGGACGCGGGATCGAAGGCGATGCCAGGATTCGTATAGGTGTTCATGGGCGTCTTCGTCCCTCCGGACCGGGACCGGGGGACTCTGCGTATTATTATCTCAAGACGAACCCGGCCGCACGGACAAGACGGCTTGCTACGACGCCTTGCGGAAGTAGAAGCCGCTATACGCCGGGACTTCGTAGTCCGCGTAGCACGGCACTTCGAAGTGGAGCTCGGCGACGTCCCATTCGTCGACGAGCTCGTAGCCGAACGAGCGAAGGGTATCGATGAAACGCCCGCGCTCGAAGACGGTGTACGGGTGGCACGCCGTGTTGTCGTGGAGCGTGACGAACTGCTTATTCTTGTGAACCGGCGTGCGATTGATGAGCACGTGCCGCGGCCGGGTTCGGAGCTTCGTCAGACCGTTCGCGAGAAAGTCGCCCGGCAGAAACTGGAGCGACCCCGACGCGAGGAGCAGATCCGCGCCGTCCGCATCGTCGAACGACTCGGTGAACGTGAGCCCGGTCGCGTGGCGCTCCGCGGCGAGCTCCCGTCCGGCTTTGACGACCTCGGGCACGTCGCAGATCGCCCAGGCGAGCCCTGCGGGATACTCGAGGTACCGGCGGTACGAGTAGTAGTGAAGCCCGATGTGCCCGCCAAAGTCGAAGAGCCGCCGGACTTCCGGTAAAAAACGCGACATCCAGTAAATCGCGGCGTAATCGGCGGGAAAGACGCGCTCGGTGCGCTCCCGGTACATCGCCGCCATCTCCGGTTGGTCGTATCCGACGACGCGATTCTTCGGAATCGCCGCCCTCGCTTCTTCGAAGTCGGCGAAAATGCCGTAGCACGCGCCGGGGGCCGCGCCGGCGACGAGGCGCTGGTCGTACCAGAAGCGCCGGAGGTCTCGGACGCCGGGCGCGTCGGCGACCGCGCGGCTTGCCTGGCGAATGGCCCGGAAGGGGAGCCTGAAAGCCACGAGAGTGGGTCCTTTCGGTGGGAAGGAGTGCCCACCCTA
>DATHQY010000618.1:0-2234 GCA_035482215.1 Polyangiaceae bacterium | reverse complement strand
GCGCTGCACGCGAGGGCGAGAACGGGATTTCGTGCGGCGCGCACGACGAGACAGCGAGAACGAGAGAATGCGAGGGAACGGACGGCGGGCATACGAGGGTCAACCTCTCCGCCCGAGCGAGCGGAGGCGGCAGCCTACCCGCAAACGAACGGGGGATGAAACGGCACGGAAACGCGGCTGTTCGTCGTCGCGTTTCCGAAGGGCGACTAGGTCTCGTCTGCCGTGGAGCCGGGCCCGACGCGCGCTACCGAATCATTTCGGCGTGACCGGCGGCGTCGGCGGCGAGCCGACGGGGATCAGGCACGACGAGAGGTCGAAGAGCATGAACTCGAGCGCCTTCTCCTGGGGAGTCAACGGGTGCATCGCGCACTGTTCGGGCACGGTCCCGCCCTGCATGCCGCGCGCCATGGGGTAATCCGGCGGGACGGTCCCTTCGGCCTTGCCGGGGCCGCCGCTCACGTGCAAGTCGCTGTACACGACGCGGCCGCATTTCTCGGCGCCCGCCGTGCCGACGGGGGTGTCCCAAGAGAAGTACTGCGTCGCCCCGGGATCCATCGAGCTGCTCTTGTCGAGCACGATCCACGGCTGCGACGGCGTGTTCATCGTCGAGACGTCCGCGTTGTGGCGGGAGTACCAGATGTCGAGCAGGCCGTTCGCGTCGAGCGCGTTGACCACGCCGAGCCACTGGCCGAGCGCGACGCCCTCGGGGAACGTGCCGCCGGCCGCGGAGTTGAGGGTCGTCACGACCGCGCCAGGAAAGAACTTGTTGTCATCGAGCGCGTTCGCCCCGGGCGTCCACGTCGCGAGGTTCTCCGTCGAGAAGGGCGGCTGGTTGAACCAGGAATAGTGGAAGTGCGATGCGAACACGCGACCGCCGCTGTTCGCGTAGTCCTCCAAATCCGTGCGGCTCGCCATCGTCACGCCGGTCGTCTCCGCGCCTTCGCACGAGAGCAACACGACGTCATTCTTCATGAGGTCCGCCTGGCTGTCCCAGAGGGATGCGGACGACCGCGGCGTGCCTCCGGTCATCGTCGCACCGCCGGCGCCCTGGAAGATGTGGAGATGCCCCGGGCCGCCGCCGCCAGCCACGTATTCGCTCGAGTCGATCCCGATACGAAGCGGGAGGCATTCGAGCGAGTCCGCGCCGCCTGTCGAGATGGCGATATCGGGCAGGTTGCCTTCGCTCGCCTTGGCGGGCAGGCGGAGCGTCTTGTCCGGAGCGACGTTGTCCTGGCAGGCCGTGACCTCTCCGAGGGTGAAGGCCATGCGCCATTTGCCGGTCTGGACGACGATGGGAATGTCCTTCCCCGTGGGAATCGCGGGTCCGCCGGCCGCTTTCGTAATCGTGAAGTGCCCGTTGACGTCGGTCCCGGCCGCCGCAACGATGTTGGCGGGGTAGTAATCCGCGCACGCCGCGCACGAAGCGCCCGAGTTCAAGTTCGGCAAATCGGAAAGCTGATTCGGGATAAAGACCGTAATATTGTAGAGCGGGTTCTGGAGCGCTGGATCGTAAACGATACCGCTGACGGTCGTGTTGCCGCCGTTCGGGCAGTTCGGGTCGGGCACGCTGTCGACGACAGCGCCGTCGGGCAAGACGGTGGTCGTGCTCCCGCTCAGCGACCCACTCGTGAGGGACGACCCGCTACCGCCGCCGCCGTTGCCGGACAGCGCGACCGAGTCTCCGGACTTGCCGTTGAACGTCGAGCTCTTCGAGCCGCCGCAGCTCGCGACCGCGACGATCAGAATCACGGCGCGTGCCGTTTCGAAACCCATTCGCGCCATCGGAACGCCTCTCATTCTCGATAAGTACTGCAACCGGTCGGCCCCCTGCCTGTACGTTTTACAGTACCAAAAGTGACAAGATCGCAGGCGCCGCGGCCCGCTCTTTTTGAGGCGTGATTTTCGCCCCAACCATCGTCTTCACGCGAGTTCATGTGAAAATTCGCGTCACGCAGGAAGTGGACGAGCACGGCCGGATGAAAGCGCCTCGCTCCCTACATCTTCGAATCGACGCACATTTGCGTTTGGGGATCGCACACGGCGCCGTTGCAGTCTGCACTCGTCCGGCACTCTACGCACGCGTTGTCGCGAACGTCACATCTCGGCTGGGAAGGTTGATGACAGTCGCCGTCGCTCGCGCAATCGCCGCAGCGACCCGTATCAATATTGCAGCTTTCGCCCGACGGGCAATCATCCGTCTTTGAGCACGCTATGCAAATCGAACGCGTGCGATC
>DATHQY010000617.1:0-2879 GCA_035482215.1 Polyangiaceae bacterium | reverse complement strand
GGCGGAGCCGTGAGCCCCCCGAGAAGACCGCGTGCCGGATCGCCGCGGCCAACGCGCGAGGTGTTCCGTCGAGCGCCGGTTCGACGGCGTCGTGCAAGGCCGCTTCGACTCGCACGACGAGCCGCTCCACCAGCCCGTGGTTCGTCTTCGGGAGCGGCGCCGCGGTGACCATGCCCGCGGAAAGCGTATGGAGTGTTTGTTCATAGTCAAGTCGTGATGCATAGTATCCGGGTGGCGAGCGAGGTCGCGGTCATCGGCGGAGGCGTTGGCGGGTTGGCCGCGGCCACCGATCTGGCCTGCGCTGGGTTCCACGTACGTCTGTTCGAGAACGCCGCCAAAATCGGCGGGAAAATGGCATCCCTATCGATCGACGGCGAAGCGATCGACACCGGCCCGACCGTCCTGACGATGCGTAACGTCTTCGAATCGCTGTTCGCAGACGCGGGCCGGTCTTTGAACAACTACGTCATGTTGTCCAAGGTTGACATCCTTGCGCGCCACGCCTGGGCCGACGGCGCACGGCTTGATCTGTTCACCGACCGCGAGCGTTCTGAGGCGGCCGTCGGCGCGACCTTCGGGCGGTCCGAAGCGCAGGCATTCGCACGCTTCATGGATCGCGCGCGGGCCATCTACGAGACTGTGGAACGACCGTTCCTCGCCGCGCAGAAGCCCGACTGGTCTCACGCTACAAGCGAGCTTCGCGCGCTGGGGCCGGGGGCGCTTCTGCGCATCGACGCGTGGCGAACGATGGCGCGCTCGGCCGAACAGGCCTTCCGGTCCCCCCACTTGCGGCAACTCTTTGGCCGCTACGCGACCTACTGCGGTTCCTCGCCGTACGAAGCCCCTGCCACGTTCGACCTCGTTGCCCACGTCGAGGCGCTGGGCGTGACCCGAGTGAACGGCGGCATGCGTGCGTTGGCCGAGGCGCTCGGCCGGCTCGCGAGCGATGCCGGCGTGGAGATGCACGTGCTCGCCCCGGTGGATCGCATCGAAGTCGAAGGGGGCCGGGTTCGCGGGATCACGCTTGCCTCGGGCGGCGCGTACCGCGCGGATGCCGTCGTCTTCAACGGCGACGCGGCGGCCCTCGCCAGCGGCCGCCTCGGGCTCGACGCAGCGAGCGCCGTTCGCGCAGTGCCGCCCGCCGACCGCTCGTTTTCCGCGGTCACGTGCGCCGTCGTCGCCGAGGCGCGTGGCTTTCCTCTCGCCCACCACAGCGTCTTCTTCGCGGACGAAGCGCGTGCGGAGTTCCGCGCGCTGGCCAAGGGGCGGTTCCCGCTCGCGCCGACCGTCTACGTCTGCGCGCAACGCCGCGGCAGCGCGGGGAATCTTTTCGATCCGCGCGCTTCCGAATCCGACGCTTCGGAAGACGCCCCCTCGGGCCGCGAGCCCTTGCTTCTCGTGATGAACGCGCCGCCGACGGGCGACGACCCTGGCGCTTGGAACGACGAGGTGATTCGAACATGCGAAGGAGCGGCGCGCTCGACCCTCGAACGGTGCGGCCTGACGCTGGAGGGCCCGATCTTCAAGACGACGACGCCCGCCGACTTTGCGGAGCGCTTTCCGGCGACGGGCGGGGCGATCTACGGCGCACGCATGAAGGGCGCTTTCTCCGCGCTGATGCGCAATGGGGCGAAGTCGCAGCTGCCCGGCCTCTATCTCGCGGGGGGCAGCGTGCATCCGGGGCCGGGAGTTCCGATGGCCGCGCTGAGTGGCCGGCTGGCGGCGCGCCGCTTGATGGCGGACTTCGGCTCGACGCGCCCGTCACCCCTGGCGGCTACCAGTGGCACTACGCCGATGCCGTGAGCCCGGACGGGGCCTTTACCGTCGTCGTGATCGCGCTCTTCGGCAACCCGTTTTCGCCCCGCTATGCCCGCGCACGGAGGCATGGCCCCGCGCGGGCGCTCGACCATTGCGCGATGCATGTCGCGCTTCGGGGCCCGAACGGCGCGCGCTGGTCGCTCCGGGAGCGCGCGATTCCCGACGGCGCGCGCCGTCGCGACCAAGTCGTTCTCGGCGGGAGTCGCTTCGGATGGGATGGCGAGGGGCTCTCGATCGACATCGACGAGACGACCACCCCGGGAGGCCTGCGCATGCAGGGCCGGGTGCGGATTCGTCCCGAGACCGGCGCTGCGCCGGGCGCGGAAAGCGCGGAAAGCGCGATCGACCTGGATCCGTCCGGCGATCATCGGTGGTGGCCCGTCGCGCCCATTGCGCGGGCCGAAGTCGATTTTCGTACGCCCGCCGTCCGCTTCGAAGGCGACGCTTACGCCGACGCGAACGCCGGGTGTGTGCCGCTCGAGTCGACCTTCGCCTCGTGGTGTTGGTCGCGCGCACGCGTGGACCGCCAACGCGCCGTCGTCGCGTACGACGTCGTACCGATCGAGGGCGCGGCGGCGGCGCGATCGCTCGCGTTCGGGCCTCGCGGCATGGACGAGATCGACTCGCTCGTCCGGCGGCCGCTCGCGCCGACCGCATGGGGGCTGGCCCGCTACGTCAACGTGGACGCAAACGCAGGCTCGAACGCGAACGCCACCACGGTGCGCGTCCTACGCTCGCTCGAAGACGGACCTTGCTACGCGCGGACGCTCGTCGCCTCGCGCCTACTCGGCCGCGACGCGCTGGTGATGCACGAAGTGCTCTCCGCAGAGCGCTTGCGGCGAGCGTGGGTGCGGTTCCTTCTCGGCTTCAAGATGGGGCGGGCACCGTGACTCTTGCGGCTCACGTCGCGGTCACTTGTGTCTTGGCTCTCGCGGTAGCGGCCGCGATGGACCTCTGGGCAGCGTTCCTTCATCGCTTCGCGTGGCACGGTCCGCTGTGGGGGATTCATCGCACCCACCACGCGCGTAGGCCGGGGCGGTTCGAACGAAACGACGCGCTGA
>DATHQY010000616.1:0-13573 GCA_035482215.1 Polyangiaceae bacterium | reverse complement strand
GGCCGCTTCCCCGCCGACAACACGTCGCTGCCGAAGACGCCGCTCCCGGTCATCTCGATCTGGCTCCCCAACGGCGCGAGCCTCACCGAGAGCATCTACAAGAACAACGAAGCGCAGTTCATGCAGGCGCTCGCGAACCCCGAGATCGGCGGGTTCTTCGACATCGTGCAGGAGGGCCAGGGCAACGCGAAGTCGAAGACGATCATTGGCCTCGTGCGCGCCCGCTTCAACGCGATGTGGCTCATTCACTGGAACATGAGCTGCATCAACCCGAGCGTCGAGCAGTCGTTCAACCTCGTGTTCGAGAACACCCACCCGGCGATCGCGCCGGACGGCACGTTCAAAGAAGTGCCGATCGGGCTCGATCCGACGTCGTGGCCGCTCGACGTCGACGTGGCCAAGACGCTGAAGGCCGCACAGGACAATCCGCTCTACCCGGGCGGGCAGTTCACGGTGTACGGCGACTTTTGCTGGTCGGGCGACAAGACGCGCGCCGAGTCGTACTTCGTTCCGGCCGGGACCAAGCCTGCGGCGACGAACACGCGCGATCCCGAGGTTGCCAAGAAGGCCATGCAGCAACTCCAGGCCGAGCACATGCTCGGCATCGCCGTGGCGGCGGGCGACGGCTACGCGACGTTCACCGTCCCGGACGACGACAAGGTGCTCGAGGGCACGGGCGACAACGTGGTGTCGCACGTCGTGATCTACGACAACAAGGCGCACCGCGCGTCGGCGGTCGACGAGAAGAGCGTGCTGTCGCTGAAGGCGACGAAGAAGCCGCTTTCGGTGCCGCTCATCGCGGGCATCGCGGGGCTGCTCGTCGTCATCGTGCTCCTCGTCCTGGTTCTCCTGCGGAGCGGCGGCGGCAAGCGTCGGGGTGGAACGCCGCCTCCGCCCCCGCCGGGCTACGGTGGTCCCGGCGGATACGGGCCCCCGCCGGCCGGATACGGGCCCCCGCCGGTTGGCTACGCGCCGCCGCAGCCGCCTCCCGGCGGATACGGCATGCAGTCGGCGGATCCATTCGCGGCGACTTCCGCAGTCGTCCAAGCCGGACCCGCACCGCAGGCCGGCCCGGTCGCCGTGACGCCGATCGGGCTGCCCGCGGCGCCGGGTCACCCGCCGCAAGCGATGGGCCCGTCGGCTGCGGTCCCCGCGCCTGCCGCGGTTGCGCCTGCGGCGTTTGCACCTGCGGCCGGGGCGCCTTTCGCAGGGCCCGCCGCGCCGGATGCGGTCGGAGGCACGGCGCCGGTCGTCGAAGTGCGATGCCCCGCCTGCGGGATGAACACCATGGCGACGGCGGGGCAGCCCGCGGTCTGTTTCTCGTGTGGCCAGCCCATCGCCGCGGACGTGACGGCCGCGACGAAAGGAGGTGGGCGCTCCGGCTCCCCGGCCTTTCGACCGACGAACCCGTCCGCTGGCCCGCATACGGCGCCGCTCCCCGGTGCGGGCCAGGCCGCGTACCACGCGGCCACCCTGCGAGGCGCCGTGGGCCAGTACACGGTGCGCGCGGGCGCCGAAGTGCGCGTCGGGCGCGACCCCCAGCAGTGCCCCATTTTCCTGAGTGAGCCTCGCGTGAGCGGCGTGCACGCGACGCTTCGCTTCGACAGCGGGCACCTCGTCGTACGCGACGAAACGTCGAACAACGGGACATGGGTCTCCGGCGCGCGCGTGCCGCCCGGAGTGTGGACCCCCGTGGGCGCGGGCATGCCGCTCCGCTTCGGACCCGTAGAGTTCACCGTGCAGCTCGAGGCGTAGCCTCGGGCGGAACGTCCGGAGCGCACGCGACATGGAGACGCAGAAAGCGCCATCACTGCCGGCGATCGAGTACGCCGAGCGCTCGGACCCGGGCCGCGATCCGGAAAAGCAAGTCAACGAAGACGTGGCCGCGTGGCGCGAGACGGGGCTCGGGCATCTGTGCGTGGTCTGCGACGGAATGGGCGGCCACGCGTCGGGGCGCGAAGCGGCGGAGCTCGCGGTGTCGGTCATCGTCGAGACGTTCGACCGCGTGCGCTTCAGCGAGCTCGCCGCGGCGCCGCCCGAGGTTCTGCTCCTCGCGATCGAGCAAGCCAATCGCGCCGTCTACGCGATGCCCACGAACGAAGTCGCTGCGGGCAGGCCTGGATGCACCGTGGTCGCCGCGCTGCTGCACGGGGCGGGCACCGAGATCGCGCACGTCGGCGACAGCCGCGCGTACCTCGTGCACGAAGGCCAGATCTTCCGGGTGACGCGCGATCATTCGATCGTGCAGGAACTCGTCGAGCGCGGTCTTCTGACGCCGCAACAAGCCGCCCATCACCCCGACGCGAACCGCATCACGCGCGCGCTGGGGATCGCGCCGGAGGTGCAAGCCGAGGTGCGCCCCACACCGATTCTCCACGTCGCGGGCGACACATTCGTCCTTTGCTCGGACGGGCTCAGCGATCTGGTCGAGGAGCACGAGATCCTCGCCATCGTCGGGAGCGAACCTCCCGCGCAAGCGGTGGGCAAGCTGGTCGACCTCGCGAACGCGCGCGGCGGGCACGACAACATCACGGTCGTCGTGCTCCGCGCCCGTGAGAGCGCCGCGGTGCAGGCCGGCATGGTCGCGCCGACGGTCGCGCAGACGAGCGTTCCGGCGATGCGCACGATCGAGGCGCCGGCGCCTCCGCCCGGCGTCTTCGAGCCGGCGGGCCCCGTCGCGGCGGCCGCCCGTCCCCCGCATATGGCTCCGATCGCGCCGGTCGGGGCCCCTGGCGGGCCGCCGTCTTTGCGACCGGTGCGGCCAATCGATCCCTCCCCCACGACGCCGCGTTCGGCAGCGGGTGTCCGCCCCGCGACGGCGGTCGTCGCGGTAGGGCTCGTGCTCGCGTGCGTCGCGGCGGCGCTGCTCGGCGTCATGCTCGTGATTCACCTGTCCGAGCGGAGCGGCAAGCGCAACACGCACGACGACTCGACGCCGCTCGCCGTCGACGCGGGGACGAGCGCGCGCCTCGTCACGACCACGCTCGCGCCGGAGAGCGTCGTCGTCCCCGAACGAGCGCCGCCCGCGGCGGACCCGCTCGCACCGCTCGCGCCTCTCGAGCCGAGCCCCGCCGACGGCAAGGGCAACGACAACGGAAAGCGGCACAAGCGCGTACAATGACGAAGGGCGCGGTTGACGGCTAGGATGGGCCGATGCGCTCTTCCGGCCTGCCTACGTTTGCCGCCCGTCGCCTCCCGTGTGGACGCGCGATCTCCGTCGCGGCGGCGTTCGTCGCCCTCGCCGCGGGGACCTGTACCGTCGCCGGTTGCAAGAACGGCGACCACGCGCACATCGCCACGTACGTCCGCCCTCCGGTGCCGGCTGGATTCGCGGACCAAGCCGCGCGCGGTTTCCGCATCGCGACGCCGTCGACGTGGCGGGCTTCCTCGCGCAGCGAGGCGCACGACGACGCCGGCGTGTGGTCGCTCGTCGACCCACAGCCCGCGGGCGAGTTCCATGCGAACGTCAACGTCGTCAACGAGCCGTTCCCGGGCGATTCGTACACGTACTCGAAAGCGACGCTCGAGGAGCTGAAGCGAGACGTGCGCGCGGAGGTCGAAACGTCGCGCGAAGAGATCGTCGACGGCGATCCCACGATCGTCGTCGAATCGAGGTGGTCGCCCATCGCGCCGAAGACGGTGCCGTACCGCACGATGCAGGCGAACCTCGCGTCGCGAGGCACGGGCTACGTGGTCACGTGCGCGGTGTCCGCCGAAGCGTTCGAGCGATACCGCTCGACGTGCGACGCGATCATCCGCTCGTTCGCCGTCTCGCGGTGACCGTGGCCCCCAGGACGGGTAGAGTGCCGGCCGTGAGAATCGTCCCGCTGATCACGTACGCGCTGTCCGCGCTGGTCCTCTTCGTCGGTACGGGTTGCGCGTCGCTGACGCTCACGACCATCAAGACGACCCAGCAGAGGCCCAGCAACGTCGCCATCTACTTCAAAGTGCAGACCGAAACGGGCGACCCCGTCGGCGGGCTCACGGCGGAGCACTTCCAGATTTACGAGGATGCGCAGCTCGTCTCCCGCTACGAGAGCAAGCAGACGATCCTGAATCCGGAGGTCGCCGCCGCGCACTACACGCTGCTCCTCGTCGACATGAGCGGAAGCGTCGTCGACGGAGGCGCGGTCGAAACGCTCGTGCAGGCGGTCGGCACCTTCACCGATCGCGTCGAGAGCCAACAGAAACTCGCCATCTACGCGTTCGACGGCGAGGCGGACCTGCACCCCATCTCGGCCTTCAGCGACCAGGCGGGCAGCGCCAAGGCGGGCGTGAACCAGCTCGCGACGTTCAAGCCGAAGGACCCGAGCACCAACTTGAACGGCGCCATCCTGAGCGCGATCGACGAGCTGCAGACGGCGCTCTCGCGCGCGCCGCAGCCGCTCAAGTTCGGAACGCTCGTCGTCTTCACCGACGGGACGGATCGGGCCAACCGCGTCCCGAAGGCCGACATGGAGAAGCGCGTCCACGACACGCCTTTCGAAGTGTTCGCGATCGGCCTCGGCGCCGAGATCAAGCAGGAGGAGCTCGACGCGATCGGAAAAAACGGGACGGCGATGGCCGCGGACAAGACGGCGATCGTCAAAGCGTTCGACCAAGTCGGCGCGCAGGTGGAAGCGCGCACGCGGAGCTTCTACCTCTTGTCGTATTGCTCGCCGTCGCGCGCGGGCAAGCACGTGGTCCGCATCGCGGCCACGCAGAAGAACCAGAAGGGCGACGTGGAACGGAGCGGCGACGTCGTCAGCGCATTCGACGCGACGGGGTTCGGTCCCGGATGCGATCCGAACACGCCGCCGTCGTTCGACGTGACCAAGGGGGACGCGCTGGCGCCACCCCCTCCGGCCGCACCGCCGCCGCCCCCCCCGGACCACGGAAAGAGCGACAAGCCCGCCGAGACGAGGCCCGCGCGCAGGGCGCCGCCGCCGCCGAAGCCGCCGCCGCCCCCGCCGGCTCCTGCGGCCGCACCGCCTCCACCTCCGGCGGCGGCGCCGCCGCCGCCGGCCGACTTCAATCCATGACGTTGCCGCGCGGCCGCGGGCCCTGCGCGGGCGCCTCATGACCGGCGCGGACGCCGATCTGCGCCGCCGCGCGGAGGACTGGATCGCGGGCGACGTCGACCCCGCGGCGCAAGACGAGCTGCGCGCACTCCTCGCCGCCCCGGATCTCGCTGCGACGGACCTCGCGGATCGCTTCGCCGCGCCGCTCGCGTTCGGAACGGCGGGACTGCGGGGCGTGATGGGCGCGGGGCCCAATCGAATGAATCGAGCGGTCGTCGTCCGGACGACGTGGGCACTCGCGGAGACGTTGCGTGAGGAGGCCGCGAATCGTGCCGGCGGTGCCGCCCAGGGCGTGCCGCACGTGGTCGTCGGCGCCGACGCGCGCCGCAGCAGCGACGTCTTCGTGGAGGACGTCGCGGCCGTCCTGGCCGGGGCGGGCTTGCGCGTCACGCTCTTTCGCGAGCCCGTGCCCACACCGCTCGTCGCGTTCGCCGTGAAGCACGTGGGTGCTGCGGCGGGCGTGGTCGTGACCGCGAGCCACAACCCGCCCGAGTACAACGGCTACAAAGTGTACGGAGGGGACGGCGCCCAGATCGCGCCGCCGCTCGACGAGCGGATCGCTCGCGCGATCGATCGGGCGCCGGCGGCTCGCGTGATCGCGCGAGCCGTCCTGAGCCCCGCGGTCCTGGGCCTCGCGGTCCTGGGCCCCGCAGTCGAAGCGCCCCGCGATGCGGGCACGATCGCCTTCGCCGGGGACGATCTCGCGAACGCGTACGTCACGGCCATCCGTTCGGCGTCGAATCGCCTCGGCAAACGCGACCCCCACGACGCCGGCAATCGCAAGGATCGCACGATCCAGATCGTCTACACGCCGCTCCACGGTGTGGGCCATCAGCTCATGAGCCGTGTCCTGCGGGAAGCGGGGTTCACAGCCGTGACGACGGTTCCCGAGCAAGAGCAGCCGGACGGCGCGTTTCCCACCGTCGCCTTTCCGAATCCGGAGGAGCCGGGTGCCATGGACCGCGCGCTCGCCCTGGCCGCAGCGCGGGGCGCGCGGCTCGTGTTGGCCAACGATCCCGATGCGGATCGCCTGGCCGTCGCGGTCGCACGGCACGAGCAGGGACTGCGCATGCTAACGGGCAACGAAGTCGGCGTCCTCCTCGGCCACGCCCTGCTATCGGCGGCCGGGAGCGCGGACAGCGCGCGTGGCGCGAAGAGCGCGGTCGTGACGTCCATCGTGTCGTCGCCCTGCCTCGGGGTCATCGCGGCCGATCTCGGCGCGCGGTACGAAGAGACGCTTACGGGCTTCAAGTGGATCGAGCGCCGTACCATCGAGCTCGAACATGAGGGATACGACGTGCTGCTCGGGTACGAGGAGGCCCTCGGCTATTGCGTGGGTAACGCCGTGCGCGACAAAGACGGCATCGCGGCGGGCCTCGTCGTCGCCGAGCTCGCCGCCAGCCTCGCCGCCGAGGGCAAGACGCTGCTCGATGCGCTCGACGCCATCGCAGAGCGCTGGGGCGTCTTCGCGAGCCGCCAGATGAGCGTGGCGAAGTCGCCGACGATGATGCACGCGCTTCGCGCGGCACCCCCGGTGCGGATTGGGGGGGAACCGGTCGTCGCGATAACGGATTACATCGGGGGCGGCCGCCTCCCTCCGAGCGATGTCCTCGCCTTTCACCTGGCGTCCGGTGGTCGCATCGTGGTGCGTCCGAGCGGTACCGAGCCGAAGGCGAAGTTCTACTTCGATGTCAGGGTGCCGGTCACCGCGAACACCACCGCGCCGGCCCTCGACGCAGCACGGGCCCACGCAGAGGGCTGCCTGTCCGGGCTGACAAATGCGATGAAGGGCATTCTTGCAGCCCTGCCAGGCGCCTGACCCGCCAGCGCCTGTCCCGACGGACGCCTGAGACGACGGCCAAAATCGACACTACCCTTGACAGAGGGCCGGTTTGGAGACACCCTCCGCGCCCCTCCGTTCCCTTCGGGGCGAGGTACAGACCATGCCGAAGATGAAGACCAAGAAGGCGGCGGCCAAGCGTTACCGGGTGACCGGTACGGGCCGCGTGCGTCGCCCCAAGGCGGGCGGCAACCACGGAATGCAGGAGAAGTCGCGCAAGCGCCTCCGCCGCCTCCGCCAAAACGACATGGTGCACAAGTCGATGGAGAAGCACGTAAAGCGGCTTCTCCCGTACGGTTGAGGATTAGTCGATGCCCCGCGCAAAAAGAGGATTCAAGGCACGCCGCCGCCGTAACCGCGTTCTGAAGGCGGCCAAGGGCTTCCACAGCGCTCGTTCGCGCCTCTTCGCGTATGCGAAGGAAGTCGTGATGAAGGCGTGGGTGTACGCATACGCCCACCGCAAGCTCCGCAAGCGTGACTTCCGCCGTCTCTGGATCGCCCGCATCAATGCGGCGGCGCGCCTCAACGGAACGACGTACTCGCGTCTCATGCACTCGCTGAAGAAGGCCGAAGTCTCGCTGGATCGGAAGATCCTGGCGGATATCGCCGTGGCGGATGCAGGCGCGTTCCGTGAGATCGTCCGCGGCGTCGCTTGAGCAAAGCGCCTCGTTCGAGGCAGGCGAGGAGCTCCTAGCTCACCCACTGCGAGGCCAGGGTCGTCGCCCGAGGGAGTTGGTCCTCAGGCAGTCCGCTCGTGTAGACGACGAACGAAGCGCGATCGCCGAAAGCCAGCCGGATCAATCGGAGGAACTCCTCCCCCCGTGAGACGGCCACATGCGCGTACCACGCGCTATGCTAACGCTCGGGCTCGAGCGCCGATTCGAGCGCGAGCTGCGCATAGCCCCATCCGATGAATTGCCGTATCGCGCGGAGGATGCGCGCACGCCCTTTATTGGTCAGCGTGACCGTCCGCTTGCGCGTGTCGTTCGTAACGACGTCGCGTTCCACGTACCCCATTTCCTCGAGCCGTTTGAGCATGCGGCTGACGACCGAGGGACAAACGCCGAGGGTGCGCCACAACGCGCCTTGTTTCGTTGGGTACCGCCCCCTCTTGTGGATCACGTAGAGCATGTCCATGCGAGCCGCGGTGAGGCCCATTTTTCGGAGAGTCCCGCGTGTGAGCCCCAGGGTTGCGTAGTACGCGCGCTTCAAACCGAAGAACACGGGGTGCATGCCCAGCCCGGAAACACATCTCGTGCCAACACGATGCAGCGCTCTCGAAACTCGCGATCGCTGCCGGCAACGGTCGCCAAACCCGCGCGAATTTGCCCGTTCCATAGGCCTTCCATTGCCCGGGCAATGAAGTGCCCATAGCCAGGATATCGGGCCGCGGACTTGTCCCCGAGGTACCGGTTGGTGTCACGGGACGGCGCCGAGTGTCCTCCGGACAGGCGCGGACGGGCAGCGTGCTGGCTCAAGGCCGGCCGACGGTTTGCCCACCAATGCCGCCGAAAGCGGCGCTAAATTGGCGATCGGTGGGGGCGCCTTTAGCGCTTCGCCGCGGGGGCCGAGCCGGTCATGCCGGCCACCTTCGCGAGGACATCGGCGATCTTGAACGGCTTCGTCACGTAGTGGCGAGCCCCAGCGTTGATGCCGGTCACGACGTCGAGCGGGCCGCCCTTGGCCGTGAGAAAGAGTACGGGCATCCGCGAGAGCGAGGGCTCTTTTCGCAGGGCCTTGACGAGACCGATGCCGTCGAGACGGGGCATCATGACGTCGCAGACGAACGCGTCCGGCAACGGAATCGAGTGAAGAATCTGGAGTGCTTCCTCGCCGTCGCGCGCTTCGTACACCGTGTACGTCATGCCGAGCGCACGCACGAGCATCGCACGGATGTCGGGATCGTCGTCCGCGACCAGAACGACTTTCGCGCTCTCGCTCGGCATCACCGACGGAGTCGGAAGCTCCAGCTCGACTTCGTCTTCGATGAGATCGTCGTCGTCGAGCACGTCTTCCGAGTCGGATCCGGTAGCGGCTCCAACACCAGGATTCTGACTTGGAAGGGGGGGCTTCACAGCGTCGACCTCGCCCTCTGCGTACGGGTTTTTTGCGCGGTCAGTTAAGCAGAGCAAGAGTGAGTGCGAGCGGCTCCGCAGAGTACCGCGCGCGTGTGCTAATGCCCAGGGCCGCCAATGAGCACGACCGATCCCTCCCTGGTGTTCTCTTCGATCGAGCGGTCACTGTCGGTGCTTCGAGCCACGTTCCGCGAGCGCTTCGAAGGCTGCGCGACCGAACAGGCGTTGCGCGACGAAAACGCGAAGATTCTCGGCAAGAAGGGTGAGCTCACCGCGATCTTGCGGCAGGTGGGCAGCGTGCCGGCGAGTGCGCGCAAAGCGATCGGCGAATCCGTCAACGTGCTGCGCGAAGACGTCGAAGCGGCGTTCGACGGGCGGCTCACCGCCATCGCCCGCGCCGCGCGCGATGCCGAGCTCTCCGCTGCGCGCCTCGATCTGACCCTTCCGGGCCGCGAGCCGGCACCTCTCGGGCACGCGCACCCCATCTCGCGCGTTCGCGACGAAATTGTCGACGTGCTCGTGAGCCTGGGGTTCGCCGTCCACGACGGACCCGAGGTGGAGCTCGAGGAGAACAACTTCGCCAAGCTGGGCTTCCCGCCCGATCACCCCGCTACCGACATGCAGGACAGCTTCTGGGTGAACGTCGCGGGCGCGCCCGCGGATCGCCGTACGCTCCTGCGGACGCACACGAGCAACGTGCAGATTCGCGCGATGAGCACGCACGCTCCGCCGATGGCGTTCATCGCGCCGGGCACCGTCTACCGCCGGGACGACGACGTGACGCACGCGCCGATGTTCCACCAGATCGAGTGCTTTCTCGTCGACCAGGGCGTCACGCTCGCGCACCTCAAGGGCGTCCTCGCCGAGTTCGCGGAGCGCCTCTTCGGCGGCGGCACGCCGATTCGGCTGCGCCCGAGCTACTTTCCGTTCGTCGAGCCCGGGGCGGAGGTCGACCTCGGCTGCCCGTTCTGCAAGCGCGCGGACGGAACGCGCGCGGGATGCAGCGTGTGCAAGCGCACCGGATGGATCGAAATCCTCGGGAGCGGGATGATCCACCCGGTCGTCTTCGAAAGCTGCGGGATCGATCCGGACAAGTGGTCCGGATTCGCGTTCGGAATGGGCGTCGAGCGCGTCGCGATGGTGCGGTACGGCATCCCCGACATTCGCCTTCTGTTCGAAAACGATCCGCGGTTTCTCGCGCAGTTCTGAGTTCGAGGGCTGGAGCCGTCAGAACGGGATCTCGCTGCCGTCCTTCCAGAAGCGTCCCGTCATCTCGAACGGGAGGATCGCCACGGCGAGCGCGCCCTTGGCCGAATCGGCGGGACTGCCCGGCGCATTGGGGCCGCCCAGATCGGTCTTCACCCACCCTGGGTCGAACGCGTTGACTGCGATTTGCCCCTTGAGGTGGGTCGCCTGCAAGAGCGTCAGCCCGTTGAGGGCCCACTTGCTCAGGCGATAGCTCGCGATGCCTTCGAGGCGCACGCCTTCGAACGTGCCGGCGCCCGAGCCCACGTGCACGATACGCGGCTCGTTGCCTTTCCGCAGAAGCGGCAGGAACGCCATCGTCAGCCGGAAGGGCGCCATCAGGTTCGTCTCGAAGGACTGCTCGAGTGCACCCGCGGGCTCCTGTTCGAAAGAGCCCGGGTCGCCGGCCTGAATCAAGATCGCCGCGTTGTTGAACAGCACGTCGAGCGCGCCCCATCGATCGCGGACCGCTGCGGTCACCTCGGTGGGCGCTTGCGCGTGGCCCAGGTCGAGGCAGAGTGCTGCGAAATCGCCGAGCGGCGCAAGCGACTCCGCGGCACGCGAAAGCCGTCGGGCATCCCGCGCAACGCCGAGTACCCGCGCACCCTCGTCGAGAAAGAGCTTCGCCGTCTCGTAGCCGACACCGCGCGATACGCCGGTGATGACGATTCGCCTTCCTTCGAGCTTTCGACTCATGGCCGTCCTCGCCGCGGGACGCGGCAATTCATTGCACGCAGCAGACCGTGACGACGCCCGTCTTGGTGATTCCCCCGTTGAGCGTCCCGGACCCGGTGGGGGCGCAAGAACCGCCGCTCGGCGTGGAGGAGCCCACGGCCCAAACCATTTGCGTGCCGCCGCTCGGATAGTTGGTGGTCGGATCGCAGGTCGTCGTCTCGGATCTCGGCTGCGAATTGCACGTACTCGAGTTTCCGACCGTCACGGTCGGCGTGCAGGTCAACGAAGGCGAGCCGCAGTTGCAGCCCGCTCCGCTGCAGACCCGCGTGTCGGTGTCGCTCTCGTAGTACGTGAACCCGGCGTCGTATCCGGTGACGCCGTTGGCGGCTCCGCATAGCGATTGCGAGCCCTCGAGAGCCACGCACATGTGAACGCCGAGCGAGGACGGCGGATTTTCGACGCAGACCTGGTTCGCGGCGCAGCCCCCCTGAACGGGCGGGACGCCGGCGTGCTCACGCGCCGTCGTGCATCCGCCGCCGGTCCGCAGCCAGTCGTTCGTGTTGTCGAACGTGGGAATCGTCGACGCCACGCCGGCATCGCATCCGCCGCCCGACGGGGACCCCGCGCTGGTCAGCTTGATGCCGTTGATACCCCCTCGGCTGAGGACCTGCGTGCACGAAGTCGGCACGGGGCTCGCGCCGAGGGCTGTGTTGCACCCGTCGGAGTAGAACGTGACCGTAGGACTCGTGCACGACGCGCCGCTCACTCCACCGCATGTGCAGGTGCACGTCGAGGCGGGCGGGCTGGGTTGGTCGTGGGCGACGAACGCGCGCACGGGGTAGTTGCTGCCGCACGAGGGAGGCGTCGGCGCCGGAATGGCCGATCCCGTGAAGTCATAGAGAACGACCGGCGCCACCCAACCCGACGGCGGCGACGGCACGCAGGTGTATCCCTGGAACCCCGCGTCCGGTACGCACTGCGGATCGGCGCAGTCGATCAAGCCATCGCAGTTGTCGTCGATGCCGTTCGTGCAGTTCTCCGGTCCGCCTCGATTGACGCAGCCATCGCCCATCGCCTGGGCATCCGCCGCGTCGGCTCGCGCATCGGGGATCGTGCGAACGTCTGCGCTGAGCTCCGCGTCTTCGATCGCAGGCTCCTCGACCACGTCGTCCGCCGCGTCGAGGGTCGCATCGAACGCGTCGGGCTCCGCGTCGCCCATGTCGACGGGCTCCTCGGCGACGGCGCCAGTCTCCTCGGTGGGCTGCGCTTCCGGACCAATCGAAGCATCCGGTCCGTTCGGCGGCAACGTCACGTCGACGACGCGTTGATCCGGAGCGGCATCCGCCGCACCGGGGCACGTCGCCGTCTCCGTGCAGTCGATCCCGCCGCACCCGTTCGCTATCGCCGTCGCAACGGCGATCACGAACACGGAGGCGCTCGCAGCCAGCCAGCGGGACACGCCGAGCGTCGTGCCGCTCATCGGAACGTTCCCGCGATCTGGAGCGTTGCGCCGCCCGGAACCGGCACGAGCAGGCCCGTCGTCTGCGTCTGTTGGCTCTCCGGCTTCGGCCAGAGCACCCACGACGCGACCGCGCCGACGGCGAGGACCCCGGCGCCGATGAAGAGGCCCGTCCCGATGTTCACGTCGTCATGCTGCAGCTGCACCTGGTGCGCAAGGTTCGAGCAGAGCGCGGACGACACGCCGGTGCACGCGTTCGACGGCAGATTCCCGCGCAGGTTCTCGGCGTCGCTCTGCTTCTTGTTGGATTCGACGAGGAACAAGGTGGCCGTCACCGCCGCGGCCACGGCGCCGAGCCCCAGCGCACCCGAGGTGACGTGATGCGCGGAAAAGACCGGCTCGGGAGGAGGAGGCGGCGGCGGGGGCGGCGTCTCCTCCGCGTCCTCCGTGGAAGCGTCCGCGGCGACGGGCACGGGCAGCAGCGTGACGCTCACGACGCGTGCGCGCTCGCCCGCACGAAGCAGGAGCTTCTGCTCGACGGGGATGCTTCCTTCGCGCTCGAAACGCACGACGTGCTCGCCCGCGTCGGCCTCCATCGGCTTGCCGGTGAGCGCGGTGGCGAAAGGCGCGCCGTCGAACGTGACTTTCACGTCGGTGAGGTCGTTGCCTTGCGCGTCTTTGGCGCCAAGGACGATCGTGGGAGAGCTCTCGTCGAGCTCGCGTAGCCACTTGGTGCACGACTGCACGATGACGTGCGGGCACTTGTCGCTCGTGCACTTCAAGAACGAATCGCGCGCGGCGCGGTATTGCCCGTCGTCGCGCTGGCTCTGTCCTTGTTCCGCTGCCGCGATGCACATCTGCTTGTCGCTCTTGTCGTCGGCCTGGGCCGCTTCGGAAAATACCGGCAGCGCGACCGATAGCGCGAGAAGGACTGCGGCTCCGTGTGCCCGAATTCGCCGCATCTTTAGCAGACCCTAAGCATGGAGAGAGGCTTTCGTCGCGGTCACGAAGCGACGCTTTTCGCGGACACTACATACAATTCGGCTTGAAGTGAATGTGGCCTTTCGCGTCCGCCGTATAAGGAGGATTACAGTCATCCGTAGACGGCGGCGGACTCACCGGCCCTCGCTGCCACTGGGGTTTCGCGGTCGGCGCCGCGCTGACGACCGTGGACGCATCGGGCGGAGGCGCCGCGACCGGCAGATCGTCGACGTTCGTG
>DATHQY010000615.1:0-8194 GCA_035482215.1 Polyangiaceae bacterium | reverse complement strand
CTCGTCAGCCTGAAGCTCGAAATCGTCGAGGACACCGGCGTTGGAACGAACAAGCACGTACGCCACGTCGTACTCGACCGCGCGCCGGCGCTGTTCCTCTTCCCGTGCGGCGACCCGCGATGCGTCGACGGCGAGCACGATCTGACGGCGACCGTGATGCGCGCGCTCGACGCAGGACAGACGTCATTTCGCGGCGATGACGATTGCACGGGCTCCGTGGGATCGGCGTATTGCTCGCGCGTCCTTCATGTCGACGGGACGGCCGAATACGCTCCGCGTGTCGCTCCCGAGCCGATGCTCCCGGTCAACACTCGCTGAGTGAGAGCGGGCGGGTGCGAGGCACCCGCCAGCGGTCATTCCCACTTCCCGGCGTCGAGCTTGATGCGGCCGATTTCCGCGTCGAGGGCGACCGCGGCTTCTTCGAGGGCGGACGGGCCCCTCGCGCTGGTTCGCCGGTACTCGGCGTACGCTTGATCGAGAGCCTGGATGGCTTCGCCGATCGCGGTGCTGGTGACCACGAAAGCGGGCGCCCCAACGAACCTCGCGGCTGCCAGCCGGTTGGCCGATCCGAGGCGCTCGAGGAGGAGAGCTGCGCTGCGTTCGAGAGCCTCAGGCTTGCTCTCCCCCTCTTGCCATCGAACGAGCCGCACGGACGCGTCGAGAGATTCGATGAGAGCGTCGAGGACGGTTCGAAATTGCGTCAAGCGCGCGTCTCGGGGAACGCGCCTTCCAGCAGCGGTGCTTGTTTTCATTGGTCGGCTCGCTCTCCAAAAGGGTGGGGCATGCTCCGGCTCATGCGATCGGCGCCGTTCTGCGCTCGGTCAGCCGCTGGCATGTGAGACTCTCGATCTCCTTCAAAAGACCTCGCTCCGCGGGCTCGCAGAACGAGATCGCGCAACCGGTGGCGCCGGCGCGTCCCGTACGGCCGATGCGATGAACGTAGTTCTCGGCAACGTTCGGCAGATCGAAGTTGATGACGTGGGAAATCCCATCGACGTCGATTCCGCGCGCCACGACGTCGGTCGCGACGAGCACCGTCACCGCGCCGCGACGGAACGACTCGAGCGCACGCTCGCGCGCATTCTGGGACTTGTTCCCGTGGATGGCCGTGCTTCCGATTCCCGATCGAGCCAGTTGATCGGACAGACGGCTGGCTCCGCGCTTCGTACGGGTGAAGATGATCGCGCGCTCCACGCTGGGATCCCGCAATACGCGCTCGAGCGCGGCACGTTTCTCGGCCGTGGCCACGAACATCACCGATTGCTCGATCGCTGCGACGGTTCGCACGGCGGGCTCGATGGCGACGCGCACGGGGCGCACGAGCATCGACTCCGCGAGCCTCTCGATCGGCCGCGGCATGGTCGCCGAGAAGAAATAGGTCTTCCTCGCGCGCGGCAGCGCGGCGATCACACGCCGTACGTCGTGCACGAACCCCATGTCGAGCATGCGGTCGACTTCGTCGAGCACGAAATGCGTAACGCCGCCGAGCTGGATGACGCGCTGACCGATCAAATCGAGGAGCCGGCCCGGCGTCGCGACGAGAATGTCCGGCGGGACGCGCAGACGCGCTTCCTGCGAGCGCTGGCTCACGCCACCGTTGATCACCACGTGCCGCAGATTCAGATAGCGGCCATAGGCCGCGACGCGCTCGGCGATTTGCAACGCGAGCTCGCGCGTGGGCGCGAGGATCAGCGCGCGAATCCGACCTTTGGCCGGCTCCGCGGCGAGAAGCTGGAGGATGGGCAGCACGAACGCGGCGGTCTTGCCGGTACCGGTCTGGGCGCAGGCAAGGACATCGCGTCCTTCGAGCGCGCTGGGCACGACGCCGGCTTGGATCGGCGTAGGGCGCGTATAACCCTCGTCCTCCAACGCGCGCAAAAGCGGAGGCGAGAGGCCCAAGGCAGCAAACGACGGTTCTAACACCTAATAATTCCTTTCATGGCAGCCCTTGGCCTCTGCATGGATGCATTCCAGCGAGACCCGGAGCCGGCGCCGACCGCTCGCCCTACGACGGACGATGGACGACGAACGTGAGCATGCGACGTCCGCTCTCCGCGTCTGGAGCGGAATGCCGCGGAGTTGCGCGATGTACGATTTGAAGCGGCTCGGGTCCCACGTTCGCCGAGATCCGCGCGAGCCGGCGCGGGCCCCCGGCTCGCCAGGACCAATCAAATGGCTCGCACCGCCAGCAAGGCTTCCGTGACCCCGTCCCAGTTGAGCGCGGGGAAACCGTAAGCACCTCGCTTGGCAGCCCATGAGCGAGCGACTGCACGAAGCGCGTCGATCCGAGTCCCCCCCGGCTCGTCCAGTGTCGGTCGGCCGGGAGATTCGCGCGCGAACGCCTCGACGTGCCACTCCTCTTCGGACTCGCTCGTCGAACGCGTGGTGATCTCGAGAGTCAGCCGCACGTCGTCGCAGGAGAGGTCGTAGACCATCCCCTGCCCACGACGAAACTGGTTCGTGATGCGGACCCCCGGCTTTTCTTTTCTTTCGCCATCCCCGAGCGGTCTTGCCTTTTGGCTCACCACTTACTTTGGCCGCGACCGCCGAAGCGGGCGCCGCCGCCACCTCCGCCACCTCCGCCAGAGCGCTGCGGGCGATCCTCGGCTTCGTTGACGCGCAACGCGCGGCCTTCGAGGTTGGCTCCATTCATCGCCGTAATCGCGGCGGCGGCCTCGTGAGCGTTGCCCATGGTGACGAACGCGAAACCACGCGACTGCCCGCTCTCGCGATCCGTAACGATATGAACTTCGCTCACTTCACCGGATTTGGCGAAGGCGTCGCGTACGCTTTCCTGCGTAGCGCTGAAGGGAAGGTTGCCCACGTAAAGTCGATTGCCCATGTAGTATCTCTTTCGGTCCGGACCGGCGGCGCGATCTCAAAAAGCCCCATGTGAAAGGGGCGAATACGGCCCACCATCCGAAAATACCGCGGGACTCGGATAGACCGCCACGCTCGTAATCAGCGGGACGGCACGGCTGCGTCAGAAGGCACGGCCATTCGCGGTCCCAAAAGTCGAGAGAGCGTGGTGGAGCCCGGTAACGTTCGTGAGCAACTTGTACGATATAGCAGTACGCACGCGCACGCAAGGAGGGCGGTCCGGACCTGCAATTTCAGGACGGCCGGCAACACGCCGGAAGCTCATGAAAATCGCGAGACCCCGCGCGCGATCCCGGACTTCTTCTCGCGTGCGCCGTGTTGCTCTCGTTCTTGTTCGCGCTCGCGTGCGCCCCGTGCCCACGACTCCGACGGCGCCTCCGATAGTACCGCGCCGGTCGTCAGCACGAGCGCCATCCACAGCGCGTCCGCGAGCACGACGTGCATCAGCTGCAGCGCGACGGGCGCCCGCAGCGTCATGTCGAGAAGGCCCATCGCCACCTGCGCAACGGCGAGGACGCCCGTGACGCGAGAGAGCACCGTCACGGCATGCGTCGGCCGTGCCGCGCGGGCAAAGGCTGTGACCACGACGATCCCCGTTGCCAAGAGCACCGCCAGCACCGGATGAACGGCGCGCAGGCGCACGAAGACGTGCGCGCTCGGCGAGAAGTCCTGCGCGAGGCCGGCGGCGAGCGACGGCACTGGGAAGAGCGTATCGCCCAGCGCCGTGATCGCGCCGCTTGCGCCGACCACGACCATGCCGCCGAGAAGGACGCCAAGCGCCGGGAGGAGCGCGCCGTACGAACGGAGCCGCGGCGCCGGACCGGCTGCGGGGGGCGGCCCGGAGGCCCCGCCGCCGGAAGCCCAGAACGCGGTCAGGCTCGTCGCAGCGAGCAAAAAGAACGTGTTCACGAGATGCAGCCCGACGCCCACTGCGCGCCGCACCGACGCGTCGTGGGCGACGAGCGCGAGGAGCACGAGACCCGCGCCGATCACGGCCTCCGCCGCCATCAGTGCCATGCTCGCGATCGCACCTTTGCGAACGCGATGGCCCTGCGGAAACGCCACGAACGCCCACGCGAGGAGCACGCCGGTCAGGAGGAACGCCACGCCGCTCGTCAGCCGGTGCGAAAACTCGATGAGCGTCGCGAGTTGCGGCGCCCGCGGCACGACCTCGCCGTTGCAGGTCGGCCAGTGCCGGCCGCACCCGGCCCCGGCGCCGGACGCGCGCACGTAGGCTCCCCATGCCACGACGGCGACGTCATAGGCGAGCAAGGCCCACGCGAAGAGCGCGAAGCGGGCGAAGCGAACGGAGCCGGCGATCACGAGAACCCGTCGTTCAATAGGCTTGAACGACGACGTTGTCGCGTTCGGCGGCCTGCTCCGCCGCTTCCACGCTCACCTGCGAGGGGCCGCGGAGAAGCTCGGTGCGGTCGAGCCCGAACACCCGCAAGAAAGCGTTCGACGGCGCGAGGCCGAGATCCTTCTCGTCGATGAAGAGCCGCGCGAGCTCCGTCGCGTACGCGCGCGCGAGCACGGGCCGCGGGATGCGGTCGAACGTCTCCGCGCGGCGGCGGCTCGGGACTGTCGACGCCAGAAGCGCCACGAACGTCGCATGATGGATCGCCCGCAGGCGCCAGCGCGCCTTGACGTCGGTCCGCGCGAGCGCGGAACGAAGGAAGTGCACGTTGAGCGGGACGTGGAACGACTCGTCGCGTGTCAGGATCGTGAGCATCTGCCGCACGGCGGGGTGCGTCGCGCGCCGCAGCGCGAGCCGATAGGTCGTCGACCCGATCGTCTCGAACATGAGGTTCACGAGCACGATCGACTCCATTTGCTTCGCGCGGCCGTAAAGGCGGTAGAACGTGCGCGTCGTCCGCCCCATGGGCCGGACTTCGCCGCCGAGCCAGGCCAGGAACTGCGTCAGGAGCTGGCGGTGCCAGCCCTCTTCGTCGCCGTACAGGCGGAGGCATTCCGCGAGATCCGGATCCGTCGCCGCGACTTGGTCCGCGAGCTCGTGAGCTTGGCGGAGACCGGACTCTTCGGCGCGAAACGCGGCGTTGAAGAACGCAACCGCAGCCTTCTGCTCCTCGGCGGACGCAAACTCAATCGGAACGGAAAGGTCGAGCGTCTCGCGGTCCATCCGCTCGCGCCGTTTTCGCAGCTGCGCAAGCCACCATTGCGTCGGCCGTACTCGCATGTCGACCGGCCTCGTATAGCAGGTCGCGTGCCGTTCCGTCCCGCCCGTCCGGGGCCACCCACCGGTCAAAAGACTCTTGCTCTAAATGCTGCTAAATTCCTGGACGAAGACGTACGTGACGATCGCGAGGCCGAGCACCCCCTCGAGAAGCGCAAAAATCGCCTCCTGCGGCGCCACAATCGTGCACGCGTAGACGAAGCTCGCCCCCGCCACAACCGAAAGCCCGATGCAAAACCAGCGCAGGAGGGGCCCTTCCCGTCCGGGCAACTGGCGGAGCACGTCGACGAAGCGGCGCGTCAACAGCACGAACACGAACATCGCCAGGAACGATCCGCCGGAGACGGAGCTGCTCGAGAGAAAGAAGTCGTAGAGGCCGTGGACAAGGATGACGAGCATCAGCGTTCGCGAGAGCTCGCCCGGTTCGTTTTGGCGGCCGCGAAAGTGATCGTCGAGGGCCACGGCGACGAGACCCGTCGTGCCCACGTGGAGGAAGTTCGCCGTGAGAAAGCGAGCGAGCGCGGTCGAGAGACCCATCTGGAAGTACCCGATGTTCTCCTCGACGGCGAAGCCGAGGCCCACGAGGGCCCCGCAGGCGAGTGCTTCGCGCCGCCGCCCCCAGCGCACGACGATGGGAATGAGGGGGAGCACGAGCAACGCTTTCGACAGCTCCTCGCGCAGTCCGACGCCGACGACGAAGTAGATCGCGTCACGAACCATTTGCCCGGTCTCGACGAAGCCGAGGGCGTGCTCGACGATCGCCAGGGCTAGCGTGACGTACGTGCTCAGGACCCCGAGGACGAACGCCGCGCCGTAAAGAGCGATGCGAAAGCGCGCGCGCTGGCCGATGAGGCCGATCTGCGCGCAGATTGCAAACCATACGACGCCCGACGCGATCACGAGGAACAGGATCCCTGCGGTGACGTCTTCGTATTGGGCGGGAAAGAACCAACGCGCCATCTCGAGCCCGTCGCGCCGGGCGACGGCCGCCTTCATGCGCAGGCTGGCGCGGACCTGGCGGGCGAAGCGCGGGTTCCGGAGCGCGCGGCCGATACGCGCCCAGTCCTGCGTCTCCACCCATTCGGCGAACGCCGCGTCCGCATCGTCACGACGGCCCTCGAAGGCACCGGCTTCGCGCGCGAAGTCCTCCGCGGCCTCCGAATCCCGATCGTCGTCGTCGGCTTCGCGCCCGAGGAGATGATTCGACCACGGCGCGGGCGGGTCCGACGCGGCGACAGCAACGACGATGGCGCGATCCTCCGGCGTGGCTTCGCCGCGCGTCACCTTGTTCCAGAACTGCGCGAGGAGGGCGACATCGGGAGCCAGGCCGGGCGACATGAGCACGGAATCGATCGCGGTCTCGCTGGCGGCGATCGCCTGCAGGAGCTCCGGCCGCTCGGGCGAAAGACGGTGATTGGCCGCAAGGAGGAGCACATTGCGATGGTTGTCCATGAGCTCCACCAGCGCCGGCAGCGAAGGCACGGAGTGCCTCGCGAGGGCGAGGTAGATCGTTTCCGCTTCGGCATAGCGCCCGTGCTCCGCGAGCGTGCGCGCCGTATCGAGCGGCGTCCGGTGCCGTTCGACGAGCCCGTGAACGGCGACCCCGAGAGCCCCTGAGAGGGCGAGGACGACGGCAATAACGAAGAGGATCGGCCGCGCACGCGGCGAGAGGCGAACCATGATCGAGCCTGCCGCAGCCTATCGGGAGCCGGCGCGCGCGGGATAGGCTGCCGCGAGGGCAGAGGCGCCTGCCAAACGTTCGACCATCGCGACGAATGGGATGATACCCGCGCGAAACGTGGCGCCTGGTAAGACATGCAAGGGAAGGCATGCGAAGACGCTTCGGCCTCCCGGATGAATGCTCGTGAATGCGATGCTCACCATGACGTCGAAGGGTCCTTCCGACCGCAGCCCCCAGAGCGATTCACGCCCGGGGTTTCAAGCGCAAATCAAGGGTGCCAGCCTGGGCGACCTTGTCCAGATGGAATGCCTCGCCGGGTCGCATCGGGTGGTGCGGGTCACGTCGAACGGCAACGTCGGGTACCTGTACTTTCGCGGGGGGTCCGTCGTCCACGCCGTATCGCGATCGCTCGTCGGAGACCCGGCCGCGCTCGAGATTTTGCTCTGGAGCGAGGGTGCCTTCGAGGCGGCAGACCGCGAATGGCCTGCGGCCGAGACCGTGGCGAGCAGCTGGCAAAGCCTCCTCCTCCGCGCGGCCCAAGCGCGCGACGAACGGGCGGCGCAGAGCGTCGTCACGATCCGTTCCGACGGCCGCTCGCCACGGCCAAAGCCTTCGCGCGTGGACACTCTGGTGGAGTCCGTTGAGTTTCAAGTCACACCGTTCGAAGTCAACGGGCACGTCCTGCGGAGCGAGGACTTCTCGGTGATCCTCCGGCTCGGGATCGACGGGAGCCTCGAGCTCAACGACGGGGGCACCCAAGACTTCGCCGATATGGCGGCATATGCGACCCGGCTCACGCAGCTCATCGGGGCACAGCTCGGCGCGGAGCGCTTCATGGCCATGGAGTGCGTCTTCAAGGCCGCCCGCTGCTTTTTCGTCCTCGAAGCGAGTGGAGACGTCGTGGCGCTGCGCCCGAAGCCCGAGGCGGACGTCGCTGCGCTTCGCAACCTGTTGGGGCTCTGAGCATGCCGGGAATCGAGGAGACGCTTCGCACGCTGCGCGACGTCCAGGGCGTCTACGGAAGCTTCGTCATCTCGTCGAGCGGCGCGCTCATCGCGCGGGATTTGCCGACCATCTTCGACGGCGACCTCTTCGCGGAGGTCGGCCCTCGGGTGACGCGGCTCTACGAGACGATCGGCAGCGGCGGCGATGAGCTCGAGTCGTGCATGCTCCGCTACGCGGAGCACAAGGTTTACCTTCGACGGATGGAGTGGGGCGTCATCGGGGTTCTCTCGACTGTCGCCGTGAACATGCCCGCGCTCCGCATGGTCGCCAATCTCGTCATTCGCAAGATCGACCCCGAGGTCCATCCGGGCAGCCTCGCCTCGCTGGCGCCCTCGGAGGTCGTCGCACCGCCTGCGACCGCCCGCACTTCGTCCGGGCCTCCGCCGCGCACAATCAGCCGGCCGCCCGAGCGCTTCGTTCCCCCGCCTCCCCCC